>CANJKM010000165.1 GCA_947474805.1 Caulobacterales bacterium | reverse complement strand
TCGTTGGTGAAGCGTTCGCCCAGCAGAGTTCAATCCCCCAGGAAAACGCCGCGACCACCCGGCGCCTTGAACAGGAAGCCAGGACCAAGGCCCTGATCGAGGCCGAAAGGACCCGCCCGCGCGTCGGCGGCTACTGGCAGATTTCCACCCCGATCGCGGCCCTGACCATGACGGACGGCAAGGCCCCGCCACTTAACGCCGCGGGCAAGAAGCTCTACAGCCAGCGCGCCGCCGACAAGAAGGCCGGCAAGAACCCCGACCCCATGGACTTCTGCACGCCCCCGGGCACGCCGCGCTCCATGCTGGTGAACCAGCCGTTCCTGCTCGCCCAGACGCCGGCCAAGATCACTTTCTTCATGCAGACCCGCCACGTGATCCGACACGTGTATCTGGACGGTCCGCTGAAGCCGACTGCGCCCGACGACCGCCTTAACCTGTGGGAAGGCGCCTCTTCGGGCCGCTGGGAAGGCGCTACCCTGATCATCGAGACGAGCGACTTCAACGGCAAGCAATGGCTTGACGACTCGGGCCTGCCCCAGTCGCCGGACATGAAGGTGACCGAGCGCTTCAAGCGCGTTGACGCCAACACGCTCGAGGACGTCATGACCTTCGAGGACTCCAAGTATTACGCAAAGCCATGGTCCGCGCGCGTGACCTTCCGCGCCCTGCCCCCCACGACCCTGCTGATCGACGAGCAGTGCTCGGAGAGGCTGCTTGAGGCCCCGCTTGTAGAATACGCGCCGCCGAAGAAGTAGGTGGCCCGCTAGCTGCGAAATCTATGACCCGCCGTTGACCGGCGGGTCGCCTTTCCCGTTCGGTCGAGCACCGGACGGAGCCTCAGGCGGTCGCCGCACGGCGCGCTCGCGCGCAACAAACGCGCCGCGCCCTCTCCCTTATCGGAGCCTTGCCGCCTAACCGCAGCGGGAAGGTCTTTAAGTCACGTAACCGGGCCCGGACGCCCCTCTGAGACAAAATGGCGCCTGCGATATCTTTGTTATGCCGCATAACAATGCTCAACAAAGAACAATAATGGGAGGGAAGATGGCGTCTTTCTCGACCGGCGGCCGCCCATGCCGACCGAGAGTAAACGGGACGATCCGCCGCCATAACGCCTGCGCCATCCAGCCGCGCTCGCAGTCGCCCCAACAAATAATTTGAAAAGAAAACAGACCCGCTGAGCAATGACTCTGCGCGCTACATTCAGGGACGCAATAATGATTCATAATAGCCGCGTGTATCTCCTCTTGATGACAAGCGCGCTGGTCAGCGTTGCCGCCGGAAGCGCGCTCGCCCAGACCGCGCCCCCGGCCGCCGCCAGCACGAGCCGCGCCACCGACGACCTCCTCGGCGAAGTGGTGGTCACCGCCACACGCCAAGCGGACACGGTGAACCGGGTGGCGATGTCGATCGCCGCCGTGACCCAGACCTCGCTCGACCAGCAGGGCGTCAAGATCGCGACCGACCTGCAGAGGATCGTCCCATCGGTGACGGTCACCAACTCGGTCGCCGGCGCGGCCAACTTCTCGATCCGTGGCATCGTGGCCACGACCGGCGCCGCCACCACCGGCATCTATCTGGATGACACGACGCTCACCAAGCGCTCCAACTCGGGCGTGAGCCAGAACAACGGCGCGCCCCTGCCCGTACTGTTCGACCTCGAGCGGATCGAAGTGCTAAAGGGCCCGCAGGGGACGCTCTACGGCGGCTCGTCGCAGGGCGGCACCATCCGTCTGATCACACCGACTCCTAGCCTGACCACCTATTCGGGCATGGGCAGGGCCGAGTATTCGCGTCTCAAGGAAGGCGGCGCCAACTACGAATATGGCGTGGCCGTCGGCGGGCCGATCATTACCGACAAGCTGGGCTTCCGGGCCTCCGCCTTCGTCCGCCACACCAGCGGCTATATCGACATTCTGAACCCTTACAAGAACGGGGCGCTGGTCAAGAAGGACGCCAACGCGACGGACGACCGCGTGCTCCGCGTGAGCCTGATGGCCGCCCCGACCGAGCAGATGCGCCTGACCCTGGCCGGCTACACCTCGCGGGTCGAATCCTCGAACGCGCCGAACACCGCGACCAATCCCTTCGCGCCGGGAACCACCTTCACCACGCCCCAGGCCTGCAACAGCACGGTTCGGCCCGCGACCCAGGTCGGGGCCTGGACGCCCCCCTCCATCGCCTGCCCCGCCGTTCCTACGGCCGGCGTCTATGTCCGTCCGGCCCAGACCTATGGGCCGTTCGACTACCTGCAACGGGGCGACGTCAGCATCGCGCCCTACGACCAAGGCATCTACGGCAACCGCACCATCTTCGACACCTACAGCTTCACCTTCGACTACAACTTCGAGAAGATGACGGTGAAGGCGATCACCTCCTACGTCTGGGACAAGACGTTCGGGATGTCGCCGGAGAGCCAAGACCCGGGCCGGGTCCAGCAGACGACCCAAAACCCGGGGCGCACCCAGTTCCCGCTGTTCGCCCTGGAGCCTGACTACCCCGGCATCTTCACCGCCGCAAACCGGCGCAACGCGGTCTCGCAGGAACTCCGCTTCTCCTCGCCGGCGGACCAGCGCCCGTTCAACTGGGTGGTTGGCGCCTTCTTCTCCAATAGCCGCACCCACATCTACTATCGGATCACCGGCGACTATAACCCAACGACCCGGGCGCTCTACGGCATCAGCCAGCAGGCCCGTTACGGCCTGCCGGACGATCCCTGCGGCTGCGTCTCGACCCTGGACACCAAGCTGGCCGATACCGAACTGGCGGTCTTCGGCGAAGCCAACCTCTGGCTGACCGAGAAGCTGAAGCTGACCGCCGGCGTCCGTCAGTCGCGGGTGAGTCTGGAATACATCCAGATCAACGGCGGCACCCTGGCCAGCCGTCCGCTGAGCGACCCGTTCTCGACCGCCAAGGGCAAGGTGGACAACTCGCCGGTGACACCCAAGTTCGGCGCCCAATATCAGATCAACGACAGCAACATGGTCTATGCGAACGCGGCCAAGGGCTTCCGGGCCGGCGGGGTGAACAACCAGCTGAACCCCAACACCTGCGCCGTGGGTCTGGCCCTGTTCGGCATGACCGTGAACGATGTTCCCACCGGCTACGGTCCGGATTCGGTGTGGAGCTATGAAGCCGGCGGCAAGTTCCGGCTCCTGGACCGCAAGCTTCAGCTGAACGTCGCGGCCTTCCGGATCGACTGGACCGACATCCAGGTCTCGGTCGCAGCCCAAGGCTGCGGCCAGAACTGGAGCCAGAACGGCGGCTCCGCCCGCAGCCAGGGCGGCGACCTCCAGGCCCAGTACCGGCCGTGGAAGCCTCTGACCCTCGGGATTGCGGCCGGCTACACCGACGCCAAGTACACGACGGCCGTGACCGGTCCGAAGCCCACCTCCGGCGCGGCGGCGGCGGTCGTGGCCAACAAGGGCGACGGGTTCGGCATTCCGAAGTGGCAGGTCAACTTCAACGCTCAGTACGACTTCAACGTTATGGAGCGTCCGGCCTACGTCCGCCTCGACTACCAGTACCAGGGTCCGTATCAGCAGGGCGTCAGCTTCGGGGCCACCAACTACAACCCCTTCACGCGCTCGGTCGGCAAGCAGGACCTGTTCAACCTGCGCCTTGGGGTGGACCTCGGCCAGTTCGACGTCAACATCTTCGCGCTCAACCTGACCAACTCCCGCGACGCCGTCGGCAACAGCGGCAATGGGGTCGGGGCGTGCAACGCCACGACGGGTGGTCCCGGCTGTACCGTCTACGGCACTTACCAGCCCTTCGTGGGTCAGGGCTTCCAGCGGCCCCGGACCGTCGGCGTACAGGGCAACTATCGCTTCTAGCAGCCAACTGCGGGAGGCGCGGCGACCTAACCGTCGTCGCGCCCGAAGCGCTCTGATCCTCAGCTCGGCCTGGACGACGAACTGGGCCAGAAGGCCCACCGGCGGATACCCCTCCGCCAAGCCGCCTTAGATCGCGGGCGCGGCATTGGCGTAGCCGGAGACAAACGACTTGCGGGTCCCGTCCGGGGCGAAGACCGAACGCCTGACCGCTCCAATATTGGCGCCATAGACATGGATGCTGACCGATGGCCGGTCTGACAGGGCGTTCGCCACCGTGTGGATGTCGCCCTTCGCCGGCGACAATGCCTCGACATCGCCCGACCTCAACAACCGCGCAGCCCCGCTCTCCGTGAGGACGCCGCCCTTCAGCTCATAGCCTTGCGAGATCTCGGCTCCGCGCAGCACTCCGACCAAGCCCCAAACGGTGTGGTCGTGCACAGGCGTAGCCTGGCCGGGCGCCCAGACGAACGACACCACCGAGAACCGCTCCTGGCTGTCGCAGTGAAGCAAGTATTGGGTGTAGCGCTCGGGATCGGGTCGCGCGAAAGCCTCCGGCAGCCAGTCGTCACGAGCGATCAGCGCCCTCAACGCCTCCCCGCCCTCTGCAAGGATCGACGCCTCGTCGGCCGTCCGGGACAGCAACTCGTCGAACGCCTCGACGAAGCCGCGAAGGCGAGAAAGGTCCGAAGCGCTCATGGCGCCCACCATCCCAGCAAGCCGTGCGCGTCTTCAAGGGCCCTGTTTGCTGAACGGCCTTGCGGCCCGGCTAGTTGGCGGCCTTGGCGTCCCCCGAACTCCGGATCACCTTGCAGGCGAAGTCGTGCACGAAACTGCCCGCCGGCAGCTTGCGGTAGCGGCGCTCCAGCGTCCATGGGCGGACGAAGGCGACGGGGTCTTCGATCTCGATCCGCGCCACCAGTTCGGCGCCCTCGCGACGCAGCCGGGCGACCATGTGGGTCTGGTCGCTGTGCGGCCGGCCCGCCTCATCCAGCCAGGTGTCGGCGCGCAGCCCGACCGTATCGATCACCAGGGTCTGCCCCTCCCACCGGCCAACGTTGTCGCCCGTGTAGGTGGCGAACAGATCGTCGCCCTGACGGTGCGGCCGGCCGTCGGTGTAGACACGCTGCACCGAATTGCCCTCCTCCACCGCGTGCCAGACCTGGCCCGGTCGCACGATCCACTCATGAACGCCCGGAAGCCCCATCATCCTCGGCGCGCCGGCCGGGAGGCCGCAGGTGCTCATCGGGTCAACCGGCTTGGTCGACGTCCTCTGTCTGGCCGACCAGGCCGGCCTGTAGGGCGGCGGCGCATCCGCCTTGCCCCTGACGACGACCCAGTCGCCGCTCCAGTCGGGAAGATCGGCCCAAGTCTCGGCTCGGGCGGTTCCGCTCGCCAGCACGGCGACGGCGGCCAGGAGAAGGAGGCTAGCGCGCATCGATCACCCTTCCTTGGGCGTCCAGAGTGAGAGTGCGGCCGGAGGCGTCGATCGTGTTGCGCGGATTTTCGGCGCAGGCGTAGTCGAAGATCGGGCCGTCGACCTTGCGGTACAGCCGCGTCACCGCCCAGGGCCGGGTCAAAGCCTCCGGGTCTTCGATGGTGAAGACGTCCTCCATGGTCGAGGCGTCGCGGCGGCGGATGCGTTCGGTGATCCTGGCCTTGGACGACAGGACCGCGCCGCTGCGGTCGATCATCATCTCTCCCTTAACGCCGACGGTCTCGACGACCAGGGTGTCGCCCTCCCAATGGCCGATGGAATCGCCGGTCCAGTTGTCGAAGGCGTCCGCGCCAGTGCGATGTTTGCGCCCGTCGGTGTAGATGCGCCGGGCCTGGCTGCCGTTCTCGATGAAGATCCAGGTCCGTTCGGGCCTGGGAACGAACTCGATCGTATCGGGCGAGCGCATGTTCCCGGGCGTGCCGCGCGGCATGCAGCGGGTCAGCGGATCGGGCAGGATATTGGCCCTCGCCAGCGCCAGGTTCTGCTCGTACCGAGCCTCCCACGAGGGCCGATAAGGCGGATGCGAGCGGCAGGGCTGGGACAGGGCGGCGCAGCCGGGCGGATCGCTCGTGCCCCCATCGAACAGGTCGGTGTCGGTCGGCGGGCCCTTGTTCTGCCAGACCCCGGTCCAGTCGGGCAGGCTTTGCGCCGTCGGGACGGCCGCCGCCGCCGCGGACGCCGCCAGACTCAGGGCCATCACGCAGCAGGCTCGCCTCACGTCCATGCCTTCCTCCCGGCCATCGCTTGCTTCGGCCTCTCTCGGACCCTGCAGCGGCAGTACCCTGAGGAACGCCGTCAGGCGCTGCGACACGTTCACGTCCCGGGCCAGCTCCGCCGCGGATCGGCGGCTTCTAACGCTTATCGAGGAAGGTCTTGCCGGCTAGTTCATCGGAACCCGCCGACAAGTCAAAGCTACAATTCGCCGCGAACGCCGATCGGGACCGCGGCCCCGAGTCCTGTCGCAAAGCCACAGCGTCCGTCGCGGCGATGTCTGAGGCGCCAAGCCGCAACCCCTTGAGACTTCTCAAGACCAGGCCTTTATGGACACACTAGGCTTGTTAGAGCCGACCGAAGAGTCGGCCGCTCATAGTGGGGAGATCGAGGGCATGAAACGTTTATGGCTGGCCGCGTTGCTGGCAGGGGCGTCCATCGCCCCCTCGATGGCCCAGGCCCAGACGCCCGCCGCCCCGTTCGTTGCGCCGTCCAGCCTCGCCGCCGACCCGAAGAAGCACTCCCACGACCCCGTTCCCCCGATGATCGAGGGCCAACCGGTCGAGACCCGGGCGCCCGAGAAGCCCGACGACAAGCCCCTTTTCCCCGGCCAGACCCGCGCCCCCTATTCCGCCAGCGGCGTGGCCTACACGGTCAACGTCCTGCCGATCAAACTGACCCGTGGCGGCAGCGTCGGCATTCTTCCCGACGGCAAGGTGTTAGTGTCGGAACGCTCCGGCATCCTGCGCATGGTGGACCCCAAGGCCGGGGCCTCGGCGCCCATCGCCGGCCTTCCGACGGTGAAGGCCGTTCGCGGCGGGGGGCTGATCGAGTTCACCGTCGACCCCAACTTCGCCAAGACCCGTCGCCTCTACTTCACCTACGACGTGGATCAGGGAAACGACGCCGATGGCGTCGCGGTGGCGCGGGCCAAACTGTCCGCCGACGGCAAGACTCTGACCGACTTGGTCGAGATCTTCCGCGTCACCCCGGCGATGACCGCCAAGCAGGGCAACGGCGACAAGGGCGGCCGGATCGTCTTCGACAAGAACGGCAACCTCTTCGTCGCGCTTGGCGGCCGTCCCTTGCCGGGCGCCGAGCACATGCTGCCCCAGCAACTCGACAATCACATCGGCAAGATCGTCCACATCACGCCTGAC
>CANJKM010000164.1 GCA_947474805.1 Caulobacterales bacterium | reverse complement strand
TAGCCGCGGCCGAGCGGCGCGTTGAAGAAGAAGTGGCCGGACTTCTCGAAGCCGGCGAGGGCCTTCAGCTCGGCGGTCTTCCGCTTGATGTAGCTGTGGCCGGTCTTCCAATAGACCGTCGTCGCGCCATTGGCCGCCAGGATCGGGTCGGTGGCGTAGAGGCCGGTGGACTTCACATCGACCACGAAGGCGGCGCCCTTGTGGATGCCCGACAGGTCGCGGGCCAGGATGAGGCCGATCTTGTCGGCGAAGATCTCCTCGCCCTCGTCGTCGACCACACCGCAGCGGTCGCCGTCGCCGTCGAAGCCGAGCGCCAGGTCGGCGCCCTCGCGCCTCACCGCGATGGCCATTTCATGAAGCATCTCATGGTCTTCGGGGTTGGGATTGTAGCGCGGGAAGGTCCAGTCGAGGTCGCAATCCATGGGAATGACCTCGGCGCCCATCAGCTCGAGCGCCTTGGGCGCGAAGGCGCCGGCGGTGCCATTGCCGCAGGCGGCGACCACGCGGAGCTTGCGGGTCAATTTCGCGCGCGACCCGCACTCGGCGATATAGCGGTCCATGACCCCCTCGGCGCGGGTCAGCTTTCCGCCGGAACGCTCGACACCAGAACCAGAAAGAACGATTTCCTTCAGGCGGCCCATCTCGTCGGGGCCGAAGGTCAGGGGCTTGTTCGCGCCCATCTTCACGCCGGTCCAGCCGTTCTCATTGTGGCTGGCGGTGACCATGGCCACGCAGGGCGCGTCGAGGTCGAACTGGGCGAAATAGGCCATCGGCGAAAGGGCGAGACCGATGTCCAGCACCTCGCAGCCGCCGGCGATCAGACCAAGGCTGAGCGCCTGCTTCACCGCGATCGAATAGGAGCGGAAGTCGTGGCCGACGACGATGCGCGGCTGCACCCCGACCTCGTGGATGTAGGTGGCCAGGCCCAGGCCCAGAGCCTGAACGCCGAGAAGATTGATCTCCTTCTCCAGCATCCAGCGCGCGTCGTACTCGCGAAAGCCGGTCGCCTTGACCAGCGGCTCGATCTCGAAGTCGAGGGTGTTGGGAAGAAGGTCGCTACGCGGCTTCAGGGACATGGAGACTCCGAACGAAGGGTGGGACTAGGCGACGCCGGCCCGCAGTAGATCGTGAATGTGAAGAATGCCGACAGGTTTCCCGGCTTCAACGACGAACAGCACCGTGACGGCGGGCGCCGGTTCGCTCATCAATTTGATCGCCTCGGCCGCCAGTGCATTGGGCGCCACCGTCTTGGGCGCGCCGGTCATGATCTCGCCGGCCGTGTGGCCGAGAAGCCCGCTCATATGGCGGCGCAGGTCGCCGTCGGTGACGACGCCGACGAGCTTGCCCGACGTATCGCAGACCCCGACGCAGCCGAACCGCTTTTCCGTCATCAGGAGGAGCGCCTCGCGCATAGGCGTGTCCGGCGGGGCCAGGGGCAGCTCGGGCCCGACGTGCATCAGGGCGGAGACGGGGGTGAGGGCCGCGCCGAGCGCCCCGCCCGGGTGGAAGGCGCGGAAGTCGCGCGCGCCAAAGCCGCGACGCTCCATCACCGCCACGGCCAGGGCGTCGCCCAGCGCCATTTGAAGCGTGGTGGAAGTGGTGGGGGCGTCAACCGCTTCGGTCGCCTCGGCGGCTTCGGGCAGGCGTAGAACCAGGTCGGCGGCGCGGCCGAGCGCGCTGTCGGGCCGCGTGGTCATGCCGATCAGAGGCAGGCCAAACCGCTTGGCGTGGCCGATCACATCGGCCAGTTCGCGGGTCTCGCCCGACTTGGAGAGGGCCAGCACAGCATCTCCAGCGCCGATCATACCGAGATCGCCGTGGCTGGCCTCGGCCGGGTGGACGAACAGGGCAGGGGTTCCGGTGGAGGCCAGGGTTGCTGCGATCTTGCGCGCCACATGGCCCGACTTGCCGATACCGGTCAGGGCGAGCCGGCCGTTCAGCCCGGCGACCAGCTCGACCGCCTGGGTGAAGGATCCGTTCAATGAAGCGGAGAGCGCGGCCAGAGCTTCGGCCTCGACCTGCAGCACCCGGCGGCCAACGGTGAGTGCGTCGCTCATAGTCCGCCCTTCAATTGGGCCGCGGCGGCCTGGGCCGGGGCGGGACGCGGCGTGGTTCGGGCAAGGCGCTCAGCATAGGTCTCACGGCCGAACGGCCCGCTGGCGCGCGCACCAAGCCCCTGGGGCCATTGCAGCGCCAGAGCGATGGCCGCCAGGGCCACGGCGAGGGCCAGGGCGAAGAAGATCCGATCCGACATTGGGGCCGCTATAGCACGGCTGTTAGCGGATTCGTCCGTTTTGGGTTGCGGCGGGGAGACGAAGGATTTAGCCCGCTGACCAGCTAATGGAGCCCACATGCCGACCCTCGTCCTGCTTCGCCACGGCCAGAGCCAGTGGAACCTGGAAAACCGCTTCACCGGCTGGGTCGATGTCGACCTGACCGACCAAGGCGAGCGCGAGGCCGTTCGCGGCGGGAAACTGATGGCCGAGGCGGGGCTGGAGTTCACCCGCGCCTGCACCTCGGTGCTGACCCGGGCGATCCGCACCTGCAACATCGCCCTGAGGGCGGCGGGCCAGCTCTGGATCCCGACGATCAAGGACTGGCGGCTGAACGAGCGCCACTACGGGGGCCTGACCGGGCTGGACAAGGCTGAGACCGCCGCCATCCACGGCGACGCCCAGGTCAAGATCTGGCGCCGCTCCTACGACATCCCGCCGCCGCCGCTGGCGCCGGGCGGGCCCTACGACTTCACGACTGACCGCCGCTACGCCGGCCAGCCGATCCCCGACACCGAGAGCCTGAAGACCACGCTGGAGCGGGTGCTGCCCTATTGGGACGCGGAGATCGCGCCCCGGCTCAAGGCCGGCGAGACCTTGCTGATCGCCGCCCACGGCAATTCTCTGAGGGCGATCGTCAAACATCTGTTCGCGGTTCCCGACTCCGAGATCACCGAGGTGGAGATCCCCACCTCCAACCCACTGCTGATTGAGCTCGACGCCGCCTTGAAGCCGATCTCCGCCCGTTATCTCGACGATGAGCGTGCGGCGCCCTTGCCCGGCTGATTGGCGGCGGATGGGAATTATTAAGCATCCGATCCGCATTCTGACGGGATGATCGCCCAGAAAGCAGAGATCAGTTATCGGCGCCTAAGTCAGGCTGAGGTCGACACCATTTGCGCCAAGCATGAACGGCTTTGGCGATGCCAGCCGGGCGGGGCCCGCGCCGTGTTCGCCTACACCGACATCTCCGGCCTTGATTTTCGCGGCCGCCAGCTCGCCGACGCCGACTTCACCGGGGCCGTAGCGGTCGAAACCAACTTCACCGGGGCCAAACTCGACAACGCCAACCTCTTCTGTATCGACCTGCAGAGCGCCAGGATGGCTGAGACCTCGTTGCGCCGCGTCGACCTACGCGGCGCCTCGCTGCGGGGCGCCGACCTCACCGGCGCCGACATGTTCGAGGCAGACCTGAGGGAAGGGGCCATCGCCTCCCACCATCGGCGCGACGGCCTGCGGATCATCGAGCACGACGTCTCACAGGCCGCTCAGGCACAGGGCGTCACTCTGCGCGGGGCCAATCTGCAACGCTCCAAACTGACCGGCGTCGTCGCATGCAAGGCTGACTTCTCCGATGCGGTCATGAAGGACGCCAAACTGATCCGCGCCAACCTGAAACAGGCCACCCTATGCGGGGCGGACCTGGCGGGGTGCGATCTGTCCGGCTGCGACATGTCTGGCGCGGACTTGCGGGACGCCGTGCTGGTCGGTGTCAAGTCGGACTACTGCGACATGAGCAACGCCGACATGGCCGGCTGCCTGACTGACAAGCCGCAGGGCAAGGACGTCACCGGCCTGCCGCATGAGAGGATGCTACGCGCCCACGCGCTCTGGTGCGAGACCGGCGGGGCGGAGGGCGAACCCTCGCGCTTCGACGACGCGGATTTGCGCGCGCTAAAATCCATCAAGCGGCTAAACCTGACGGCGCTATCGGCCAAGAAGGCGGTCTTCTACGGCCTCGACATGGAGGGGGTGCAGCTTCAGGGCGCGCATCTGGAGGGCGCCGACCTTCGCGGCTGCAATCTGCAGCGGGCCGATCTGCGCGGCGCCCAGCTGACGAACGCCAAACTCTCCAATGCCGACCTGCGCGAGGCCCAGCTCGGGCCCCTGCTGATCTCCGGCGACAGAATGCTGAAGACAGATCTCACCGGCGCGCAGTTCAAGGGCTCGGACCTGTCTCGCTCCGATCTAAGCTACGCCATCACGACCGGCGCGATCTTCGAACGAGCCAAGATGACCGACGCCCGAACCATCGGGACAGATCCACCTCTCAGAGCTTAGGCAACGCCTTATTCTGACGGGAAAACCCGCCCCATTAACCCCCCAGCCATATTGACCGGCTAAGCTTCGCGAAATTGCAGCGCGATAGGGGCGACAGAACGTGAGCACGGGCGCCACAGGCCGTCGTAAACTGACCCAGGGCGAGCTGGAGTTGATCCTCTCGGCCCACGAACGCTTCGTCACCGGTAAGCCCGGCGGCAAGCGCGCCTCCCTCCACTTCGTCGACCTTTCAGGGCTGGACATCATCGCCCGCAACCTGCCCGACGCCGACTTCTCGGGCTCCTGTTTCGACGGCGCCCGGATGGTCAAATCCAACCTTGAGCGCGCCAACCTGTTCGGCTGCGATCTGCGCGGGGCGGATCTTCGGGCCACCAATCTTCGCCGCGCCGATATCCGCGGCGCGTGCCTGCGCGGGGCTGATCTGTCGATGGCCGACCTCACCCAGGCCGACTTCCGCGAGGGTCAGATCGCCATTCCGCACCCCAAGCGCGGCCTGGACATGATCAAGCATGAGACGCGGGGGGGCGAAGCCGACAAGGCCGTCTTCACCGGCGCCACTCTGGACGGCTCCAACTTCAACGGCGTCTCGGCCTTCGCGGCCGACTTTTCCGACTGCTCGATGCGTGGGACCAAGCTGGCCGGGGCCAATCTGAAGGACGCCAACCTTCAAGGCGCCATGCTTGAGAACGCCGACATCACCGGCTGCAACCTCGAAGGGGCCAATCTGGGCGGAGCGGTCCTGACTGGGGCCAATGTCGCGAGCGCCCGGACTGGCAAAACCAATATGGTCGGTGCGGTTATCGACCCGACCGCCGAGGCCATGAGCCGCGCCTCCGACCTCAAGCAACGCGCCGCCGCTAACCAGGCGTGGTGCGAGAACGGGGCCAGGGAGGGCAGCCCGGCCAATTTCGATGGCGAGGATCTGCGTCCGCTGAAAGACCAGCTCAAGGGCGCCAAGCTAACCGCCTGCTCGGCCAAAGGCGCCTGCCTTGTCGGCATCGACCTGTCCGGAGCCCATCTCCAGGGGGCAAATTTCGAAGGGGCCGATCTGCGCGGCTGCGATCTGCGCGGGGCCGACATGCGCGGCGCGCGGCTCGTGGGCGCCAACCTGACCAAGGCCGACCTCCGGGGGGCCCATCTCACTCCCCTGCCGCTCGGGGGCGGCCGGGTCGCGCCCGTGAAGCTGAACGGCTCGCGGATGCGCTATGTCCACGCGCAACAGGCAGACCTGACCCAGGCCGTGTTTGATGAAGCCGACCTACGTGGGGCCGATCTCACCGGCGCCCGACAAAGCCAGGCCAGCTGGCGCGGCGCCCACCTGAACTCGGTCGTCGGTCTGAACCTCGAAGGCGAAGCCGCCTAATCCAATAAGAGAAAAAGGGCGACGCCTTCGGCGCCGCCCTCTCTGCTCATCCTTGGAGGGAAAGAGGCTTCCTAAGCCGCGGTCTGGTCGCTGACCGCCGCCGAAGCCGCCGCATGAGCGATCGGCACGCTGCGGGGCTTGAGAGCTTCCGGAAGCTCGCGCTTGAGCGAGATGGCCAGCAAGCCGTCGGCGAGGCTGGCGTCGGTCACCACCACATAGTCGGCGAGCTGAAAGCGGCGCTCGAAATTGCGCGCCGCAAGACCCCGATGCAGGTAGGTCTTGGGCTCGTCGTTGGCGGCCTTCCGGCCGATCACGGTCAGGACGTTTTCCTTGACGTCGACCGACAGTTCCTCGGGCTTGAAGCCCGCGACCGCGACCTCAATGCGGTAGGCGCCGTCGCCGGTGGTTTCAATGTTGTAGGGCGGATAGCCAGCCGGGGCCTCGGCCTTGGAGGCGGCCTCAAGCAGAGCGGCCAAGCGGTCGCCGCCGACGACCGAGCGGTAGAGCGGAGACAGGGCGGAAAAATCGATCGTACGCATAGGAAGCATCCTTCTCTTCAAGCAAGGAGCGAATGGTTGAGTCGCCGAGCCTTGATGGCCTCGGAACCCACGGAGACCCGAATTTGGCGCCTCCGCTCTTCTCAGTTAGGCAGCCAAGCCATGGCCGCAAGGCCTCCCGAGAGGGTTTTTGACCGCGAGGGCGGGGCGCGCTAGACCGGATCGGGGCGCTACGAGGACAGTCACCGGATCATGGAGCTCGTCTCCCGTTTCTCGCGGCGCGCATGTTTGATGGGCGCCGCCGCCCTGACTTTGACAGGCTGCGGCCGCAAACAGGCCAAGCCGGACGACGCTGCCTCCAACGCCGCTGCTCCGGAACTGAAACCTGCGTCCGCCCGCCCCCACGGCAGCCTCGAATGGGCCGTGGGCGGGGACTGGCGCGGGACCGACTCTCGCCGCGACTCCGCTCGCCACCCAATCGAGACCCTTCGTTTCTTTGGTCTCAAGCCCGGCATGACCGTGGTCGAGTTCTGGCCCGGCGCCGGTTGGTACAGCCAGATTCTCGCTCCCGTGCTCACCGTCGGAGGGGGGACCCTGATCGCCGCGGGTTTTGAACCCGGCCAGGCCGACGCAGCCACAGCCCAGGTGCAGGAGGCCTATCAGAAGCAGTTTTCCGGCCGCCGCGACCTCTATGCCGCCGTTAAGTTCGCCAGTTTCGGCATGAAGAGCGGTCCGCTCGGTCAGGCGGGCATGGCTGACATGGGGCTATTCCTGCTCACCCTGCATAGCTGGATGGCCGCCGGCCTAGCCGAAAAAGCCTTCCGCGACGCCTTCCAGGTCCTGAAGCCCGGCGGCGTCCTCGGCGTCGAGGAGCACCGCGCGCCCGCCGGCGGCCCCCAGGACCCTCTGGCCGGCTCCGGCTATGTCCAGGAGGCCTATGTCAGGCAATTGGCCTTGGAGGCGGGCTTCCACTTCGATCAGGCCAGCGAAATCAACGCCAATCCCGCCGACACCCGCGACCACCCGTTCGG
>CANJKM010000163.1 GCA_947474805.1 Caulobacterales bacterium | reverse complement strand
GGCCTCGGACGGCTTGTCGATCCGCACTTCGATGCCGAGCTGGACATTCTCGCCGATCACCAGCGGATCGACCTTCAGATAACGGCGCGAGAGGGTGCGCAGATTGAACACCGACTGGGGCACGACGCTGGAGATGATGCAGTCGGTGATCTGGCCCAGCGACAGGCCCTGCATCTGCAACAACTGGTTCAGCCAGACGGCGTACTCATCCGCCGTGCGAGACGACTCGGTCGCGGTGCGCCACTGGGCGATCCAGCTCTCCCCGTCATGAACGGCGAAGAGGGTGTTGGTGTTGCCCTGCTCGATGGCCAGCAGCATCGGACCACTCACGGCAGGAAGACGTCGCCGGCGGTGATGCGGCGCAAGCTGCCGTCGGCGAGGCGCAGGCGGAGCGCCCCATCGGCATAGAGCCCCTCGGCTGTCCCCTGCAGGGTCTCGGCCGGCAGGCGGACAGCGCAGGGGCCGGACAGGCCGAGCGCATTGCCGCTCCAGGCCGTGGCGATGGGGGCGAAGCCTTCCGAGATCCAGCGCTCGCCCCAGTCGGACAGGGAGCCGGCCAGATGATGCAGGGCCGCTTCGGGCGTCGGCGGGCTCATGATTCCCGGGCGAAGGTGAGCGGCGAGCGAAGAGGCCGGGCGCTCCACATTGGTCGGGGCGGTCATCAGATTGATGCCCATGCCGAGCGCCAGCCAGGCGCGGCCGTCGGGCAGGAGGCCGGTCTCGATCAGCACGCCCGAGAGCTTGTCCTTGCCGAGCAGCACGTCGTTCGGCCATTTCAGCCAGACGAGTTCGGGCGGCACGAAGGCGCGGGCGAGGTCGGCGATGGCCAGGGCGGCGACGAAGGACACGCCCGCGGCTTCGGCCGGGGGCTTGTCGAGGACGCTCAGCAGCGTGGCCGCGAGATTGCCGCGCGGCGTCTCCCAGCGGCGGCCCCGACGGCCCCGGCCCTGGGTCTGGCGGGCGGCGGTTATCCACAGGGGGCCGGTCTCGCCCGCCTCCGCGCGGCGGCGGGCTTCGGCGTTGGTGGAATCGACCTCGTCGAGGGCGAGGATCGGGACTTCGGTCCCCGAGGGGATAAGCCCCTTCACTAGCTCAGGTGGAACGCGGCGGCGGCGAGCTTGGCGACGGTATCGAGCGGGTTCAGCGCCAACACGACCAGACCACAGGAAAAGAGGGCCGCGGCCACGGCCACGCCGCGCGCGTCAAGCGGGCTGGCGTCGGTGCGGCCGGGGCTGGGATCGAACCACATCGTCTTGATGATCCGCAGGTAATAGAAGGCCGCGACCACGCTGGCGACCAGGCCGAAAACGGCGATGGGCCACAGGCCGGCGGCGATGGCGGCCTTGAAGACGTAGAACTTGGCCCAGAAGCCGGCGAAGGGCGGGATGCCCATGACCGAGAAGCTGAGGCCGGTGATGCATAGGGCCAGGCCCGGCTTTTCCTTGGCCAGACCGGCGAAGTCGGCGAGCGTCTCCATCGGCTTGCCGTCGCGGTTGAGGGCCAGCAGGCAGGCGAACAGGCCGGTGGTGTCGATCATATAGAGGACCATGAAGACCAGCATGGCGGTGACGCCCTGGTCGGTGCCCGCGGCGATGCCCAGGAGGGCGTAGCCGATGTTGGTGACCGAGCTGTAGGCCAGCAGGCGCTTGAGGTTGCGCTGGCGCAGGCCAGCGAGCGCGCCCCAGCCCATCGACAGGGCGGCGACCACGACCAGCACCTGCTGCCACTGCCCGACGGCGCCGGGGAAGCCCTGCAGCAGAGCGCGGGCGAACAGCACCATGGCCGCCATCTTGGGCGCGGCGGCGACAAAGGCGACGACCGGGGTCGGGGCGCCCTCGTAGACGTCGGGCGTCCACATGTGGAAGGGCGCGGCGGAGACCTTGAAGGCTAGGCCGCAGATCAGGAAGACGACGCCGAAGATCGCCCCCTGCCCCGCGCCGGCCTGCACTGCGGCGGCGATGTCGACGAACTTGGTCGAGCCGGCGAAGCCATAGATCAGCGAGGCGCCGTAGAGCAGTAGGCCCGACGACAGGGCGCCGAGCACGAAATACTTCAGCCCGGCTTCCGACGCCTTGGCGTCGTCGCGACGGAAGGCGCAGAGGACGTAGAGGGCGAGCGACTGCAGCTCGACCCCGATGTAGAGCGAGATCAGGTCGCCGGCCGAGGCCATCATCCCCATGCCGAGCGCGGCGATCACGATCAGGACCGGGAACTCGAACTTGGAGGCGGCCATCCGCTTCAGCCAGCGGTCGCCGAGCAGGACGCCCACGGCGCTGAAGCCGTAGATGAACACCTTGGCGAAGGCCGCCGCGTTGTCGGCGACGAAGCCGCCGTTGAAGGTCGAGCCGAGCGGGCCATAGGCGGCCGCGACCGCGCCGGCGATGAGCACGCCGCCCGAGCCGACCGAAACCAGACCGGTCGACTTGTCGCCGCCAAAGGCGCCGACCATCAACAGAATGAGGGCGCCGACCGCGAGGATGATCTCGGGCAGGGCCAGGGCGACGGCGCCGGAAAAGTCCATCATCATCGTTTCCTTAGCCGCCCACGCTAACTGGGGACGCGGCGCGCCACGCCTCGATCAGGTGGTCGACCGAGGCGGTGGTGTAGTGGAAGACGGCGTCGGGATAGACGCCGAGCGCCAGGGTCCCAACGATCAAGGGGGCGAAGATGATCACTTCGCGCGGTTCCAGGTCGGCGATTGTAGCGAGCTTGGGGTTATCCAGCGTTCCAAAAACGACGCGCCGATAGAGGCTGAGGGCGTAGACGGCCGACAGGATCACCCCGGTGGCCGAGACGAACGCCGTCCAGGTCGAGGCGCCGTAGACGCCGGTCATGGTCAGGATCTCGCCGACGAAGCCCGAGGTGCCCGGCAGGCCGACATTGCCCATGGTGAAGAGCAGGAAGGTCGCCGCGTACCAGGGCATGCGGTTCACAAGCCCGCCGTAGAAGGCGATCTCGCGGGTGTGCATCCGGTCGTAGATGACGCCGACGCAGAGGAAGAGGGCGCCCGAGATCAGGCCGTGGCTCACCATCTGGAAGATCGCGCCCTGGATGCCCGCCGCGTTTCCCGAGAAGATGCCCATGGTCACAAAGCCCATGTGGGCCACCGAGCTATAGGCGATCAGCTTCTTAATGTCGGTCTGACGGAAGGCGACCAGCGAGGTGTAGAACACCGCGATGGCCGACATGGCGAAGACCAGCGGTGCGAAATAGTGCGAGGCGTCCGGGAACATCGGCAGGCTGAAGCGCAGGAAGCCGTAGCCGCCCATCTTCAGCAGCACGCCCGCCAGGATCACCGAGCCCGCCGTGGGCGCTTCGACGTGCGCGTCGGGCAGCCAGGTGTGGACCGGCCACATGGGCATCTTCACCGCGAAGGAGGCGAAGAAGGCCAGCCACAGGAAGATCTGCAGCTGCGGCGCGAACTTGAACTGCATCAGGGCCGGGATGGAGGTGGTGCCGGCGATATTGGCCATGGTCAGGATGGCGGCCAGCATCAGCACCGAGCCGAGCAGGGTGTAGAGGAAGAACTTGTAGGCCGCGTAGACCCGGTTCTTACCGCCCCAGATGCCGATGATCAGGAACATCGGGATCAGGCCGCACTCGAAGAAGGCGTAGAAGAGGATCAGGTCCATCGCGCAGAAGACCCCGATCATCAGGGTTTCCAGCAACAGGAAGGCGATAAGATACTCCGGCAGCCGGTCCTCGATCGAGCGCCAGCTGGCGACGATACAGAGCGGCATCAGGAAGGTGGTCAGGAGGATCAGCAAGACGCTGATCCCGTCGATCCCCATCGAATAGGTCAGGCCCGCGAACCAGGGCGCGGACTCGACGAACTGGAAGCCCGGCTCGGCCGGGTTGAACTTCGCGACCATCACGATCGAGATGGCGAGCGTCGCCAGGGTGGTGACGAGCGCGATCCATTTGGAGGCGGCGTCCACCTTCTTCCGGTCGCCGGGCTTGGAGGCCAGCTTCAGGAACAGGATGGCCAGCACCCCGATGATCGGGGCGAAGGTGGTGAGGCTGAGGATACCGGTCATGTCGTGATCCTCAGCGCGCCCAGGCCCAGAGGGCGTAGCTGAGCAGCCCCGCGACCCCGAGCAGCATGACGAAGGCGTAGTGGTAGACGTAGCCGGTCTGGATCTTACCGACGCCCTTGCCGGCGAAGGCGGTCACGGCCGCGACGCCGTTGGGGCCCAGGCCGTCAATGATCTTCTGATCGCCGCCCTTCCAGAACAGGTCGCCCAGGAACTTGGCCCCGCGCACGAATGTGGCGTTGTAGAGCTCGTCGAAGAACCACTTGTTGTAGATGAAGGTGTGGATCGGTCCGCCGTTGGCGGCGATCCGAGCCCTCATGCCCTCGTTCAGCAGATAGACCCAGATGGCGCCGATGGTGCCGATGGCCGTCGCGACCAGGGGCGCGAGCTTGATGTCGAGAGGCGCCAGGTGGGCGTGGTGCAGGATCTCGTTGTGGGGCCCGTTGAAGATGGCGCCCTTCCAGAACTCGACCTGCCCCTCGCCGACGAAATATTCGTGGAAGGCGAAGCCGGCGCCGATCGCACCGATGGACAGCAGAAGCAGCGGAACCAGCATCACCCATGGGCTCTCATGCGGGACATGGGCATGGCCGTGGTCGCCGTGACCGTGACCGTGATCGTCGTCGTGGTCGGCATGTGCATCGTGGGCGTGATCGTCGTGCTTCCACTTGCCCGTGCCGTGGAAGGTCATGAAGACCAGCCGCCAGGAGTAGAAGGCGGTCAGACCGGCGGCGAAGACGCCGACCACGAAGGCGAAGGCGCCCGCAGGGCTGCCGCTCGCGGCCCAAGCGGCCTCAATGATGGTGTCCTTGGAGTAGAAGCCGGCGAAGCCGAGATCGAGGCCCGGGATGCCGATGCCGGTGATGGCGATGGTGCCGATGGTCATCACCGCATAGGTGATCGGCATCAGCTTCCACAGGGCGCCCATCTTCCGCATGTCCTGCTCGTGGTGCATGCCGTTGATCACCGAGCCGGCGCCCAGGAACAGCAGCGCCTTGAAGAAGGCGTGGGTGAACAGGTGGAACATGGCCGCCTGATAGGCGCCGACGCCGGCGGCGAAGAACATGTAGCCGAGCTGCGAGCAGGTCGAATAGGCGATGACCCGTTTGATGTCGTTCTGGGCCAGGCCGACCGTGGCGGCGAACAGGGCGGTGGTCGCGCCGATGACGGTCACCAGGGTGCGGGCCGCCGGGGCGTATTCGAACAGGGGCGAGAGCAGGCAGACCATATAGACGCCGGCCGTCACCATGGTGGCGGCGTGGATCAGGGCCGAGACCGGGGTCGGGCCTTCCATGGCGTCGGGCAGCCAAGTGTGCAGGAAGAACTGGGCCGATTTGCCCATGGCGCCGATGAACAGAAGGATGGCGGCCAGATCCAGGGCCGACCACTCCTGACTGATGAAGGTCCAGTTGGTCCCGGCCTTGGCGGCGATCAGCGGGAAGAGCTCGGCGAACCGGATCGTGTGGAACATCCAGTAGATGGTCATGATCCCCAGCGCGAAGCCGAAGTCGCCCACCCGGTTGACCACGAAGGCCTTGATCGAGGCGGCGTTGGCTGTCGGCTTGTGGAACCAGAAGCCGATCAGGAGGTAGGAGGCCAGGCCCACGCCCTCCCAGCCGAAGAACAGCTGCATGAAGTCGGCGGCCGTCACCAGCATCAGCATGGCGAAGGTGAACAGCGACAGATAGGCGAAGAAGCGGGGTTTGGACGGGTCGTCCGCCATATAGCCCCAGCTGTAGAGGTGGACGAGCGCCGACACCGAGGTGACCACCACCAGCATCACCGCCGATAGGGCGTCGAGCCGGATCGACCAGTCGGAATGGAAGTCGGCGACATTGATGAAGGGCAGCAGCCGCACGATGTGCTGGCCGCCCCACTCGCCCCAGGTCACCTGGCTGAAGGTGTACCAGGAGAGGAAGCAGGACAGGAACAGGAAGCCCGTGGTGATGACGCGCGAGGGCGTATCGCCGATGCGGCGCCCGAACAGGCCCGCGACGGTCGCGCCCAGGAGCGGGCCGAAAACCAGGATGACAAGAAGAGCGGTCATGAGCGGCCTTAGCCCTTCATCATGCTGGCGTCGTCCACGGCGATGTCGCCGCGGTTACGGAAGAAGGTGACCAGGATGGCGAGGCCGACCGCCGCCTCCGCCGCCGCCACGGTCAGGACGAACATGGCGAAGATCTGCCCGGAGACGTCGTGCAGATAGGCGGAAAAGGCCACGAGGTTGATGTTCACGGCCAGGAGGATCAGCTCGATCGACATCATGATGATGATGACGTTCTTGCGGTTCACGAAGATGCCGAACACCCCGATGGTGAACAGGATCGCCGCGACCGTGAGGTAGTGCGACAGGCCGATCATTCCGAAATCCCCTCGCCGGTCTTCACCTGGACGATGCGCATGCCCTTGGCGGGCGTGCGGGCGACCTGGTCCATGACGCTCTGGCGTTTGACGCCCGGACGGTGGCGCAGGGTCAGGACGATGGCGCCGATCATGGCGACCAGCAGCACCATACCCGCAGCCTGGAAGAAGTAGATGTAGTCGGTGTAGAGCACTCGCCCGATCTGCTCGGTGTTGGGAGCGTCCAGCAGGATGTCCGGCGCGCCCGAGCCCTTGGCCGCGCCCTGCTCGCCGACGGCGGTGGCGACGAGAACCATCTCGACCACCAGCACGGCCGCGACCACCCCGCCGATCGGCAGGTAGCGGACGAAGCCCTCGCGCAGGCTGCCGAAGTCGACATCGAGCATCATGACGACGAACAGGAACAGAACCGCGACCGCGCCGACGTAGACGACGATCAGCAGCATGGCGAGGAACTCGGCGCCCAGAAGGACGAACAGACCCGCCGCCGTGAAGAAGCTGAGGATCAGATAGAGGACCGAGTGCACGGGGTTGCGCGCCGACACCACGCCGAGGGCCGAAACCACGGTGATGACGGAGAGAACGTAAAAGGCGATGGCCTGGAGGTTCATCGGTAGGCCGCGTCCATCTCGAGATTCTTGGCGATCTCGCGTTCCCAGCGGTCGCCGTTCGCCAGCAGCCGCTGCTTGTCATAGTAGAGTTCTTCGCGCGTCTCGGTGGCGAACTCGAAGTTCGGCCCCTCGACGATGGCGTCGACCGGGCAGGCCTCCTGGCAGTAGCCGCAGAAGATGCACTTCACCATGTCGATGTCGTAGCGGGTCGTGCGGCGGCTGCCGTCCGCGCGC
>CANJKM010000162.1 GCA_947474805.1 Caulobacterales bacterium | reverse complement strand
CTCCTTGGAGGACAGGACCTCGAAAATTTCCGGTTGGAGGATATAGCGGCCGAGCACCGAAAGGTTGGACGGCGCCGTGCCCTGGGGCGGCTTCTCGACCATGCCGCTCATCTCGATCAGCCGACCGTTCTGGGATTTGGGGGTCACGATCCCGTATTTGTGGGTCTCGCTGTCGGGCACCTGCTCGACCACGACGATGTTGCCGCCGACCTTATTGTAGGCGCCGATGGCCTGGCCGAGACAGGAGGGCGCGGCGTCGACGATCACATCGGGCAGCAACACCGCGAAGGGCTCGTCGCCGACCAGTTCGCGCGCGCACCAGACGGCGTGGCCTAGGCCGTGCGGGTTCATCTGGCGGACGTAGGAGATCTCACCTTCCCTGGGCAGGTCGGCCAGGAGCTGGTCGAGGATGTCGGTCTTGCCCTTGGCGCGGAGGGTCTCCTCCAGCTCGACGTGGTGGTCGAAATAGTCCTCCATCGCGCCCTTGCCGCGCCCGGTGACCAGGATGAAGTGCTCGATCCCGGCGGCGCGCGCCTCGGCCATGACGTGGTGGATCAGCGGCCGGTCGACCACGGTCAGCATCTCCTTGGCCACCGTCTTGGCGGCCGGGAGCATGCGGGTTCCGAGCCCAGCGACGGGAAAGACAGCTTTGCGGACGGGCTTCATGGTCTGACGGCCTACTCGACGGTTACGGACTTGGCGAGGTTTCGCGGCTGATCCACGTCCGCGCCCTTCAGGACGGCGACGTGATAGGCGAGGAGCTGGATCGGCGCCGACATAACGAGCGGCGCAATCAAAGGATCGCAGGGCGGGGCGGTCATCACCACCCGCGCCCCGGCCGGAGCGTGCTTGGCGCCCTCGGGATCGGTGATGAAGACCACCGGGCCGCCGCGGGCCATGACCTCGCTCATGTTGGAGGCCGACTTCTCATAATAGCTGTCGAAGGGGGCCAGGATGATGATCGGCGTCGCCTCGTCGACCAGGGCGATCGGGCCGTGTTTCAGCTCACCAGCCGCGTAACCTTCGGCGTGGATGTAGCTGATTTCCTTGAGCTTCAACGCGCCTTCGAGCGCCAGGGCCGACATGGGGCCCCGGCCGAGATAGAGGACGTCGCGGGCCTTGGCGATCTCGACGGCGACCTTGCGGACGGCGTCCTCCAGGCCGATGGCCTCGCCGATCAGACGGGGCGCCTCCAGCAGCGCCTTCACCAGTCTCTGTTCTTCCTTCGCGTCGATCGTTCCGCGCGCCTTGGCGATGGCGATGGCCAAGGCGGTGAGCAGGGACACCTGGGCGGTGAAGGCCTTGGTCGAGGCGACCCCGATCTCCACGCCGCAGTGGATCGGCCAGACCACGTCAGCCTCGCGGGCGATGGTCGAGCCCTGGGCGTTGACCACGGCGGCCAGGGTCATGCCCCGGGCCTTGCACAGGCGGAAGGCGGCCAGTGTGTCGGCGGTCTCGCCCGACTGGGACATGGCGATGGCCAGGGTCCCGGCGCGGACGGCGGGGCTGCGATAGCGGAACTCCGACGCGATCTCGACGTCGACCGGCAGGTCGGCCAGCTGCTCGATCAGATATTTGCCGAGGATGCCCGCGATATAGGAGGTGCCGCAGGCCACGACCTGGATCCGCTCGAAGCTCGCCAGATCGAGGCCGCCCGGTATGGCCGCGACCGAGGCGAGGGGGTCCACATAGGCCGCGATGGTGTGCTGGCACCCCTCGGGCTGGTCGTGGATCTCCTTCTCCATGAAGTGGCGATAGTTGCCCTTCTCGACTAGGGCGGCGGAGGCGGAGACCTCGACGATCGCCCGCTTCACCGGCCTGCCGGTCGCGTCGAACACCTGGGCCGAGGCGTGATGCAGCACCACCCAGTCGCCCTCGTCCAGATAGGCGATCTTGCGGGTGAAGGGACCGACCGCCAGGGCGTCGCTGCCCAGGAACATCTCGCCTTCGCCATAGCCGAGCACCAACGGGCTGCCGCGACGGGCGCCCAACATCAAATCCTCCTCGCCCTCGATCAGGACGGCCAGGGCGAAGGCGCCCTCTAGGCGGTCAAGCGTCGCCTTGAAGGCCGCTGCGGGGTCGAGCCCGGTTCCAAGCTCGGCGGCGATCAGATGGGCGATCACCTCGGTGTCTGTGTCGCTCTCGAACCTGCGCCCGGCGGCGATCAGCTCAGCCTTCAGCTCGGCGAAGTTCTCGATGATGCCGTTGTGGACCACGGCCACCGGCCCGGCGCGATGCGGGTGGGCGTTGCGGGTGGTGGGCGCTCCGTGGGTGGCCCAGCGGGTGTGGCCGATGCCGACCTGGCCGGGCAGGGAATCGGCCTCGAGGACCTCCTCCAGCGCCTTGATCTTGCCGGCCGCGCGGCGGCGGTCGAGCCTCCCATTCTCCAGCGAAGCCACCCCGGCGGAATCGTAGCCGCGGTATTCGAGCCGCTTGAGGCTTTCCAGCAGGCGTGGGGTCACCGGGCTGTTCCCGACGACGCCGATAATGCCGCACATGATCTGATCCCCGACTCGGCTCGCTTCGAACCAGCGTGGCTTTAGCACCCAGAAAGGGAATCCCGCGTAAACACCGGTTTCGATTCGTTTCTAAGGCGAACTGAGGTTAGCTATGGCGCGCGACGGCGGCGAGAACACCGGAGACAAGGCCCCCATGGTCAAGCGCGGCTATTTCGGCACCGACGGCATTCGCGGCCGGGCCAACACCCATCCGATGACGGCCGAGGTGGCCCTGCGCGTAGGCCTGGCGACGGGCAAGCTGTTCCGCCGCGATCCGGACCGCCGCCACCTCGTCGTCATCGGCAAGGACACCCGCCTCTCGGGTTATATGATCGAGCCGGCTCTGGTCGCGGGCCTGACCAGCGCCGGCATGGATGTGCGCCTGTTCGGGCCCATGCCGACGCCGGGGGTGGCGATGATGACCCGCACTCTTCGCGCCGACCTCGGGGTGATGATCTCGGCCAGCCACAACGACTTCGCCGACAATGGCATCAAGCTGTTCGGTCCGGACGGCTACAAGATGTCGGACGAGCGGGAGGCCGAGATCGAGGCCCTGATGGACGAGCCGTTGCAGGAGGGGCTGGCGGGCCCCCGCGAACTTGGCCGAGTCCAGCGGATCGACGACGCCCAAGCCCGCTATATCGAGATCGCCAAGGCAACCTTCCCCAAGCAGATGACGCTGGCGGGTCTGCGCATCGTGGTCGATTGCGCCAACGGCGCCGCCTACAAGGTCGCCCCCCTGGCCCTCTATGAGCTGGGCGCCGAGGTGATCCCGGTCGGCGTCACGCCCAACGGCACCAATATCAACGAGGAATGCGGCTCCACCCATCCGGCCGCCATGGCCAAGATGGTCAAGGAATACCGGGCGGACATCGGCATCGCGCTGGACGGCGACGCTGATCGCCTGGTGATCTGCGACGAACGCGGACTGACGGTCGACGGCGACCAGATTATGGCCCTGATCGCGGGCGCCTGGGCCGACGCGGGCCGGCTGGCGGCCGGCGGCGTGGTCGCCACGGTGATGTCGAACCTGGGGCTGGAGCGGTTCCTGAAGACCAAGGGTCTCAATCTCGAGCGCACCCAGGTCGGCGACCGCTATGTGATGGCGAAGATGCGCGAGGGCGGCTTCAACCTCGGCGGCGAGGCTTCCGGCCACATCATCCTGTCGGACTTCTCGACCACGGGCGACGGGCTTATCGCCGCCCTGCAGGTGCTGGCGGTGATGGTGGCGACCGGCAAGCCGATGAGCGCCCTGGCTCGCCAGTTCGACCCGGTTCCGCAGAAGATGGAGAATGTCCGCTTCGCCGGCGGCGCGCCGCTGAAGGACGCCGGAGTAAAGGCGGCCATCGCCGAGGGCGAGGCGCGCCTGAACGGCTCGGGCCGGGTTCTGGTCCGCGCCTCGGGCACAGAACCCCTGATCCGGGTGATGGCCGAGGGCGACGACGAGGCCCTGGTCATGGCCGTGGTGAAGGACATCGCCGGGGCGGTGCGGGCGGCCAAGGCCTAGTCCGCTTGGACGCTACCGCCCAGGGCCAGCTGTCACTGACCGTTCGAACTGGCCTTCCGGCCGAGGTCGCCTATCTGCGCGAGTCGTATCCCAGGCCCCTGTGGCGGGGGCACGCCAACTACGGCCAACTCGCAGATTTCTGGCTGCAGGTGCACGGCAGTCTTCGGGAGTATGGAAAGGCCCTGGAAGAGATCACCGAGGCTTTTCGGGAAGGACGATCGGACGCGACCCTTTTCCAGCAGGCCTTCGTGCCGCGCATGAACCAATTTCTCCAGCATCTGATGGGCCACCACCAGATCGAGGATCAGGCCTATTTCCCGAAATTCCGCGCGCTCGATCCGCGCATGGCCGTGGGGTTCGAGCTGCTGGAAAACGACCACGTGCTGATCCACGAACGTCTGCTGGGTTCGGTCGACAGCGCGCGCGGCCTGATGGCGGCCCTGTCGCAGGACGCGGACGCACGGCGGCGGGCGGCGGACGCCTATGCGTCCGTCTCGCGCGATCTCCTGGCGCTGTTGCTGCGGCATCTGGAGGACGAAGAGGAGTTGGTCATTCCCGGCATGCTCCAGCACGGCGAGCGCAGCCTCGCTTAACGATTGCCCTTATTGGCGGGCCTTGGTGCCGTTCACGGCGACGGCGGCCTGGAAGAGGGCCCTGAAGGCGGCTTCATCGATCAGCGCCCCTTCGGGCAGATCGATCGCGCGCCGGGTCGCGCCCTCGAGGCCGGAATTGAACAGGCCGCTCGGGTCGGCGACCGAGGCGCCTTTGGCGAAGGTCAGCTTGACCACGGTCTTGTAGGTCTCTCCGGTGCAGATGATCCCATCGTGCGACCAGACCGGGACGTTCCACTTCCACTCTTCGACGACGTCCGCGTCGGCCTGATGGATCAAGGCGCGGACACGGGCGAGCGTCTCGCCCTTCCAGCCGGACAGTTCTCCGATCCGCGCGTCGATCATGTCGGACGCGATCTTACCCTCAGGGATGATGCTCTTCTTCACGGCCGGCTGCTCCTGCGCCGCCCCTAGCTTGGCGTAACCCGCGCGGCCTTGGCCAGAGCCAAGGGGAGCAGCCTGTCGAGTTGGGCGACCACGGCGCGATAGGCTTCCATCGGCTTGCCCCAGGCGTCCGGGATCGGCTCATCGGACCCGGTCGCATAGCGGGCCAGGGTGAAGGTCTTGGCGCGCGCGTCCGGATGAGCGGCGACCAGCTTCCGGGCGTGCTCGGGCGTCATGGTCAGGATCAGGTCGGCGTGCGCCGCGTCGGACGCCTCCAGGCGTCGCGCCCGATGGAGCGAAAGGTCAAAGCCGCGCTGCGCCATCAGGATCCGGGCGTTGGCTTCCGGCGATTCGTCGAACGGATCGACGTCGAGACCGCGCGAGATGAACACCAGAGGCGCGGGCGGCCTAGCGGCAAGGTCGCGGGCCAGGGTCTCGGCCATCAGGCTTCGCCCCGTGTTTCCGGTATCGACGAACAGGATCTTGATCGGCTCGGCGGCGCGCGACGCCCCCCGGGAGGAGAGCCCGAGAGCGGAGAGAAGGGCGAGCAGGCGACGTCGCGAGACCATGCGCCAGCATCGGCCCGCCAGCCGGCCCTAGCGAGCGAAACCGTCAGGCTGAGCCCGGAAAGCGGGAAGCGCCCAATTGGGCGGCAGGCGCCCAGCTACCGCCCGATGCTGGAATAGCGGAAGCCCCGCGCCCGCATCTCTTCAGGCCGATAGACGTTGCGCAGATCGACCATCACCGGCTGCTTCATCAGAAGCTTCAGGCGGTCCAGGTCCAGGGCGCGGAACTGGTCCCACTCGGTCAGGATCACCACGGCGTCGGCCGCCTCGGCCACGTCATAGGCGCCTTCGCGGAAGACCACGTCCTTAAGGAGGTGACCGGCTTCGTGCATCCCCTCGGGGTCATAGGCCTGGATCTTGGCGCCCTTGGCCTGCAGGGCCGGGATGATGTCGAGCGAGGGGGCGTCGCGCATATCGTCGGTGTTGGGCTTGAAGGTCAGGCCGAGGATACCGACCGTCTTGCCCTTCACGTCGCCGCCGAGCGCGGCGACCACCTTGTCGGCCATCTTCTTCTTGCGGGCGTCGTTCACCGCCACGGTCGCCTCGACCAGCTTCATCGGCGCGTTCGAGTCCTGGGCGGTGCGCACCAGGGCGAGCGTGTCCTTGGGGAAGCAGGAGCCGCCGTAGCCGGGGCCGGCGTTCAGGAACTTGCGGCCGATGCGGTTGTCGAGGCCGATGCCGCGCGCGACCTGCTGCACATCGGCGCCGATGGCTTCGCAAAGGTCGGCGATCTCGTTGATGAAGGTGATCTTGAGCGCCAGGAAAGCGTTGGCGGCGTATTTCGTCAGCTCCGAGGTGCGGCGGCTGGTGAACAGGATCGGGGTCTCGTTCAGGAACAGCGGACGGTAGAGCTCGCGCATGATGGTCTGCGCGCGCTCGTCTTCCGTGCCGACGACCACGCGGTCGGGGCGCTTGAAGTCGTTGATCGCCGCGCCCTCGCGGAGGAACTCGGGGTTGGAGACCACGGCGAACTGGGCGTCGGGGCGGACCCGCTTAATGATGGCCTCGATCTCGTCGCCGGTGCCGACGGGCACGGTGGATTTGGTGACGATGACGGTGAAGCCCTCGATCTGGCCGGCGATCTCCTCGGCCGCCGCATAGACATAGGAAAGATCGGCGTGGCCGTCGCCGCGGCGCGACGGGGTGCCGACGGCGATGAACACGGCGTCGGCCTCGCGCACCGCCTCCTTGGCCTCATTGGCGAAGAAGAGCCGGCCCTCGCGGACATTGGAGGCGACCAGCTGCTCGAGGCCGGGCTCGAAGATGGGCATCTTGCCCTGCTCGAGCCCGGCGATCTTGCCCGCATCCTTGTCGATGCAGGTCACGACGTGGCCGAAGTCGGCGAAACAGGCTCCGGAAACGAGACCAACGTAGCCGGTTCCGATCATCGCGACGCGCATCAGAGGTTCTCCATTCTCCAGAACCGCCTAGCTTGGAACCGTTAAATTGTCGTAGGCGCGAGGCGTGAGATGGCGCCCCGCCGTGACGATTTCGCGACGGTCAGACTTCCTGGTTGTATGCGCCGACTTCCGGATATTTCGCCAGGCGCGGCTTCACTTCCTGGTGGAAGAGGGCGCGCATGTCGTCGGCCGAGCGCATGCTTTCGACCACCACCACAAGTTCCGGCTTGTTTGAGGAGGCGCGGACCAGCACCCAGGAACCGTCCTCCAGCTGCACCCGAACACCGTTGACGGTGATGATGTCCTTG
>CANJKM010000161.1 GCA_947474805.1 Caulobacterales bacterium | reverse complement strand
GTGGGCGATCAGGCCGCGCGCGAAAGTCTTTCCCGTCTCGGCGAAGGCGAACAGCTTCTTGGTCAGGGAAGCGGCCTGGTCGTCGCGGAAGTCGCCGGCGTCGAAGCTGATCCCCAGCAGCCGCGCGCCGGCCAGGGCCGACTTTAGGGCGGCGGGCTCCTTGATCTCGACTAAGACGCCGCGCGAGAAGGTCTGAGCCATGGCCACGGCCTCGTAGATCCGGCCGCTGGGCGTGCCGGGGTCGGCGTCGATGATCTCGCAGATCATCGCGGCTCGGCTCTCGTCGGCGATGATGCCGGCCTGGCTGAGCAGCTTGGCGCGGGCGCCGGTGCGCGGGAGGGTGTGGAAGGAGGCGGGGACGATGATGGGGCCCAACTCGGGCTCCTCTTCCCAGACGCCGCGCGCCAGGGTCATCACCGCGGCGTCGATGGCGGCGATGTCGCCAAAGTCAAAGCCGCCGCGCTCGGCGTTGCGGACCTGGCGGTCCGTGCGCGGGTCGGTGATATGGGGCGAGGCCCGCAGAACCGAGGGCCGATCCCGGGCCAGCAGGCGCAGGCGCTGGATGGCGATCATCACTTCAAGCGTGCGGCCCGACGCCGTGGTCAGGGTCATGACGGGGGATTGTTTCAGCACGCCGTCGCCGCGAGTCTCGCGCTCCTCGGCCGTCCAGGTGGAGGCGGCCCGTTTCAATTCCTGGTCGCCGAGCGCCTGACAGGCGAGTTCGGATCCGTTTCTGGCTCCGACCTGGATGATGCGGATGTCCTCCAGTTCGGCGGCGCCGAGGAAGAAGTGCAGCGTGTCCTGCAGGGCGTGAGTGGCCACGGCCACCGCCGCGCCGCGGGTCTCGCGCGCCAGGGCGACCAGGAAGCCGGTGTCGGTGATGCGCTGATAGTGTTCGCCGGGGCGCAGCCGGCGGGAGATGGCGCGGCTGAGGTGTTCCCACACCTGGTCGCGCCGGCGCGGCCAGCGGTCGCCCATCCGCTCCAGAATCGCGGAGACCTCCAGCGCGACCACGAAGTAGCCCGCGACGAAGTCAGGATCGTTGAGGCTGTCGAGCAGCGACCGGCCGGCCAGCTCGACAACGCCGCCCCGCACTGTCACGGGCTTCTCCTGAGACGTTGTTGGGCAAGCATGTTCGGCCAAGCCGGTTAATGGACCGTCTAAGCTGAGCGCATTTCTCAAGTTCCGGTTGCATTGCCCGCGATCTGGCCCAGGCGCGCCAGGCCGTTGCGCCGACGCAGCTCGACGTGGTCGATGAAGGCGCGGGCATTGCGCGCCGTGCGGCGGCGGCCCTGTTTCAGCGCCCAGGCCAGCACCTCGCGCTCGATAGCCAGGGCGCGGCCGTAGTCGGCGAGCGCGGCGCGGATCGCGACGGGATCGGTCTCATAGGTGAAGGGCCAGAGCCGCGCGTCGAGACGGCGGCGATCCCCGCCCCGCGGCGGGACGGCGTCAGGGCAAGGAGGGGCTTGGAGCACCCAAAAGATTATAGCGGTATAAATACCAAGTCAAGATATGTTGCGGTATAAAAGCCGAATTAGAAGCAATTGCCCGGTGGGCCTACCGGTTCAAGCTCGCCGCTTTTGGCCTGTAGGCTGGCCTATCCGGGCTGGAGAAGATCCATGAAATTCGGACCACCGAACAGTTGGCTGAGCGTGGCGACCATGGCGGCGGCGCTGCTCCTGCTGGCGCTGTCGTTCGTCTACGCGGGGCGTTGAGAGCTAATGCAGTGGAGGACGCGGCCCTTTCGCCCCCTCTTCGGCCTCGGTGTCACAGGATGACGCAACGAAGAGCGGATCGTCTCGGAGCATCGCGCTCAAGGCCCAGCCCTCGACCGCTCCAGCCCCGCAAGCTTCGCCCGTCTTGAGGTTCTTCAGCGGGTCATCGAAATAGACCCAGTAGATGGACTGTCCGGCGCCCGCGAGGGCGACATCATGGAACCACCTGCCTGTCTGGTCGGTAACCTTGGAAGGGGGCTGGCCGATCGTTCCCAGGCCGCCCGAGTCCCAGATTTCCGAGCCTTCAACGCGAACTCCGTCGCCGAATGAAAAGCGAGAGGCCTTGTCCACCATCAGGCGGAAGCGCCGCCTATAAGCCTGTCGAATCACTTCCCGGCTCTTGAAGAAACTCCAAGCTAGGGCACCCAGAAAGAGGGCCGGGTACAGCCAGGCGATCAGTGGGCTCTTGAATTCTCTCCGGGCCAGCCAATCCATCCCCGCCATAGCGGCGATCGACAGCCAGAGCAGCGCTCTGCCGACCTGCCATCGGGCCCAGAAGATCCAGAACGGGACCGGCTTAAGATGACCGTTCGCTGGCATGACGCACCAAGCGGCGGCTGGTGGGCGGCTTGACCGAGGCGAGGATGCGGGCGGCCCATTTCAGGCGCTGATCGCGCAGGGTTTCGCCGACCACGGACTTGAGGTCGTAGAGCCCCTTCTTCTCGCCGCGCTCCAGCCGTTTGACCAGGACATGGCCCTCTTCGGTCTCGGCGACCACGATCTCGCCGATCATGTCGGGGGAGGGCGGGGTGTCCTGCTGTTCGAACCAGAGGATCGAGCCGTCGGGGTAGATCTCGCCGCAGCTGTCGCCGACCACCTGGACCGCCACGGCCTCGGGCGCCCAGCTGAGCGCAGGGACGCTGGAGTTGGTCGGGTCGCCGGTCGAATACATCACGGTCGAGGCCGCGTTGGCGCCGACCAGGCCCAGGAGGGGCGTCATCGGCTCACCCGCTGTCTCCTCAGCGCCCACGCCGTCCATCAGCCAGCCGGAGGTGGTGCCCAGCACCTGGGCCAGGGCGGCGATGGTGCGGGTCGAGACGCCGGCCCGGCCAACCTTGGTCTCGGCCCGCTTCATGTTGCGGATCGCGTCCTCGGACAGACCGGCGGCCTTGGAGGCCGCCGCGGCCGATAGGCCGGTCGCCTTCAGCCGCATTTCGACGCGTTCGAGAACCTGGCGTAGCATGGCGGTATTTTCACCGGTTTCGAGAAACGAGCAACCGGCAAAAATACCGTTGACAAAGTGCGGTAAAAATACCGATAATTGTGAACATGAACACATCCCATGAAACCACCGGCGCGGTCCGCGCGCGAACGAGAGCGCACGCCCGCGAGTTGAGATACGACGCCCGCGTCGGGCGGATGCTGCGGCTGGAAGAGGCCCAGACGACCGGGGGCGGCTGGCGCACGGCCTGGGTCGATGCGACCGACGGCTTCTGGCCGATGGCCGAGCTGGAGGCGATCGAGCCCGTCGGGATATCGGCTTCGGCGCGGGTGACGCGGGCGGGCCTGGCCTTGTTGCGGCAAGTCCACGAGGCCGAGCGAGCCGCCCATCCGGGCCAGACGCCGCTGGTGGCGCTGGGTGAAACCGTGCCGGTGCTGGTCACGCAGGCGGGGCAGACGACCCTGGTGCGTCAACCGGTGTTCGAGATCGTCGGCTGGACAGCGGAGCCGCCGCGATGAAGCGGCGCGCGAAACCTAAGTCGCCGACCCAGATCTTGGCCGAGCGGCTGGCCCGGCGGGCAAGCGACTTTGAGGCGCTCGGCCTGCAGCCGGAGGCGGCGGCGCTGGCGACCAGCGAGGCGGTGGAGGTGCGGCGCACCGGCCGGGCCAATGTCGCGGGGGCCAGGCGCCTCGACGCCTTCGAGTCTCTGCGCGAGGGAATGGCGCCTGGGGGTTATGACGCCGCGCGGCGGCTGGAGGCCGACCTGCGGCTGCGCCGGGGCGAGGCCGATCACGGGCGCAGCCTGGTGCGGGTCGACGGGGGCGGCGACGGGCCGGTGCTGCTCGACCGCCAGTTGGCCGCCGGTCGCCGGGTCGACGCGGCCCTGGCGCGGGTGGGCGCGCGGGACGCCTGGCTGCTTTGCGAGCTCATCTATCCCAGCGTCGAGCGGGTCGGCTGGCGGCAGACGGTGGCCCATGTCACCGGCGAGCGCCACAGCCACGCCCAGGCCGCCGCCGTGCGCGCGGCCTGCGCCAACCTGGCCGCCGCCTATGAGATCAGGCGGGCAGGTTAGGGGTCTTCCCGGCTTTCAATCCTGGCCGGGCGTCCTAATCTATGGGCGGTCCTTCCGGAGTTCCGCCTTGCCCGTCACCGTCCGCAACGCCAGCGTCATGAAGGGAACCGACACCCTGTCGACGGTCCAGTTCGTGGTCGCCCACCCGCTCAGCGAGAACGACAAGGTCTTCGCCCTGTCGCAGATCCTGGTGCAGGCCTCGGCGGCGTTGGAGCTGCCGACGGAGGGTTCGCAGGCGTCGGAAATTCTTTATCGGCTGGCGGACGAGCGGGCCGGGGCGACGACCTTGGCGCCCGACGCGCCGGCGCCGGCTCCCCCTCACGGACCGGCGAACCAGGTCAAGACCTGGGTTCGGGGCAAGGGGCGGCTGACGGTGATGGTCGTGGGCGGGCTGGCGCTAGGCGCTAGCCTGTCGCTGGCGGTCAACGCCCTGCTCAGACTGGCCGGTTTGTAGTTCGCCTCAGTTCGAACACCGGTTGGGCGTAATCGAGCCTTATGCGCGTAATGACCCACTGCCCGACGGCGGATAAGCCCGTCCAAACCGGCCATTGGCTCCGGCCCACCGAATTGGCGAACCGGTCCGATCCCCTGACCTTCCGCTGCCAGCGGTGCGGCGTGATTCACACCACCCCGTCGTCCGAAGCCTGGGTCGCGACCTCGGCGTCTCGCTAGGCGTTGCGTTCGAGACGGCTGGCGTCGACGCCGCCCGAGATCACCGGAACGCCCAGGAACATCATGGCGCCGTCCAGGTAGCTGATGTCCTCGACCGCCAGGCTGCGGTCGCGGCGGAGGCTGGCCTCGGCGCGGAGGGTGAGACGCAAGGTCAGATCGCCGGGGGCGACGCCCTCGCGCTGGGCGGCCTCGATGGCGGCGCGGAATTCGACGGCGGGCGGGGTCGGCGGCTTGGCGACGGGGATCTTGGCCATGATCTGGCGAGCCTCCTTCATTCTCTGGGCTTTGAATCGTTGGCGAACATCGGGACGATGTCCGAGGTGTCTTGCGGGGCGGAGCCCGGGTCGTCGGCGAGCAGGGCCTGACCCTCGGCGGTGATCTTCCAGCCCTCGGCGGTGCGGCGGCAGAGGCCCGCCTCGGCCAGGGCAATGGCGTCGGCGATATTGATCCAGCCGACCTCTTCACCGGCGTTCTTGCGGGCGAGGTTGCGGAGCGCGAGGCGCTGACGCTGGGGGAGGGCGGCGTTCATCTAGCCCTGCATGAGTTCGGAAATTCCGACCGAGGCGAGGAGCAAGAGCCAGACGCCCATGACCCCGGCGATCAGGGCGACCGGCGCGAGCACCAGGAGCCATTCCGGACGATTCCAGCCCGTGGTCGAGACCGCGGGCGCGCCGTCCAATTGCTGTGTCATCCCCTACCCTACGCCTAAACTTGGCCGGGCAGGGATTTTTCGGTGAAGGACTCGACTCCGCCTTTAGAACATAACATGAACTTATCCGGTGGAGGGGAACGAAATGGCGTTTCATTGGGCGGGGATTCAGTTCGAGGCGGTGGGACCTCACGACGGGCGCTTCTTTCGTGTGCCGGGGGTCTATGCCTTCGTGCGCCGCAACGGCGACGCGGAGAGGACGCTGCTCTATGTCGATCACACCGACAGCATCGCCGGCGCCGCCTATGCGGGCCACCCGCTCTGGGCCGACGCCCTGAGGCTGGGAATGAACGAACTGCATCTCTGCCGGGCGGCGCGCGAGCGGATGGACCGGCTCTTGGTGGTCGACCGGCTGGTGCGGCGCTGTCACCCGCTGCTGAACGTCCTGGCCGATCACAAGGAAGCCGAGCCGGCGCCGAGGCGCGAGATGGGCTGAAGATCGCGCCGGACGGAGGAACCTTGGAGCCCGGCGCGGATTGAGCTTCCACAGCCCCGAAGGCGCCGCCGATGTTCCAGTTTCCCTTTGAATCCCGACCGCTTCTGATCGGCGCCCTGGTGGTGCTGATCGGGGCCCCGACGGCCGGGGCGAGCATGACCACGCACGCCAGGGCGTCGGCGGCTCCGGCGCCGAAGTCTGGGCCGACGTTGCAGATCGAACTTGTCGCGCCCAAGGAGCCGGTGGTGGCGGCCGCCTATCCGCTGGAGACCTTTGAAGGCGCGCCGATCGACGAGTTCAAAGGCAGGGTTCCGCACGGGCGCGCCTGGCGGGTGGGATATGACTTGGACGTCGCGCAGGCGCAGATGCGGGCGCAACCGGCGGGCGACTATCGCGGGGCGATGAGCCAAGAGGCGCGGTGGGAGCAGGCGCGCTTCGAGCTGATCCGCGACGATTATGCGCGCGCCGAAAGGGTCCGCGCCGCCCGGGCGCAGGCCGCCGAATCCAGGGAAACTCCGACCGACGCTTACGGCGACGCCGATCCCGCCGGCTAGTTGTTCCGGGCCGCGTCGACGCCGGAACAAAGGCGGAACATTTTCTTGACATGGCCACGGCTTTGGGGCATAAGGATCAGGTTCACGCATTGCAGCTTCTTCGCCCGCCCCGGTTCGCCGCGGCGGGCTTTTTCTTGTCGGCGGAGGGCGCGCGATGCGTCGAAGAATCCACTCCAAGATGGCGACCGAGGCGCTGCTGGGGCGGATCGCGGGCGGGGAAAGCCTACGGGCCATCTGCCGCGATGAGGGGATGCCGAGCGCCTGGCTGGTGCTGCGGCGCCTGGCGGTGGACGAGGATTTCGCCCGGCGGTTCGAGCTGGCGCGGGTCGCCCAGGCCGACGCGATGTTCGAGGAGCTGCAGGCCATCGCCGACGCGGGCAACCCGTCGGACAACACGCGGGCGCGGCTGAGGGTCGACACGCTGAAGTGGCGGCTGGCCCGGATGAATGTCTCGCCTGCCGCCGACGCTCGCTGCGTCGTTCCTCTTGGCTTCGTGCGCGCCCACGACGCCGCTGTCGGTTTGCCCGACCTTCCCGCCCCCGCCGACCAATCTGACGAGGCCGCCTCCGGCCTTGAGCTCTCTGCCGTCGCCCGCACGGTCGCCGGCAACTACGGCGCCTGCCGCGAGGCCGCCGAGCAGGTGACCGGCTGGCAGGATTTTTACCGGCAGGTGCAGAGCCGCATGGAGCGCGCGCGATGAGCATCGACTGGCAATCGGCGGCCGGCTCCTCGGCGGTCACGGCGGCGGTGACGGGGGTGTTCGCCTGGCTGGCGGCGCGGGCGGGGCGGCGGCGCTCCCCGGATCAGGTCGGCGATACGATCGCCAACGCCTTCAAGACGCTGGTGGACGAGCTGCAGGAGGAGAACGCTCGGCATCTGGCGGCGGTCAATCAGCTGAGG
>CANJKM010000160.1 GCA_947474805.1 Caulobacterales bacterium | reverse complement strand
TCCAGTCCTCATTGATCCGGGCGATCAGGAACTTCTGGATCAGCTCGGCGTCCATACGCGACAGGATGTCGGAGAAGTTGGCCATCCCTTTGGCGGCGCGCTTGCCGCCCAGGACGATGTCGAAGAACTCCGCGTGGGTCTCCTTGGTCATCCGGCGCAGGTCCTTGATCCCGCCGCGGGCATTGTCGCCGTGGCAACCCTGGCAGGTCTTGGCGTAGAGCTGACTGCCCTGCAGCACTTCGAAGCTGGACGCCGGGATCACGGGCGGCGGATCGAGCGTGGCCTTCACGAACACCACCGGCGGCAGCTTGGCCTTGCCACCCAGCTTGTAGACCAGCAGGCGCCCATAGTCGGCCACCTGCAGCTTGCTGTCGTCGGTCACCGGGCCGTGGTTGATGCCGCCGCCGTAGCCGGCGTTGACGGCGATATATTGCACCCCGTCCAGCATGTAGGTGATCGGCGCGGGAATCGGCACCTGCTGGGCCGGCATCTCCCACAGCTTGGCGCCGGTCTTGGCGTCATAGGCGGCGAGGGTGGAGCCGATCGTGCCCTCCAGCACCAGGCCGCCGGCGGTCGTCAGGACGCCGCCCGAACCGGTGCGCTCATAGGGAGCCCGCCAGACCTGCTTTTGGGCGACCGGGTCATAGGCCACCAGATAGGCCTTGGACTGGCCGGCCACCGACGCCATCAGCGCCTTGCGCTCGTCTTCATAGCCGGTCGAGGCGATGCCGAGTTGGCTCGTCCCGCCGGGGACCAGTTTGAAATCCGGATTCTTGGCGTAGATGAACGAGCTCTGGGTCACCGGGAAATAGGCCAATCCGGTCATCGGATTGTAGGCCATCGGATGCCAGTTGTGCGCACCGCCAGGGCCCGGCGAGAGCAGCACTGGCTTGTCGCCGTAGCGGGCCAAGGGGTTCTCGATCGGGCGGCCGGTCTTCAGATCGACGCCCGAGGCCCAGGTGATCTCGTCGACATAGGGCTTGGCCGAGATCAGCTCGCCGCTGAGCCGATCGATCACATAGAAGAAGCCGTTCTTGGGGGCGTGCATCGCCACCTTGCGGTCGCGGCCGTCGATCTTCAGATCGGCCAGGACGATGGGCTGGGTGGAGGTGTAGTCCCACTGGTCGCCGGGGGTCTCCTGATAGTGCCAGACATAGTCGCCGGTCTCGACCTTGAGCGCGACGACCGAGGCCAGGAATAGGTTGTCGCCACCGCCGGGGCTGCGAATATCGCGCACCCAGGGCCCGCCGTTGCCGGTGCCGACGTAGACGAGCTTGGCGACAGGGTCATAGACGATGGAATCCCAAGGGGTGCCGCCGCCGCCGTTCTTCCACCACTCGCCGCTCCAGGTCTTGGCGGCCATCTCTTCGGCCTTGGTCATCGGGCCGTCGGCGGGGTTGGGCGGGACGACGTGGAAACGCCACAGCTTCTTGCCGGTCTCCGCGTCATAGGCGGACAAGAAGCCCGGCGCGGCGGCCTCGGCCCCAGCGTTGCCAATCAGCACCTTGCCGTCGAACACGCGCGGCGAGCCGGTGACGGTCCACGGCCAAGGGCCCTTCTCATCGAGGGTCTGAACGCTCCAGACCTCCCTGCCGGTCTTGGCGTTCAGCGCGATCAGCCGCCCGTCGAGGGTCGCCAGGATGATCTTGCCTTTCCAGGCGGCGATGCCCCGCGCGTCGATATCGCAACAGGCGATCCGGGCGTACTGCTGCGGCACCTTGGGGTCGTAACGCCAAAGCGTCTTGCCGGTGCGCGCGTCATAGGCGGTGGTGATGTTCCAGGGCTGAATGTTGTAGATCACCCCGTCGATCATCAGCGGCGAGGCTTCCACCCCGCGGGTCGAGCCGAGGTCGGCGTACCAGGCCAGACCCAGCGACTTCACATTGGCGGTGGTGATCTGCCTGAGCGGGCTGAACCGCTGTTCGTCATAGGTGCGGCCGACCGACAGCCATTGGCCTGGCTCGTTGTCCGCATTCGCGATCCGGGCGCCGTCGACGGCGGCGGCGGGACGCGCCGCGACAGGGCGGCGCGGGGCGGGCTTGGCGGCGGAACCAGCGGCGGCCTGGGCCGCGAGGGCGAGCGCGGCGGCGCCCAGGCCGGCGACGAAGGCGGCCATCGTAAATCGACGCATTTCCACTCCCTGAGACAGATCGGCGTGAGAGGGCGCGCCCTCTCTGCAATGCCAAGCTTGCTTATAAACGGCGCTAAGTTATGGCGTCCAGCGCGGTCGGAAATCCCCTGGGTCATCGAAAAAGTGGGCGTCCGCAAAAGCCTCGTATATAGCTCCCTCGCACGCGCGCGCTGGGACGGCGCCCGCCCAAAAATACTCTGGGAGACCACTCGACATGGCTGAAATTCCGCGCCTGAACGGCTTCGCCCGCGCCCTCGCCGCCGGGCGTCCGGCCTTCTCCTGCTTCATGCCGCCCGAGCCCGAAATGGCCTGGCAGCTGGCGACCTCGAAGTACGACGGCGTCGTGATCGAAGCCGAGCACCGCGGCTACGACATCACCAATATCCGCCACGCCCTGCAGTACATGCTGAACCGCGGCCAAATCGCCAACGGCGGCGTCGCGCCCCAGGTGACTCCGCTGGTCCGCGTGCCGACCAACGGTATCGAAAAGGCTCAGTTTCACGCCAAACAGGTGCTGGACGCCGGCGCCTACGGCGTTGTCTGGCCGCACATCTCCTCGGTCGACGAAGCCTATGCCGCCATCTCGGCCTGCCGCTATCCCCGCCTTCCGACCGCCGACCGCTATGAGCCCGTCGGCATGCGCGGCGACGGCCCAGCCCAGGCGACCCGCTACTGGGGCGTCACCCAGCAGGAGTACTACGACCGCGCCGACCTGTGGCCCTACGACCCGAACGGCGAGGTCTTCGTCGTGCTGCAGATGGAAGACATCAAGGGCATCGAGGCGCTCGACGACATCCTGACCAAGGTGAAGGGCATCGGCGCCGTCCTGGTCGGTCTCGGCGACCTCTCGCAGGAACTGGGCTATCCGCGCCAGGAAGAGCACCCCGAAGTGCTGAAGTACTTCTGGAAGGTGGCCGACATCTGCAAGAAGCACGGCGTGGCCGCCGGCCACCCGCGCGTCACGCCGGAGAACGCCCCGGAACTCGTCGCCCGCGGCGTCAAGTTCCTGATGAGCCAGCCCGTACTCAGCTACAACACCATGCTGAAGTCGCGCGAAGCCCTGGGCATCTGAGCGTCATGACCGGCAAGACCTATCCCGCGAGCGGCCCCGTCACGCTCGACGTCAATCTGAACAATTCACCGCTGTCGAAGGCCCTCTTCGACGGCGTGGTGACGTCCGATCTCGTCACCCTGAACTTCGTCGGACCCAAGGCTGCGCACGAGGCCTTCAAGCCGATGGTGCAGGAGCGCAAGTTCGACGTCTCGGAAATGGCGATCGTCACCTTCCTGCAGGCCAAGACCTACAATAAGCCGCTGGTCCTGCTGCCAACCGTCGTCCTGGCCCGGCCGCAGCACCACTGCATCCTGGTCAATGTGAACAAGGGCATCGAGGAGCCCGAGGACATCGAGGGCCGCCAGATCGCCTCGCGCTCCTACGCCCAGGCGACCGCCGTCTGGGTGCGGGGCATCCTGGCCCACGATTATGAGGTCGACATCAACACGGTGACCTGGTCGGTCGTCGGCGGCGGGCACCTCGCCGAATATTCCGACCCCTCGATCACCACCCGCCTGCCGGCCGGCTCCAAGGTCGAGGAGCTGCTGGTCAACGGAGACGTGGACGGCGCCATCCTCGGCGCCGACATGCCCGACGAACCGCGCGTGAAACACCTGATCCCCAACGCCAAAAAGGCGGGCGTGGAGTGGGTGAAGACACACGGCTTCACCCCGATCAACCACCTGGTCTCGGTCGACCAGGACCTGCACGACCAGCGCCCCGACGTGGTGGTCGAGATCTACCGCATGCTGGAGGCCAGCAAGACCATCGGCGCGCCGGACGACGACACCCGCCGCTTCGGGGTCGAGAAGAACCGCAAGGGCCTGGCGACAGCGATCCAATATTCGGTCGAGCAGCAGGTGATCCCGAAATCGTTCGAGGTCGACGAGCTGTTCACCGACCTGACGCGGACGCTCGGGGCGTAAGCCCGAGCGATCTCAGAGCTAGGGGCGGCGAGCACGAGGTCGCCGCCCTTCTTGCGTTTCAGCGCCGCGCGAACACCCGCTTGCCCGTGTCGTGTAGCACCTTCTTCTGCTCTTGAGGCGTCAGCTTGGCGACGGCGGCGCGGGCCTTGGCGACCATCTCGGGGAACTCGCCCTGGGTGTTGCCGTAGTCGGAGCCCCACATGATCCGGTCGGCGCCGAAGACGTCGACATAGCGACGCACCGCGCTCGGCCCGCCCTGCTTGTTGTCCTCGAAATTGCGGAAGTTGATGCTGGTCAGCTTGAAATAGACGTTCTTCTGAGGCTTCAGCGCCAGATGGGCCGGGATCAGGCCCCAATCGGGCGCGCCCTCCCCGCCCGGCCAGCCGATGTGGTCGACCACCACCTTCACCCGCGGATGGGTCTCGGCGAGCGCCCCGATACGGTCCAGCGCCGTCTTGGTCGGCTTGCCGGGGATGTACATCAGCTCGACCGCAATCCCGAGCTCGTTGGCTGTGGCCCAGACCGCCTCGGCGCCCTTGCCGTCGAGATAGGGGTAGGTCCCGTCGGCGGCGGGATTGCCCGTGAAGCGCACCCCCGTGACCCCGTGCTTCTGCACCATTTCCCGCAGCTGGGCCGGCGTCTTGGGGTCGACGGGATCGAGAATGACCACGGCGGCGATCTTGTCCGGATGGGCGTCGGAGCTGTCGATCAGATAGGAATTATCGGTCCGGTAGACGGTGTTGTACTGCACCCCCACCCCGCCCTCGACGCCGTTCTCGGCCCAAAGCTTCAGGATGTTCTCGGGCGAGGAGGGTTTGGCCGCGATGCGCGCGCGCGTCTCCTCGACATTCTCCCGGCCGCCGCCGAGGTTGATCGGATAGCGGGCGAAGTCGCTGGAGAAGAAGTGGGAGTGGGTGTCGTACATCGGCGCCGGAGCGGCCCGCGCGGCGGGCGCGACCGCCAGGGCGCTGGCCCCCATCAGGAGTTGGCGACGGCTGATCATCGGCTGGTCTCTCCCACGCGCGGCCTTGGGGCCGTCTTGCGGACACGAGAAGTAAGGCGCCCTTCCACAGCGGGCAAAGAAAAAGGCGGCGACCCGGGGGCCGCCGCCTCTTCGACTTTCAACTAGCGCCGGCCTCAGCCGATGCCGCGTTCCTTCATCACCTTGCCGAGCAGGGGGAAGACCTTGAGCGCGTTGGTCTCGAAGATCTTCTTCTTGTCGGCTTCGGCCAGGTTGAGCTGATCGAGGTATTTCTTGGTGTCGTCGAAATAGTTGCCGGTGTTGGGGTCGATCCCCTTCACGGCGCCGACCATTTCCGACGCGAACAGGATGTTGTCGGTCGGGATGACCTTGGTGAGCAGCTCCAGACCCGGCGTGTGATAGACGCAGGTGTCGAAATAGACGTTCTTGAGCAGCAGTTCGGTCAGCTCGCCCAGCTTGGCGTCGAGCGCCAGACCGCGATAACGGCCCCAGTGGTAGGGCACAGCCCCGCCGCCGTGCGGGACGATCCAGGTCAGTTCGGGGAAGTCCTTGAACAGCTGCTGGCCGCCGGTGATGAACTGCATGAAGGCGGTGGTGTCGCCGTTGATGTAGTGGGCGCCGGTGGTGTGGAAGCAGGCGTTGCACGAGTTGGACACGTGCACCATGCCCGGAACGTTCAGCTCGACCATCTTCTCGTACAGCGGGTACCAGTAGCGGTCGGTCATCGGCTTGCCGGTCCACATGCCGCCCGACGGATCGGGGTTCACGTTGCAGCCGATGAAGCCCAGTTCCTTCACGGTGCGCTCAAGCTCGGCGATGGCCGGGCCAAGATCGCCACCCGGCACTTGCGGCAGTTGGGCCGCGCCGATGAAGTTCTTCGGATAGAGGCCGCAGACGCGGGCGATCAGGTCGTTGCAAACACGGGCCCAGTCCTGCTGCACCTGGGCGTCGCCGATGTGGTGCGCCATGCCGGCGGCGCGCGGCGAGAAGATGGTCAGGTCGGTGCCGCGTTCCTTCTGGAACTTCAGCTGGTAGTTGTCGATCGAGGCGCGGATCTGGTCATCGGTGATGCCGAGGTCGAGCGAGGAGGGCTTGCGCGACTTGTCGGTGATGCCCGCCAGCTGCTGGTCGCGGAAGGTGAGGAGCTCCTTGGGAGCCGTCGTATAGTGCCCGTGACAATCGATGATCATAAGGCGTGCCCTCCGCAACCGGTCGAGATTTCTGTCGTCTGAAACCGCCTGGAACGCCCCGGCGGCGGGGCCGTTTCAAACGATAGCCGCCCCTATGTCAATCACTAAGCACCCCGGCGGCGGCGTCCGTCGCGACCGCGCCACAATTATAAGGTTTCTTTACAGCTATAATGGCGCAAGAAACGCCCCGTATTTGACAACCTCACACCCCGAACCTAGATCAGACCCCAAGAATTTCGGGCGTGCGTCGGAGGAAAAAGCCATGATCCAAAGCCTCGGCTATCTCGGCTTCAGCGCCAAGGACACCGACGAATGGCGCGGCTACGGCGGCAAGATGCTGGGCCTGCAGACCGTCGACAAGACCAAGAACACCCTCGCCTTCCGCATGGACGACCGCAAGCAGCGGCTGCTGATCGACGCCGACGGCGGCCAGGGCGTGAAGTTCTTCGGCTGGGAAGTCGCCGACGCCGCCGCGCTCGACGCCGTGGCCCAGCGGCTCGAGGACGCTGGCATACCGGTGGCCCGCGGCTCGCGCGCCCTGGCCGACGAGCGGCATGTGAAGGACCTGATCGTGGTCTCCGATCCCCTCGGCAACCGGGTGGAGCTGTTCCATGGCCAGGAGCTCACCACCGACCCCTTCCAGCCCGGCCGCAACATGTCGGGCTTCCGTACCGGCGCGCTCGGGCTTGGCCACATCGTCATGACCGTCGACCGCGTCGACGAGGTCGCCAACTTCTATGAGAACATCCTCGGCTTTGGCCTGTCGGACTATTATTCGCACCCGTTCGACGCCCGCTTCCTGCACGTCAACGAACGTCACCACAGCCTGGCCTTCGTCGGCACCGGCACGACCGGCGTCCACCACCTGATGCTGGAGACCTTCAGCTTCGACGACGTCGGTCAGGCGCTGGATCTGGCCGAGATCGAGGAGGGCCGCATGGCCGTCACCCTCGGCCGTCACGCCGGCGACTATATGACCAGCTTCTACACTTGGACCCCGTCCGGCTTCATGTGCGAATACGGCTGGGGCGGCCAGTCGATCGACCCGAAGACCTGGCAGGCCGAGGAGCGGCTGGAAG
>CANJKM010000159.1 GCA_947474805.1 Caulobacterales bacterium | reverse complement strand
GCCGGGTGCTGATCGCCAAGGCGCTGTCGCACCAGCCCGAGGTGCTGTTCCTGGACGAGCCCACCGCCGGCGTCGATGTCGAGCTGCGGCGCGACATGTGGGAGGTGGTCCGGGGCCTGCGCGACAGCGGCGTCACCATCATCCTGACCACCCACTATATCGAGGAGGCCGAGGAGATGGCCGACCGGGTCGGGGTGATCAACAAGGGCGAGCTGATCCTGGTCGAGCGCACCGAGGCGCTGATGAGCAAGCTCGGCAAGAAGGAGCTGACGGTCCAGCTGGCCGAGCCGCTGAAAGCCGTTCCCAAGGCGCTAGCCAAGTTCAAGCTAGTCCGCTCCGAGGACGGTCTGAAACTGACCTACAGCTTCGACAGCCACGACGAGGACTCCGGCATCCCCACGGTGCTGAAGGCCATCGACGAGGCCGGGATTGTCTTCAAGGACCTGGCGACCAAACAGAGTTCGCTTGAGGAAATCTTCGTCAGCCTGGTGAGCACGCGATGAACCTGCACGCCATCAAGGCCATCTATTTCTTCGAGATGCACCGCACCTGGCGGACCCTCTGGCAGAGCATCGTCTCGCCGGTGATCTCGACCTCGCTCTATTTCGTCGTCTTTGGGGCGGCGATCGGTCCGCGCATGACCCAGATGGGCGGCGTGTCCTACGGCGCCTTCATCGTGCCGGGCCTGATCATGCTGCAGGTCCTGACCCAGAGCATCTCCAACGCCGCTTTCGGCATCTACTTCCCAAAGTTCACCGGCACCATCTACGAGCTGCTCTCCGCGCCCGTGTCCTTCCTGGAGACGGTGGTCGCCTATGTCGGCGCCGCAGCGTCCAAGTCGATCATCCTGGGGCTCATCATCCTGGTCACCGCCCGGTTGTTCGTGCCTTTCAGCATCGTCCATCCCATCTGGATGCTGGGCTTTCTCTTGCTCACCGCCGCCACCTTCAGCCTGATGGGCTTCATTATCGGCCTGGTGGCGGAGGGCTTCGAGAGCCTGCAAATCGTGCCGATGCTGATCGTCACGCCCCTCACCTTCCTCGGCGGCTCCTTCTATTCGATCTCGATGCTGCCGCCCTTCTGGCGGGCGGTGACCCTGTTCAACCCGGTGGTCTATCTGATCAACGGCTTCCGCTGGGCCTTCTACGGGGCGTCGGATGTAAACGTCGGCGTGAGCCTGGCGGTGATCCTGGGCTTCTTCGTCGTCTGCCTCGCCATCGTCGGCTGGATCTTCAAGACCGGGTACAAGCTGAAGAGCTAGGCCGGGCCCCCGGCAGCGTTCCACGCTAAGGCCGGGGCTTGTCGATCGGCTTGCCGTCGGTTCCCAAGGTCAAGGTGTAGCCGTCGGCGGTGATCGGGTTGCGGTTGTTCTCCGCGCAGCCGTAGTCGTAGGCCCGCACGTCCTTCTGCTTTAGCCTGTCGAAAATCTTGGTCACGACCCACGGCTTGGTGAGAGCGGTCGCATCGGTCAGGGTCAGCGTCACCTCCAGCACGTCCGGTCCGGTCTTGCGAATCCGGGTCACGCCACGGAGTTGGGAGGAAAACACGGCCCCAGTGCGGTCGATGATCTGATAGGGCTCGCCTTTTACGCCAAGGGTGTCGAACACCAGGGTGTCGCCCTCCCAGTGGCCGACCGAGTCGCCGGTGTAGGTCGGCCACATTTCGTCGGCCGGCGGATGGGCGCGGCCGTCGGTGTAGACGCGAAGCACGTTGGGGCCATTCTCGGCGAGCACCCAGAACTCCTCTGGCCGGACAATGAACTCATAGGTGTCGGGAAGACTGAAGATGCGCGGAAAGCCCGTCGGCGTGCCGCAGGTGGAGTTCGGGTCAGGAAAGAGACCCTCGGCCGCGCGCTTGATGTTGGCCACATATTTGGCCTCCCATTCGGCGTTGTAGGGCGGATGCTGGCGGTGGAACGGTTGTCCGGAAATGGCGTCCGGGGGATCGGCCGTGGCCCGGTCGAACAGTGTGTTGCCACGCAGGGCCCAGAGGCCGCTCCAATCGGGCGCCGCCGCCGCCATGGCAGGAATGGCGGCGAGGCCGGCAAGCGCCAGGGCCAAGCCCAGCGACGGCAATATTGAACGCCTCATCTTCTCTCCCGAACTTCTTTTGCGTGCGACCCCGGTCAGGCCGGCGATTGGCGAAGGGATTAGGGCCGAGGCTTGTCGATCGGCTTGCCGTCCGTCCCCAGGGTCAAGGTGAAGCCGTCTGCGCCGACGGGGTTGCGGTTGTTCTCGGCGCAACCGTAATCGTAGGCGCGAAACTCCGCGTCCTTGTACTTGTCGTAATATTTGGTCACCACCCAGGGGCGGGTGAAGGCGACCGGATCGGTCAGGGTCAGCACCGCCTGCAACTCGCCCGGCGAGACCAGCCGCATCCGAGTCACGCCGTGCAGCTTGTTGGAGGTCGTCAGGCCGGTGCGGTCGATGATGTGATAGCCGTCGCCCTTCACCCCGATGGTGTCGATCACCAGGGTGTCGCCTTCCCAGTGGCCGACGCTGTCGCCGCCATAGGTGTCCCATATTTCGTCGGCGGGCGGATGGCCGCGGCCGTCGGTATAGACGCGCATGACGTTGGGGCCGTTCTCGGACACCAGCCAGAACTGCCCGGGACGGACCACGAACTCATAAGCGTCTGGCATGTTGAACAGGCGAGGGAATCCGGCCGGGGTGCCGCAGGTGGAGTTGGGGTCGGGGAAGGTGCCGTCGGCGACGTGCTTGATCGTCTCCTGATACTTCTTTTCCCAGGCGGCGTTGTAGGGCGGGCGCTCGCGGGCGAAGGGCGCGCCAGCCGGGGCGCCCTTGGGCTCCATGGAGTCGCGATCAAAGACGGTGCCGCCCCGCAAGGTCCAGAGGCCGCTCCAGTCGGGCAACTTGCTCCAGTCAGGCTTGTGGCGCGGGGACTCGGGCGCGGCTGGAGCGGGGGCCGCCAGGACCGGGGCGGCGGCGGCGCATAGCAGCGCTAGGGCCAAGCCCCAGGGACGCAAACCCGAACGCCGCATCTTCACTCTCGCCAAACCGTTTTTATTGTTCTTGCCCGCGACCTTGCCGCCATCGCCTTATGGCGGCAACACGTTTCCGGCGCATCTCAATGGCGCAAAACCGCGTTGGGGTTTTATGAGCGTCGCCTTCACCAAGGAATCCGATCACGAGGCCGAGGCCGCCAACCTGCCGGATCGGCCGATCTCGCCGCACGCCAATCTGGTGACGCCCGAGGGCCTCGCCGCACTCGACACCGCCCTGGCCCAGGCGCGGGCCGCGTATAGCGCCGCGCAGGCGGGCGGCGAGGTCCAGGCCGACCGGACCGCGATGGCGCGGGCTACGCGCGACCTGCGCTACTATTCCGCCCGGCGGGGCTCGGCCCAGCTGGTGGAGCCCGCGACCGACAACGATACGCTTCAGTTCGGCCAGACCGTGAGCTTCGAGCGCGAAGACGGCCGTCGCCAGAGCTTCCGCATCGTCGGCGAGGACGAAGCCGACCCGGCCAAGGGGTCGGTGTCCTATGTCTCGCCGCTGGCCAAGGCGCTGCTGGGCAAGTGCGTGGGGGACGAGGCCTTGGTGGCCGGCGCCGAGGTCGAGATCGTCGCGATCATTCAGGCGTAGGCGAGAACGGGCGCCAGCCAGCGTTCGGCCTCGGCCATCGTCATGCCTTTGCGCTGGGCGTAGTCGGCGACCTGGTCGCGGTCGATCCTGCCCACGCCGAAATAGTGCGACTTCGGGTGGGAGAAGTAGAGGCCCGACACCGAGGAGGGCGGGTTCATGGCGAAGCTCTCGGTCAGTTCCATCCCCGCGGCCGTCTCGGCCTGGAGCAGGCGGAACAGGGTCGCCTTCTCGGTGTGGTCGGGCTGGGCCGGATAGCCGGGCGCGGGCCGGATGCCCTGGTACTTTTCCCCGATCATCTCCTCGACCGAAAGCCCCTCCTCCGGCGCGTAGCCCCAGAGCTCGCGACGAACGCGGGCGTGCAGGGCCTCGGCGAAGGCCTCCGCCAGCCGGTCGGCCAGGGCGGCCGAGAGGATGGCCGAATAGTCGTCGCCGGCCTGGCGGAAACGCTCGGCGATCTCGTGTTCGCCAAGGCCGGCGGTCACGGCGAAGGCGCCGATGTAATCGTGGCCATCGCCGATGGGCGCGATGAAGTCCGAGAGGGCGGCGTTGGCCCGGCCCTGCGCCTTGGCCATCTGCTGGCGCAGGGTGTGGAGCCGGGCGAGTTCGACCGTACGGGCCTCGTCCGAGAACAGGACGATGTCGTCCTCGACCGCATTGGCGGGCCAGAAGCCGACGACCCCGTGAGCGGTGAACCAGCCCTCCTGCACAATCTGCTTCAGCATGGCCTGGGCGTCGGCGAACAGGTCGCGCGCGGCCTGGCCGACCACCTCGTCCTCCAGGATCGCGGGATAAGGTCCGGCCAGCTCCCAGGAGGCGACGAAGGGGGTCCAGTCGATGTGGCGGGCCAGCTCATTCAGGTCGAAGTCGCGGAAGACGCGGGTCCCGATGAAGCTCGGCTTGGGCGGGGTGTAGTCCGACCAGTCGATCTCGAACCGGTTGGCGCGGGCGTCCTGGAGCGGCGTGCGGTTCTTCTGGTCCTGGCCGCGCGCGAACTGCTCGCGGATGCGGACATAGTCGGCGCGGGTCTCGGCCATATGGGCGTCTCGCGTCTCCTCGGAGAGCAGGCCCGAGACCACCCCGACCGCGCGGCTGGCGTCGAGCACATAGGTCGTCGAGCCCGAATAGCCAGGCTCGATCTTGACCGCCGTGTGGGTGCGGCTGGTTGTGGCGCCCCCGATCAGGAGAGGCTGGGTCATGCCCCGTCGCTCCATCTCCTTGGCGACATAGACCATCTCGTCCAGCGACGGCGTGATCAGACCCGAGAGGCCGATGATGTCGACCTTTTGCTTGATCGCCTCGTCAAGGATCCGTTCGGCCGGGACCATTACGCCCAGATCGATCACGTCGTAGGAATTGCACTGGAGCACCACCCCGACGATGTTCTTGCCGATGTCGTGGACGTCGCCCTTCACCGTGGCCATCAGGATCTTGCCGTTGGCCTTTCGCACCTCGCCCTTGGCGGGCTCCATGAAGGGCAGGAGATAGGCGACCGCCTGTTTCATCACCCGCGCGGATTTCACCACCTGGGGCAGGAACATCTTGCCCGCGCCGAACAGGTCGCCGACCCGGTTCATCCCGTCCATCAGCGGGCCTTCGATCACCAGCAGCGGCCGGCCGAGCTCGCGCATGGCCGCGTCGGCGTCGGCGTCGATATAGTCGGTGATCCCGTTGACCAGGGCGTGGGCCAGCCGCTCGGAGACGGGATTGTCGCGCCACTTGAGGTCGGCGACCTTGGCCTCGCTCTTGTCGCCCTTGTACTTGGGCGCGAGGTCGACCAGCCGCTCGGTGGCCTCGGGATTACGGTTGAGGATGACGTCCTCGACCGCCTCACGCAGCTCCGGGTCGATGTCGTCATAGACCGGTAGGTCGCCGGCGTTGACGATGCCCATGTCCATGCCGGCGTTGATGGCGTGGTACAGGAAGACCGAGTGGATCGCCCGGCGGACCGGCTCGTTGCCGCGAAAGCTGAACGACACATTGGAGACGCCGCCCGAGACGCGGGCGAACGGCAAGGTCGCCTTAATCCGCCGCGTCGCCTCGATGAAGTCGACCGCGTAGTTGTTGTGTTCCTCGATCCCCGTCGCCACCGCGAAGATGTTGGGATCGAAGATGATGTCCTCGGCCGGGAAGCCCACCTTGTCGACCAGGACGCGGTAGGCCCGGGTGCATATCTCGACCTTGCGGTCTTCCGTATCCGCCTGCCCCTGCTCATCGAAGGCCATGACCACCACGGCCGCGCCGTAGCGCAGGCAGAGGGTGGCCTCATGCAGGAACTTGGCCTCGCCCTCCTTCAGCGAGATGGAGTTGACGATGGCCTTGCCCTGGACGCACTGCAGCCCGGCCTCGATGACTTCCCATTTGGAGCTGTCGATCATCAGCGGCACGCGGGCGATGTCCGGCTCCGCCGCGATCAGGTTCAGGAAGGTGACCATGGCCCGCCGGCTGTCGAGCAGGCCCTCGTCCATGTTGATGTCGATGATCTGGGCGCCGGCCTCGACCTGCTGGCGCGCCACCGAGAGGGCGGCGGCGTAGTCGCCATCGACGACGAGCTTCTTGAAGCGGGCGGAGCCGGTGACATTGGTCCGCTCGCCTATGTTGACGAAGACAGGCCTCATTTGGCGCCTTCGCCAACCGGGGCTTCACGGCCGGCCAGGGCCAGGCGGCGGGAGAGGATGGCCTGAGGCGCCCCGGCGGCGGCGGCCTTCAGCCAGCTCTTGGGTTCGGCCTGTTTGGCGGAAAACAGCGCCCAGCCGAGCTTTCTCAGCCCGCCCATGGTGGCGCTCTCGGCGGCGCGGGCGATCTTGTGCGGGTCCTCGATTTCGATCGGCGCATTGGCCAGCGGCGCGATCTCTGCCCGCTCGCAAATCTTGAAGAAGGCGGTCCCCAATGAGATGGCGGCCGCGTCGGAGACCGCGCGACGGTTCAGGCGGCTGCGCATGTCGCGCACCATCTCGACCTCGACGGTGGACAGGGCGGCGGTGATCTTGTGGCCGCTCATCCGACCAGCTCGAAAGGCTCGAGCCCCGCCAATCTTAGAGCTTTGGGGCGGTCGGGGATGGCGCGCGGCGTCAGGCCGGCGACCTCGTCGGCCACGTGGCGGATGTGTTCCGGCGTCGTGCCGCAGCAGCCGCCCAGGATGTTGACGATCCCGTCCCCGGCCCAGTCGTGCAGCATGTGGCTGGTCTGGTCGGGGGTCTCGTCATATTCGCCGAAGGCGTTGGGCAGGCCGGCGTTGGGATAGGCGGCGACTAGAGTGTCGGCGATCCGCGAAAGCTCGGCGACGTGCGGCCGCATGAGCTCGGCCCCCAAGGCGCAGTTGAACCCGACCGCGAACGGCTTGGCGTGTTTGACGCTGTTCCAGAAGGCCTCTGCGGTCTGGCCCGAAAGAGTTCGGCCCGAGCGGTCGGTGATGGTTCCGGAGATCCAGATCGGCAGCGGCTCATAGCCCTCGTCCAGCAGATCGAGGATCGCCTTGAGCGCCGCCTTGCAGTTCAGGGTGTCGGTGATGGTCTCGATCAGAAAGAGGTCGACCCCGCCCTCGTGCAGGGCGGCGACCTGTTCGCGGTAGGCCAGATAGACCTCCTCGAAACTGACCAGCCGGGCGCCGGGGTCGTTCACGTCCGAAGACATCGACAGCATCTTGTTCAGCGGCCCGATCGAACCGGCGACGAAGCGCGGCTTGTGCGGCTCCTTTTCGATCCAGCGGTCGGCGACATCGCGGGCTAGGCGCGCGCCGGCGAGGTTGATCTCGCGGCAGGCGGCGG
>CANJKM010000158.1 GCA_947474805.1 Caulobacterales bacterium | reverse complement strand
GTTCATGTCCTCGGCCAGCTCGATGCTCATCGCATTGCGCTTTTCGGGGCGGTTCAGATACAGCCACGCGATCCCGTCTTCGAAGACGACCTTGACGTTTTCGCCGCCGGGAACGGGCCTGCTGTCGTCGCTCATTCGTTAGGCTCCCTAAGGTAAGTAACTATTATGCGCCCTTAAGACCGGTCTGTGGGACGGCCGCAAGCGTCGTGTGGGCGGTTAAATGGAATCGACCTCAAATAATCTAGAGGCTATGCAGCACGATCCCTCCTGCGGCCACGGGCCTCGTGGCCGGGAAGGAAGTGACTGCGTATCCTCAATACGAGCCTTTTGCGTGTAAGGCTCCTTTATATACCCCACCCCTTACGCGAAGGGACGAACGAGCGTCAAATGAATTCTGCGACGTTGGAAAAGCCCATGACCAAGGCCGGGACGCTCTATCTCGTTCACGTCCTGACCCACGCCACCCGCACCCGTCTGGACGAGGCGATGGCGACCCTGGGCCTGTCGTCGTTCCAATATACGATCCTCAGCGTCATCGCCCGGCACGAGGGCCTCTCGTCCTCCAAACTGTCGCGGCGTTTCCACGTGACCCCGCCCGCCATGGGCGAGGTGATTCTCCTACTTGAGCGCAAGGGGCTGATTCTCCGGCGCGAGGACCCCGCCAACCGCAAGATCCTGCGCCTAAGCCTGACCCCGGCCGGCATGGCCACGGTCGAGAAGGGCGATGTGCTCGTCCACAATTTCGAGAAGAAGGTCTTCTCGGGCCTGACCGACAACCAGATCGAGGGCCTGCGCGACGTCCTGACCAAGTCGTTGGCCACCGTTCAGGAAATCCCGCGCTAGAACGGCCCTCCCCTCCCCGCGATGGTGGAGGGACAAAGACGTCACGCCCGGATCGGCGCCACCTTCGACTGGGCGATCGCTTCCTTGACCCTCTCGGGGGTGAAGGGCGCCCGCCGCAGCCGCGCCCCCGTCGCGTCATAGATGGCGTTGGCGATGGCCGCCGCGATCGGGCGGATCGAGGGCTCGCCCGCACCGGACGCCGGAATCTCAGGATGATCCAGCAGCACGATCTCCACCGATTCCGGCGCGTCCCGGATGTCGAGGATCGGATAGCTGTTCCAGTCGACCGAGGTGACGTTCTTGGTGTCGAACATCACCTCCTCGAACAGGGCGCGGCTGGTCCCCTGCACGACATTGCCCTCGATACACTGGCGCAGGCCTTGCGGATTGACCACCAGGCCGCAGTCGTGGGCGACATGGAACTTGCGGCACCAGACCCGGCCGGTCGCCGGATCCACCTCGACGTCGGAGACTACCGCCACCAGGGTCGCCCCCCGCCGCGAGAAGGCGAAGCCGCGTCCGGTCAGGATCTCGCCGCGCTTGCCGCGCCGCGAGCCCGGGCCGCCGGGCTTCCAGTCGGCCAGCTTGGCCGCCGCCTTGATCACCGCGATGTCGCGCGGCGCCTTGAGATGGCGCAGGCGCAGCTCGATCGGATCGGTGTCGACCGCATAGGCCAACTCGTCGATGAAGGATTCCGACGCGAAATGAACCTGCGGCCCCACCGGGTCGCGCAGGTGCGAACCGCGCAGCGGATTGGCCTTGGGCAGGAAGCCGTGGATCGTCTCCCAGCGGTTGCGCCGCGCGGGAATGGCGTAACCGTCCTCGGGCACGCCGAAAGCGAACGCGGGCGTCTTGGGGAAGTCGGTCAGCTGGCCCGCCAGGGTGTCGGAGGGATCTCCCTCGTTATTGTCCACCTCGATGCGCGAGAAGCCGCGGCTCTCGAACTCATGCACCAGGATATCGCCGCTGACGCTGATCGAGGCGCGGGCGTAGTGGACCGAAGCCGGCCCCTTGGGATCCCAGCCGGTGCCATCGTGGCGCATGCCCTGGACCCGCACCGGCTTGCCGACGAGGGAGGAGAGCAGCAGCGCCTCCATGGCGGCGTCGCCGCAGTCGTTACGGCCGTAGGAGCCGGGCCCCACCATGGAGATGGCGCGCACGGCGCCGGGTTCGCGCTTGAGCAGCTTGGCGCCGCCCTGGGCGACCGCGTGCGGCTTCTGCGAGCCGGTCCAGACCGTCGCGCTTCCCGGCTTCACATCGGCGACGGCGCAGGCCGGGCCCATGCTGGCGTGGGCCTGGAAGGGCCATTCGTACTCGGCCTCGACCAGGAGCGCCTGCCCCGAATAGTGGGCGTCGGCGGCGACGCCGAACGCGGCGTTCACGTCGCCGACATCGGCCGGCTTCTCGGTGTGCGAGGCCGGGGCCGAGCGGATATGACCATAGAGGGTCCATTGCTCGGGCAGGGCGGGCTTGGCTTCCGACCAGACGACCTTTAGCTGGCGGGCCGCGCGCACGGCGTCCCATTCCTTGGGGGCCAGCACCGCCACCAGCTCGCCCTTGCGAACCACCTGAGCGCCGGGGATGGACTTGATGCTGGCCTCGTCGACCGAGACCGGCGCGGCGCCGGCCACGGGCGGGCGCACGATCCGGGCGTGCAGCATGCCCGGCAGCTTGAAATCGGTAACGTAGGACAAGGTCCCGTAGACCTTCTCGGGCACATCGAACCTGGCGACCGACTTGCCGACCACACGGTACTTGTCGGGCGATTTGACCTTGGCCCTGCCCTTGGCGACCAGGGCGTTGCCGTATTGGCCGTTCCACTCGAGCTTAGTGTTGAAATAGCCGTCGCCGACCAGCTGGGCGTAGGTCAACGTCTTGCTGGGAACGCCGGTCACCGAGACCACGCCGTCCCACGCCTCCAGCTTTTCGACCGGAGCGCCCAGCCGTTCGGCCGCGCGTTCCATCAGCAGGCGCCGGGCTTCCGCCGCCGCGTTGCGCAGGGCGATGCCCCCGCTCTGAACACCGGTCGAGCCCGACACCCCGCCCTGGTTGCAGGTCAGGAAGGTGTCGCCCATCACCAGCTGGATCTTCTCGGCCGGCAGGTCGAGCTCCTCGCCGACGATCTGGGCGATGGCCACATCGACCCCCTGCCCCATGTCGATCTTGCCGAAATAGGCGGTGATCTGGCCGTCCTTGCCGATGGCGATCCAGCTGTCGAGTTCGGTCGGATGCAGGGCCGGTTTGCCGGCGGGGGCGGCTACGGCCTGACCCAGGGGCGCGGCGCTGACGATCAGGGCGCCGGCGGCCTGCAGCAGGGCGCGGCGCGACAGGCCGTTCGTGTTGAGGGGGGCGTTCATGCGACGCTCCCTTGAGCCATATCCTTGGCCGCCCGCTTGATGGCGCGGATGATCGCCAGATGGGTGCCGCAGCGGCACTTGAGCCCGGCCAGCGCCTCGCGGATCTGCTCGTCCGAAGGGTTCTTGGTCTCCTTCAGGAAGGCCGCCGCGGTCATGATCCAGCCGGAGACGCAGTAGCCGCACTGGGGAACCTGCTCATCGACATAGGCCTTCTGCACCGGGTGGGGCTTACCCGCCGTGCCCAGGCCCGCCAGGGTGGTGATCTCCTTGCCTGCCGCCGCCGAGGTCGGGGTGATGCAGGAGCGGACCGGCTTGCCGTCGATATGGACCGTGCAAGCCCCGCATTGGCCGAGCCCGCAGCCGAAGTGCGGGGCGTTCAGCCCGATCTCGTCGTGCAGCGCGTAGAGGAGCGGCGTGCCAGCTTCGACCTCCACCGCCTTCGTACCGCCGTTGACCTTGAGGGTCGTGCGTTGCGCCAAGACTGAAACCTCCGGATGGGGCTCTGAACGGCCCTTTCGACGATGATGGGCCGAGCGGCCTTATAGCTCAAGACGGGCTTTCGCGCCCGTATTTGGCGCGATACGACACTGGGCGTGCGGCGATTCAGTGGCCTGGTGGAGAGTTTTCAATGACGTTTCGTTGCTTGGGGCTAGCCATGGCCGCCGCCCTGCTGGCGATGTCGCCGGCGCACGCCGACATCCGCGACGCCCAGGGCTGGCTCAATGTCACCGGCTTCGGCCCCGTGCGCGGCAAGCTGTTGGCTTGGGCCGAGGTGCAGACCCGGTTCGGAGAGGACGTCAGCCGCCTGTCGCAGTCGATCATCCGGCCCGGCCTCGGATATCAGGTGTCGAAGAGCGTACAGATCTATGCCGGCTATGGCCGCATCACCAACCACACCCCCGGCCCCGATGTGGGCGAGGACCGGCTGTGGCAGCAGCTGTCCTGGTCGGGCGCGCCCATCGCGGGCGGGGTGATCAGCACTCGAAGCCGGCTTGAACAGCGGTTCGTCGAGAGCGGGAGCGACACCGGCTGGCGGCTTCGCCACTGGACCAAGTTCAACCGCCCGCTGCGACCCGGCGCCGACCTGGCCCTGGTGCTGACCAGCGAGGTTTTCGTGGCCCTGGATGACACCGACTGGGGCGCGCGCTCCGGCTTCGACCAGATGCGCAACTTCGCCGGCGTCGGCTTCACCGTCGCGCCCAAGGCCCGGATCGAGGCCGGCTACATGAACCAGTACATAAACCGGATCGGCTCCAACGACCGGATGAACCACATCGCCTCGGCCAACCTGTTCGTGCGGTTCTAGAGCTTCAGCGACATCCCCACGCGGGCCACGCGGGGGGCGCCCGAGCTGATGATGCCGTCGGCCGTGCGGCCGGTCTGCAGCCGGGTGTTGAAGATGTTGTCGGCGGCGGCGAAGACGCTGACCTGCGGCGTGACCTGATAGGACACCCGGGCGTCGACCGCCGAGCCCGCCTTCAGCAGGCGCAGGTTCTGGTCGTCGTCGAAGCGCGAGCTCTCATAGCGCACGGCGGCGTAGAGGCTGAGCAGCGGCAGCGGACGCCAGGTCGCCGAGGCGGTGGTGGTGAAGCGCGGCGTCTGGGCCGGGCGCAGGCCCGTCAGCTGCGGCGCGGCCGAGCCGCCGTCCACCTTGGCGTGGGTATAGGCCATCGCGGCGCTGATCTCGAACCGCTCGCCCCAATTGCGGGCAGCGTCGGCCTCGATCCCGTAAGCGTTCACATTGCCGGCGTTCTGGCGCTGGCGCAGCACCCCGCCCGCCGGGATCACGCCCGCGATCGGATAGGTGCCCGGCCCGCCGATGGTGACATTGGCGATGGCGTCGTTCAGCTGGTTGTAGAAGCCGGTGGCGCTGAAGCGGCCGCCGAGCGCCTGGCCGTCGAGGCCGACCTCGGCCCCGTACAACCGCTCGGGCTTCAGGCCCGCGTTGGCCTCGGTCACGTCGTTGCCGACGCGGAAGGGCCTATGCAGCTCGTTCAGGGTCGCAGGACGGAAGCCGGCGTAGGTGCCCGCGCGCACCGCCAGATTGGGCGCGATCGCGGTCTTGATGCCCAGACGTCCGGTCGGCACGGTGCCGTCGCGGTCGGCGGGCGGCGCGTTCAGGGTCACGGCGCGGGTGACGATGTCCCGCTCGATCCGCTTGGCGTGATAGGTCCGCCAGCGATCCAGGCGCACGCCCGCGGTCAGTAGGGTGCCGCCGGTCTGGCGGCTGGCCTCGACATAGACCCCGCCCACCATGGTCCGGCCCCCCGCCGCGCGGATTCGGGTGAGGCTGGGCGCGATGAAGCGGAAATACTCGTTGTCGGTGCCCTCGTTGGCGCGGAGGTCCGCGCCGACTTCCCAGCGGACGCCGCTGGCGACGCCGCGCACGGCGGCGTTCATGCCGACCCCCGACGCCGGGGTGTTGAACTGATTGTTCGCCGGGGTGGTCCCCACGCGACCGGCCAGCACCGCCACCGAGGTGTTGGCGAGGTTGGAGGTCCGGCCCCACAGCTGCAGCCGCCAGCCGAGCGCGTCGCCCACATCGGGCTTGGCCAGGGTCAGGCTGGCCGAGGAGCCGCGCGCCACCGAATTGGCGCCGATCAGGCCGGCCGAACGGCGCTCCTGGAAGGTCGAGATCCGCGCCGCGGCGACCACGCCGTCGCCGAGATCGGCCGAGATGCGGCCCGCTGCGCTCCAGTCGTTCAGGGTCAGGGGAACGTCGGCCGCCCCACGCCGGTCGCGGACCGGAATCCAGCCGGCGCTCTTCTCGCCGGTCGCGCTGGCGAAGAAATTCAACTTGCCGTAGTCGACGCTGCCGACGATGGCCGCGCGCTTGTAGTCCAGCTCGCCGACCGTGGCGTTGGCCTCCAGGCCCGGCGTCGCGCGCTCATCGAGCGCGATGGTCCCGGTCAGGGCGCCCGCGCCGTAAGGGCCCGCGCCTGCGCCGCGCACCACGCGCGCGCTCTCGACGCCTTCCGAGGCGATGCCGCTCCAGATCACCCAGCCGCCGAACGGATCGTTCTGCGGCACCCCGTCCAGGGTCACCAGCGCGCGGCTGGCGCCCGAACCGGCGATGCCGCGCAGGGACACGCCCTGGGTGGTGGGATTGGCCGCGAGGCTGGAGGTGCGCCGGAACAGCGAAAGGCCGGGCGTCTGGGCCAGGGCCTGGTCGAGGCGTTCATTGGTCTCCAGCACCCGCTGGGGCAGCCCGATGACCGAGAAGGCGGCGTCGCCCGCGATCGGCGAAAGACGCGCCGCGCGCACCTCCACCTGTTCCACCAAGGCGGGCGGCTGGTCAGCGATAGCCATCGATAGTCTCCCCTACGGCGGCTTTGTCGCGGTCCTGAGAGGCGCGCGGCCGATTCAGCAAAAGCGCAGGGCCGATCTCTAGACGAGCGGCGCCGGCGAAAAAAAGGCCAAGCATCGAAAAAGTGTCATTGAGCCGGGCGTTGAACCTGGGCCAGCGCCCATCAGTCGATCAACGCGGCCGGTTGTTCTCGTTGCACATGTTTTCCTGGCTCATCATCGACCCCGGCGGGACCGACATAAGCACGCGGGCGAACTTCATCGGCTTCACCATCGAGCCTGGATCGTCATAGACATAGATGCCCCGGATCGCATTGCGGCCATTGATGCTGATGATCTGGTAGCGGGCGGTCACATGCAGCTGCGTGGTGTGCCGAACCCCGTTCTCGATCATGCCCTGGTCGTTGAAGCCGATGGTGTCGACCACCAGGGTGTCGCCTTCCCAATGTCCGACTGAATGGCCGAGATAGGAGGGCTTCAGGTCCTTGGGGTGCTCGGAGCCGATGTGGATCTGGCGCGGCGACCAGCCGCCGGCGGTGACCACCCAGACCTTGGGCAGGGTGATGTAGTTCTGCTCCAGCCGGCTTTCCTGGCGCTCGCCGGGCATGTTGTAGGGCAGGCAGACGATCTGCACCGTCTTCTGCTCTACGCCCTCGGACTCCAGCCGATCGAAGTCCTTGTGGGCCTGGGCGTATTCCGGCTTCAGGTAGTTGTCGATCTCGGCCAGCACCCGGTTGGGCGGCACGACGTCGGCCGGCAGGCCCTGAGCGGCGGCTGGGCCCGAAAAGGCGGTCCAGTGACCGTCGAAGGGGATGCCCGACTGGATCTCTTCCAATGTGTAGGCCGAGAGCGGCTTGGTCTCGGGCGCGTTGTCGGCCGCCATCGGGCCGCCGTCC
>CANJKM010000157.1 GCA_947474805.1 Caulobacterales bacterium | reverse complement strand
GTGGTCAAGGAATTGCGCAAGCGCGGCGGCGCCTGGTTGAAATCGCTGCGCGAGGAGCGCGGCCTTTCGCAGAGCCAGCTGGCCCGGCTGCTGGGGTCGGACCACTATACCTTCATTTCCCAGCTGGAGACCGGCCGCGGCCGCATTCCGCCCGACCGTTATAAAGACTGGGCCGAGGTGCTGGATATTCCCTCGCACATCCTCGCGCGCGAGCTGCTGCGCTATTACGACCCGATGGTGTTCGAGCTGCTGTTTGCCGACCCCGAACAGGACATGGCGCCGGGCGGCGGCGCTGGAGTGCAGATCGCCGCCAATGCTCCCAGAATTGGGCGCGGCCTCGCGCGGCTTCGGCTTCGGCCTGAGGGCCGGTCAGATTGACTGCATATTGCTCAGATTGACTGCATATTGAATTGTGCGATTCCGTAAGAAAAATAGGTCGCATTGCATTGCCCGCCTGGCGGCCCTACGCGATAGCCGTCAAGAGCGAACAATCAGGGACAACGCACGGCTCAGAAATGGCTAACGAGAACCTCCAACAGTCCCAGGTCCCCTCTTGGAGCAGTGAATTCGACGGGCCGACGCGGGTTGATTCGATCATCGCCGCCATTCCCCCGCCCGTCACCCGGGCGGCCGTTGCCGCCCTGCTGGAGAAGGCCAGGCTTTCGGCCTTTATGGGCCCGGCCAAGGATCGCCACCTCTGGGACGAGATCGCCGAGGAATTGGCCCGGCGGGTCGACGACTACGAGGCCTAGTCCGCCTCGAACACCCGGACGCGATAGTCGTCGTCCTCCTCCCGCCCGATCACCCTAAAGCCGGTCCGCGCCGCCAGCCGCTCGGGCGCGTCTCTCAGCGGGAAGAAGACGTGGAAGCGGCTGAAGGCGTAGCGCCAGTCATAGCAGGGCGAGGCGTGGGCCATGCGGCCGCCGGGCTTGAGCACGGCCTGGAAGTCGGCGAACTGGGCCGCCGGTACGCGCAGATGCTCGATGACATTGTTGGAAAAGATTCCGTCGAACCGGGCCGAGACCTCGCCCCGGTTCCTGACCACGAAGGGGCTGGCGGTCTCGGCGTGCGGCTCATAACCCCAGACGTCCCAGCCCTCGGCCCGGAGCCGCTCGACCGAGGCCGACCAGGCGCCTGAGCCCCAGTTGAGGTAGAGGCCGCCCGGCTTGGGGTCTAGGGCATGGAAGGCGCGAAGCTCGGCCTCGGTCGAATCGCCCTCGCTGTAGCTCTGATAGAGCAGCCGGTAGTCGGCCTCGACGACGGCCTCGGGCAGCTCAAGGTATTTCAGCGGGCCGAAGACGCAGCCGCAGTCGCGGCATTCGTAGCGTTCCAGCAGGCCGCCGCCGAAAACGCATTGGTCGATCCTGGAGCCGAAGGGCCCGGCGCCGTCGCAGGCCAGGCAGCGCGGCGGCGTCTGGGGGCCGAGGCGGGCGTAGAGGCTGTCGAGCAGGCTCCAATAGGCGGGCTGGAGCAGGCCAGCCAGGGCCTCGACGCGGGCCTCCAGGCGGGCGAGGCGCTCATCGGCGTTCAGGGGCTTGGGGAGATCGGTCATCAGCGCGACACTAGGGCGGTCCACTCAGCCGCACTAGGCGCCCGGCGAGCGCCCCGGCATTCTGGAGGGATGCAGACCCCCGCCCTCGCCGCCGACGAACGGCTGTTCGACCCTGGCTACTGGCGGACGGCGTTTCCCGAGCTGTCGCTCACCGAGGCGGGCGGGAGCTTTCCCGCGCCGAACGGCCCGGACCGAGAACGCCTGGCCCTGTCGCGCGAGCGGATGCGGACCGAGGGCTATTTCCAGGCCGCCGACGCCCGGCTGGCCAAATGGGCGCCCAGGCTGGCGGCGGCGGTGATCCGGATGACCCAACAGGGCGTGCCGCCGCCCTTCCTGTTTCTGTTCGACGAAACCTGGGCCGCCTTCCATCAGCTGCACGGCCAGCTCGCCGACACCCTGGGGCCGCACTATCAGATCCTGCCCGACTTCTGGGTCTGGCATATAGACCCCGGCCCGGCCGGCGCCGGCTGGACCGCGCACCGCGACCGGGGCTACCGCTCGCTCGGGGTCGGGGGCGCGCCCCTGTCGCTGACGGTCTGGATCCCGCTGACCGCCGCGACGCCCGACAACAGCTGCATGTACATCCTGCCGGCCGACCGCGACCCGACCTATGGTACGCCGCAGGACGGCCGCTATGAGGTCGATCTGGCCAGTGTGCGGGCCCTGCCGGCCCAGCCGGGCGACTATCTCTATTGGAACCAGGCGGTGCTGCACTGGGGCTCGCGCGCCAGCCGGCTGGCGCGAGAACCGCGGATCAGCATGGCGCTGGAGTTCCAGCGCGGGGACGCGGCGCCCTTCAACGGGCCCCTATCGCCGCCCCTGGCGCGGCCCTCGTTCGAGGACCGGCTGAAACTCGTGGCCAAGCAGATCCTGCAATATCGGCACATGTATCCGCTGAGCCCGGAAATGGAGACCCTGGCACAGGCCATCCAGGCGCGCTGAGCTTGAGCTTTCATTCGACGGCGCTTCGATTTGTGAAGAAAATAAACCGCTTTGCCAAAGCCGGCTTTCCCCGTTTACTGATTACTCAGCATTGTGGCGATCGTCCGGTCGCAGCGTCAGGGTCGATCAGCGGCTGATCTAGTATACGGGACTAGATTATGGCCTACCCAGCCGCGCAGTTGATCGCCGCCTATACCGCCGCCAATGTCGGCGTCGCGCCCGACGCCTCCACCACCGCAATCCTGGGCAGCATGGCCACCCAGACCCAGGCGGGGCAGATGGCCGACGCGACGGCGCTGGCCTGTGTGGTCAACAGCGCCGACATGACCACGACGGTCGCCAACACCGCCGATCAGTTCTTCACCGGACTGACCACCAGCCAGGCCGGGCTGGCCTTCCTGGTCAATTCGGGCGCAAACGCGACCGACCTGAACGACCCCTATTACGCGGCCTTCAACATCGAAAACCGCTATATGAACTTCGCCGCCAACCTGGGTCTGCTGGGCGCGGGCGCGGCGAGCTTCGCCTCGACCTACGGCTCGATGACCTTCGCGGCCTTCGTCGCCGCCCTCTATGAGACCATCATCGGCTAGTCCTATAAGCCACGGCCGCCGGCATCAATGTCACCAACGCCCTGGCCGACATCACCGGCCGCCAGGCGGCCTTCGTCAACACCGGTTGCGAGCGGGGGCTGATCACCTCCAGCTCGACCGCCGCCCAGATCGATATCGCCACCAAGGCGGTCGTGGTCGGCTATCTGCTGGTCGAGGGCATCAAGGCCGACGTCGGCATCTATGCCGCCGGCGCTAACAACTTCACCGAGGCGCTGGTCAACAGCGCCGCTCAGTAGAATATCAATCTTCTGACCCTCTATGCGCCGCTTGGCGGCGGCATCGGCCTGGCCGTGCCCGGCGCAGGGACGGCGTCGAACTTGAGCACCGCCCCCGAAAACATCGTCGGCGGGGTCGGTAATAAAACCTACACGGGCGCCATCATCAGCGACATCCCGGCCAACTCGCCCTTCACCCTCCTCGACAGCATCAACGACGGGGGCGGCAAAGACACGCTGAACGTCACCGTCTCCCATCCCACCGGGGGCTCAACCGGCGCAGTCTCGCTCCCCACCGTGACGCTGACCAGCGTCGAGACCATCAATATCCGGAGCCTGTCAAACGTCGCCGGCGACGTGACCAGCGTCAACGCCGCCACTTATAGCGGCACCACGGCGATCAACAGCGACCGTTCGCTCAATACCGTGACCATCACCAACCTGGCCGCCGCCGCCGCCGCTGGCCTGATCGGCGACGGCACGGCCCTGACCGGCAATCTGAACTTCGGTTACGCCACGGCCGGCGGAAACGCCGTCCTCAACCTGACCGACGGGACCAAGAACACCTCGGCCATCACCCTGACCAGCGCCTTCATCGGCGCCAACCTCAACTTCACCGGCGGCGCCGGATCGGACGTCATCACCGTGCTCGGCGGCTCGGGCGCCACCCTGACCGCAACGATCAATGGCTCCAGCGGGGCCGGGAACGACACGGTCGTATTCGTGACTCCCGCCGACCTGACCGCGCCCATCGGCGCCCGGGTTACCAATTTCGAGACGGTCGCCGTCCAGAACAACGCCGGCGGCTTCGCCAACTACACCCCGAGCCAGGTCGTCGGATCCACGACCGCCCAGGTGCTGGCCTCGAACCAAAGCGTACAGATCTCCGGCCTGGCATAGGTCGGCTCGGTTCTGGTCAGCGGCAACCTTACCGGGCCCAACCCCGCCGGCGCGCTGGTCTTGACGCTCGCAACCGCCGCGGGCCTCATCGACAGTCTCACCTTGACCCTGAACAACCCCGCCAACCCGACAGGCGGCATCCCCACCACCGGCGTCGTCATCGGCGGCAGCGGCCTGGCCATGAACGGAACCACGCCCGGCCAGGTCGAGACCCTGAACATCGTCTCGGCCGGCTCGATCACCACGACCTACAACAGCGTCACCCTGGCCAGCTCGGGCAGCAGCCCCTACATCACCCCCAACATCATCAACGTCTCGGGCTCGCAGGGTCTGACCCTGAACACGGGGGTCCTGGCCCACTCCCTGACCGTCAACGGCTCGGGAACCGGCGGGCTGGTCTTCAACTCGCTGCTGGGCGGGGCCCAACCGATCTCCGTGTCCGGCACGGGCGTCAACGACACCATCAGCGTGGGAGGCGCCGGCCAGACCGCCAGCATCCTGGGCGGCGTTGGCTACGACCTCATCACCATCACCGCGGGCATGGGGGCGGTCAATGTGGTCTACAACGCCGCCAACCAATCGACGCTCGACCTCGTCGGCACGCCCGGCGCCTCGGGCGCCTCGACACCGAACGTCGGGACGATGGACCTCGTGCAGGGGTTCCGGACCGCCACCGACAAGATCGGCCTCTCCAGCGTCGGCGTCATCGCCGACAAGGCCAGCTTCGGCTCCGCTGCCGCGGTGACCGCCGCCCTCTCCCTGCCGACCTTCTACCAGGACGGGTTCAGCACCCTGCGCAAGGTGGCCCAGTTTGACATTACGTTCGGAGCCACCGGCACCCTGCTGGTCACAGACGTCAACAACAACGGGGTCTATGACGCCTCCGACATGGTGATCTTCCTGGCCGGCGTGGCCAATGTCGTGGCCACCGACATCAACTAGTGTATAGACCGACTCTCCAGGGGGCCGCGGCCCGCTGGACCCCATGCGTCCGACCCGCGTGATCCTGACTGGGCCATATGAACGACACCTCCATCACCCAGGATGATCTGTTTCAGCGCGCAGTCGCCCACCAGCAGGTCGGTGCGCTCGCCCAGGCCGAACCCCTCTACCGGCAGTTTCTGGCCCGCGACCCCGGCCACGCCGACGCGCGCCACAACCTCGGAATCCTGCTCCTAGCCCAAGGCCACGCCGCAGAGGCCGGGCCGGAACTGGCGCTGGCCCTGCGGGGGCGTCCGGACGAGGCCCCGTTCTGGCTCGACTATATCGACGGCTTGAAACAGGCCGGCCGGCTGGAGGCCGCATGGCAGGTTCTGATCCAGGCCAAGACCCTCGGCCTGCGCGGGCCGGCCCTGGAGCGGCTGGAGCAGGAGACGGCGCGACTGCGCCCCGAGGGTCCGCCGCTCGGTATGGAGGTCCTGTTCGCCGCCAAACGGTTCGAGGAAATCGAGGCCATCGCCTCCTGCCTGACGCTGCAGCACCCGGACAACGCCAGCGTATGGGGCGTCCTGGGCGCCGCCCTGCGGGGCCTGAGCCGCCGAAACGAAGCGCTCGCCGCCATGACGCGGGCGATCGAGCTGAAGCCCGACGACGCTCAGTTTAGCTACAACTTGTCGGTCGGCCTCTCGGACCTGCGCCAGTTCGAGGAGGCCGAGGTCCACCTGCGGAAGATTCTGGCGGCTCACCCCGATCATCGCCCGGCCCTGGCCCGCCTGGCCGGCGTGCTGATCGACCTGCGCCGGCCGCGAGAGGCCCAACCGCTGTTCGAGCGGCTGATCGCGGCCGACCCTTCCGACACCGACATCCTCAACGATTTCGGCGCCTGCCAGGTGCTGCTCGACCGGCTGGACGAGGCCGAGGCCGTCTTCAAGCGGGTGATCGCCCTGACGCCCTGCGACGCCCAGGCCCACTGCCACCTTGGCACACTGAGGATGATGCAGGACCGGCTGGCCGAGGCCGAGGCCCTGTACCGCAAGGCGCTTGAGCTCAACCCCCGACTGGTCGAGGCCCAGGCCAATCTGTCGGAGGTCTTCCGCGCCTCGGGCCGGCTGGTGGACGCCGAGGAGAGCTGCATCCGCGCCCTGGAGCTGGATCCCGGCCTGCCCACCGCCCACCAACTCAGGGGCGTCCTGTCGGCCTATCTGTCGGACCATTCGCGGACGGTCGAGGAGAGCGACCTGGCCCTGGCCCTCGCCGCCCCGACCTACCCCGCCTGGGAGGCCCGGATCTACAGCTTTTCCTATCACCCCGACCTGCCGGCCGAGACCATCTATCGGGAGTTCGTCCGCTGGGGCGACCGCTTCCCCGATCCGACCACCGACTTCTCGGGTCACGACCGGACGCCGCGCCGGCGATTGCGGGTGGGCTATGTCTCGCCGGACTTCCGCAAACACACCTCGCGCTTCTATTTCCTGCCGCTTATGGCCAACCGAGATCCGGAGGCGGTGGAGCTGTTCGCCTACTCCAATGTGCTGCTGCGCGACGAGCATACCGAGACCTTCAAGGCGTGCTTCGACCACTGGCGCGAGATCCGCACCCTCAGCGACCCGGAGACGGCGGCGCTGATCCGCGAGGACCGGATCGACATCCTGGTCGACTGCTGCAACCACATGCGTGACGACCGGCTGGCGGTCTTCGCCCTGAAGCCGGCCCCGATCCAGGTCACCTGGCTCGGAGCGGCCTGGACCACCGGGCTGAAGGCGGTCGACTATGTGTTGTTCGACCAGCACATCGCCCCGGAAGGCACGCTGGCGCGCGAGACCATCGTCCGCCTGCCCGGCTGTTTCATCGCCTACCGCCCGCCCGAGGCGACGGCGCCGACCACCCCGCCGCCGGCGCTCAAGACCGGGCGCCTCACCTTTGGCTACACCGGCCGAACCGAGCGGCTGAACCACCACACCTTCCGGGTCTGGGGCGAGATCCTGCGGCGGGTCCCGACCGCACGGCTGATCCTCGACTACACCCATTTCGCCGACCCCCGGACCCAGGCCTACTACCGGGAGCTGATGGCGCGGCACGGCCTCGATCCGGCGCGCGTGGAGATGCGGCGCAGCCTCGACATCTTCAAGGGGCTGAACGACATCGACATCCTGCTGGACAGCTTCCCGCACAGCGGCGGCACCATGCTGTTCGACGCCTTGTGGATGGGCGTTCCGGCCCTGACCCTGAAGAGCCGGCCGCCGCTCGGACGCATCGGGACCACCCTGATG
>CANJKM010000156.1 GCA_947474805.1 Caulobacterales bacterium | reverse complement strand
TAGCGCCCTGGAGTAAGACAAATGCGTCACGGTAACGCCCACCGCAAGCTCGGCCGGACTTCGGCCCACCGCACGGCCATGTTCGCCAACATGTCGGCCTCGCTGATCAAGCACGAGCAGATCGTCACCACCCTGCCCAAGGCCAAGGAGCTTCGCCCCTTCGTCGAAAAGCTGGTGACCCTGGCCAAGCGCGGCACCCTGCACACCCGCCGCCAGGCCATCAGCCAGGTCCGCGACGTCGAGCAGGTCGCCAAGTTGTTCTCGGTGATCGGCCCCCGTTACGCCGACCGGAACGGCGGCTACATCCGGGTGCTCAAGGCCGGCAATCGCCACGGCGACAACGCCCCGATGGCGGTGATCGAGTTCGTGGATCGCGATGTCTCGGCCAAGGGCCTGGACAGCGGCCCGTCGCAAGCGGTCGTCGAAGCCTAAGCGCTTCCTCTCGTCCTTATCTTCCGGGACGCCTTCCGAGTGAAGGCATGAGGATGGGCGTCAGGCGCCTCCCCATTTCCTGATATGAGCGTGCGGCCGTGCGCGGGCGCTCGGATAAGGACACCCACGTCCCGTCAACAAAGTTCGGTGCGGCCGCATCGGGGCCGCGACCGCGCTGGCGGTCGGAATCATGTGACGGGGGGAGGTCCAGCCGTCATGAGGCTGGTGTAGGAAGCCTGGATGCTCCGGCTCCTCTTGATCCTTCTAAGTTTCCTGGTCCCGCCGGTCGCCGTGCAGGCGACCGCGCGATCGCCGCTGATCCTGGTCTCAATCGACGGCTTCCGCGCCGAATACGCCCGGCGCGGCGAGTCCCCCGTGTTGGCGGCCCTGGCACGGGAGGGCGCGACCGCCCCTGGCGGCATGCGGCCGTCCTTTCCCAGTCTGACCTATCCCAACCATTACACCCTGGTGACGGGCCTCCGCCCGGACCACCACGGGCTGGTGGACAACACCATGCTGGACCCCGGCATCCCCGGCGTCGCCTTCAGTCTGGGGGACCGCTCGACGGTCGAGGACGAGCGCTGGTGGGGCCCGGCCGAACCGCTCTGGGCGACGGTCGAGAAGGCCGGGCTGATCGCCGCGCCGTTGGACTGGCCGGGCTCGGAAGCCCCGCGCGGGGGACGTTTTGCGACCTACTGGCGCCGCTTCGACGCCAATCGACAGGCCGGCCAGAGGGTCGACGACATTCTGGCGCTGATGGATCTGCCGGAAGCAAAGCGACCGGCTTTCGCCACCCTCTACTTCGACGAAGTGGACGATTCCGGACACCACTTTGGACCCAGTTCGCCACAATTGACGGCCGCGCTTAAAGAGGTCGACGCCGCCCTCGGGCGGCTGGTCGACGGGCTTAGGGCGAGGGGGCTCTATGACAAGGTCAATCTGGTCATCGTCTCCGATCACGGCATGGCCGAGGTCGATTATAAGCGCCGCATCGCCGCCGAGGACTGGGTCCCGCCCGAGGTGGCGAAACTGGTCAGCAGCGCCGCCGTGGTCGGCTTCGTGCCACAGCCCGGTCGGGAGGCCGAGGCCCGGCGCCGGCTCCTCGGCCGCCATCCGACTGGCCGCTGCTGGGAGAAGGCCAGGCTGCCGGCGCGCTTCCACTATGGGACCAACCCGCGTGTGCCGCCCATCGTCTGTCTTTCGGACCTTGGCGGCTACGTCGTTCGGCGGGCCGCGGAGGCCGCGCGGACCTCCGAACCGGACCATGGGTCGCACGGCTACGATCCGGAGGAACTGGCGATGCGGGCGCTGTTCGTCGCGCGAGGGCCGAACATCCGGCGGGGAGTGCGGATCGGGACCTTCGACAATGTCGATGTCCACCCCTTCCTGACTAGGTTGATCGGGGTCGCGCCGTCCAGGTCGGATGGCGATCCGCGTCGGCTCGCGGGCCTTATCCGGCCTTGAAACAAAGGGTCGGCGCGCCATTTTTGAGCCGCGAACCTCCCGGACTTTCCAGCCATGATTAGACTTCCGCTGCTGCCCTTCGCCTTCGTCCTGATCGCCGCGCCCGTCCTGGCCGCGACGGCTCCCGCTCCCGTTCCGACGACCATCAGCCGGGAGCCCCTGGTCGCCCCCCGCCGCATTCCGGCCGGCGCCGGCCAGGTCCAGCTCTCCTTCTCGCCGATCGTGAAGGCGGCGGGCCCGGCCGTGGTCAATGTCTTCGCCCGCCGTATCGTGCGCCAGCAGATCGACCCTTTCTTCGAATTTTTCCGGGGCGGCGGGGCTCCGCGCGAGCGGGTGGAGCAGTCGCTGGGCTCGGGCGCCATCGTCCGCGCCGACGGGATCATCGTCACCAACAACCACGTCATCGAGGGCGGCGAGCAGCTCAGCGTCGTCTTGGCCGACCGGCGCGAGCTGCCCGCGCGGGTGCTGCTGGCCGACGCGCGTGCTGATCTGGCGGTGCTGAAGATCGATGTTAGCAATGAGCGCCTGCCGGTCCTGCCGATCGCCGACCGCGAGGAGGCGGAGGTGGGCGATCTGGTCCTGGCCATAGGCGACCCGTTCGGGGTCGGTCAGACCGTGACCAACGGCATCATCTCGGCCCTGGCCCGCAGCGACGTCGGCATCACCGACTATTCCTTCTTCATCCAGACCGACGCGCCGATCAATCCGGGCAATTCGGGCGGTCCTCTGGTCGATATGGCCGGAAACATGATCGGGTTGAACACGGCCATCCTGTCGCGCACGGGCGCCTCGGCGGGCGTCGGCTTCGCCATCCCCGCGGCCATGGTGCGGCAGGTGGTCGAGACCGCGCTTCGCGGCGGCAGCGCCGTGGTCCGGCCTTGGCTGGGCGTGCGCGCCCAAACAGTCGACGCCGAGATGGCTAGGGGCATCGGCCTGGATCGCGCCCAGGGGGTGCTGATCTCCGAGATCTATCCAGGCGGGCCGGGCGAGCGGGCCGGGCTGAAGGCTGGCGACCTGATCGTCTCGCTGGACGGCCAGCCCGTGAACGACCAGGGCGGGCTCAACTACCGGGTCGCCACCCGCCGGGCCGGCGACAGCATCCGCGTCGCCTATCGCCGCGACGGCGCCGCGCGCGAAGCGACGCTGAAGATCGAGGCGCCGCCCGCCAACCCGCCGCGCGAACGGCGGACGCTTGCGGGCCGCCAGCCGCTTGGCGGGGCCAGCGTGATCAACCTGTCGCCCGCGGCGGCCGAGGAGCTGGGTCTCGATCCCTTCGAGCACGGCGTGGCCGTCGCCGAGGTGGGCGACAGTTTCGCCGCTCAGTACGGGTTTCAGCGCGGCGACATCGTGCGAGCGATCAACGGCCGGCCGGTGGAGAAGGTGACCGACCTCATCGCCGGCCTGGCGGGGGCGGGCCGCTGGCGGCTGGTGCTGGAGCGCGACGGACAGCAGGTCTCGGCGGACTTCTAGAGGCGTGTCCTCTAGACTGGCGCGATGAGCGATCTCTTCGAAGCGGCCGGGCTGACCCCCACGGCGCCGCGCCCCCTTGCCGAGCGCCTGCGTCCCCAGACCCTCGGCGAGGTGGTCGGCCAGGAGCATCTTCTCGGCCGCGAGGGCCCGATCGGCCGCATGGCCGCGGCCGGGCGGTTGTCCTCGATGATCCTGTGGGGCCCGCCCGGCGTGGGCAAGACCACGATCGCCCGCCTGCTGGCCAAGACGGCCGGCTATGAGTTCCAGCAGATCTCTGCGGTCTTCTCGGGCGTCGCCGACCTGAAGAAGGTGTTCGAACAGGCTAAGGCCCGTCGCAGCGCCGGCCAGGCGACCCTGCTGTTCGTCGATGAGATCCACCGGTTCAACCGGGCGCAGCAGGACAGTTTCCTGCCCTATGTCGAGGACGGGACGGTCACCCTGGTGGGCGCGACGACCGAGAACCCGTCGTTCGAGCTGAACGGCGCCGTTCTGTCGCGCGCCCAGGTCTATGTGCTGCGCCGGCTGGACGATGCGGCGATCGCGTCGCTGCTGGAGCGGGCTGAGGCGGAGGAGGGGCGCGCCCTGCCGCTGACCCCCGAGGCGCGCGAGTCGCTGATCGCCATGGCCGACGGCGACGGCCGCTACGCCCTGACCCTGGCCGAGACCCTGTTCGCCATCGGGCAGGAGGCGCCGCTCGACCCGCAGGGGCTGGCGGGCGTCCTGCAGAAGCGCAGTCCGTCCTACGACAAGGACCGCGAGGAGCACTACAACCTCATTTCGGCCCTGCATAAGTCGATCCGAGGCAGCGATCCGGACGCGGCCCTCTACTGGCTGGCGCGGATGCTGGTCGGCGGGGAGGAGCCCCTGTTCATCGCCCGCCGCCTGGTCAGGGCCGCCAGCGAGGATATCGGGCTGGCCGATCCCACATCCCTGCTGATCGCGAACGCGGCCAAGGACGCCTACGACTTTCTGGGATCTCCCGAGGCCGAACTGCATCTGGCCCACGCGGTCGTGCACCTGGCCTCAGCGCCCAAGTCCAACGCCGTCTATATCGCCTACAAGGCCGCCATGGCGGCCGCGCGGGAGACCGGCTCGCTGACGCCGCCCGCCCATATCCGCAACGCCCCGACCAAGCTGATGAAGGACCTCGGCTACGGCAAGGGCTACGCCTACGACCACGACGCCGAGGGCGGCTTCTCCGGCCAGAACTACTTCCCCGACGGCATGGAGCGGCGCAGCTTCTACAGGCCCAAGGGCGAGGGGGCCGAGGCCAAGATCCGCCAGCGGCTGGAAGCCTGGGCGGATATGCGCAAGGGCCGGGGAGAGTGAAGCCGCCGCCGCCCGTTGTCCTGACGCTCGAGGAGATCGCCTTCGTCAAAGGCATGGTGATCGAGCAGGACGACTCCATCCTGGCGCTGAACAAGCCCTCGGGCCTCTCCAGCCAAGGCGGGCGGATCAAGGCCCACACGCTCGATGAGCTGCTCTACGCCTTCGCCAAGTCGAGCGGGGTGCGGCCCAAGCTGGTGCACCGGCTGGACCGCGACACCTCGGGCGTGATCCTCGCCGCGCGCAGCCAGCCCGCCGTAAGTTTTCTTGGCAAGGCCATGATGGCGCAGAAGTTTTCAAAGACCTACCTGGCCCTGGTCTCGGCGCCGCCCGAACCGCGCGGGGGAACGATCGACACGCCGCTGCGCCGCGAGGAGATCGGGCGCGAGGCCTATATCCGCGTCTGCGCCGCCGACCACCTCGACGCCCAGACCGCCTCGACCCGCTATCGCACCCTGGCGGTCGGGCCGGGCGCCGCCCTGATCGAATGCAGCCCCAAGACCGGCCGGATGCACCAGATCCGCGTCCATCTGGCCTCGCTCGGCCTGCCGATCATCGGCGACGCCCGCTATGGCGGAGCCCTGATGGTGGGGGGGCGGCCCGCGCCCCGGCTGATGTTGCACGCCGCCGCCCTGAGCTTTCCGCACCCGGAGGGCGGCCGCCGGCGGATCGAGGCGACGCCGCCCGAGGATTTCATCGCGACCGGGGTTCTGGGCGGGCTGGAGCGGAACGCGATCGGCCTGCCGGCGGTTTCCACGGGATGAAACAGCTCCTTGTCGCCCTGGCCGCCGCCGGCGTCGTGACCGCCAGCCTGGCGTCCTGCGCCACGACGGCGCCCTACGCGCCCGCCGCCTCGCCCAACCGGGTCGGCTATTTCGAGCAGCAGATCGAGCCCGAGCGGTTCCGGGTCTCCTATCACGGCCCCTCCGGCATGGGCCCGAACGAGACCGAGGACCTGGTCATGCTGCGGGCCGCCGACCTGACGCTGGAGCATGGCTACGACTGGTTTCGTATCGTCGAACGCTATGGTCAGGCCGCGCCGCCGACCCGGCCGCGCTTCTCCTTCGGCGTCGGCGGGGCGAGCTTTGGCCGGAGCAGCGCCGTCGGCGTCGGGACCTCCACCGGGTTCGGCGGCGAGCCCGCCTTTGTCTCCAATCTCGAAATCCTGATCGGCCGGGGGGCCAAGCCCGCGACGCTGGACGCCTATGACGCGCGCGATGTCGCCAAGGTGATCCGGCCCCGGACGCCTGCCCGATAAGGTCCTGCTGACCTTTGCGGGCTTTGCGGGCTATAAGCCCGGCATGGTCGAAATTCTCCTGGTCGCGGTCGGCGGCGCCTTCGGGTCGGTCCTGCGCTATCTGGCGGGGCGCGGCTATGTGCGCGCCTTCGGGCCGGAGACCCCCTGGGCGGCGACCTTGATCGTCAATGTGGTCGGCGGCCTCCTGATGGGGCTGCTGATCGGGGTGCTGGCCGCGCGCGCGGAGGGCGGGGAGCGGGTCCGGCTGCTGCTCGGCGTGGGCATGCTCGGCGGCTTCACCACCTTCTCGTCCTTCGCCCTGGAGGCGGTGATGATGATCGAGCGTAAGGCCTATGGCCTCGCGGCCGGCTACATCGCTGGCTCCGCCGCTCTGTCGATCCTGGGCGTTATGGCGGGACTGCTGGTCGTCCGAAAGCTCGCGGCGTGAGGGAGGTCCAGACCCTGGTCGTCGCGGCGGCGGAGGAGGGGGTGCGCCTCGACCGCTGGTTCAAGCGTCGCTGGCCCCACCTCAACCATGTTCAAGTGCAGAAGCTGGTCCGCTCGGGCCAGGTCCGCGTCGACGGGGGCCGGGTCAAGGTCGACACTAGGCTGGCCGCCGGGGCGCAGGTGCGGGTTCCGCCTCTGCCCGACCCGCCCAAGGAGGGCGAACGCGAGAGCCTGACCGAACGCGACGCCGACTATGCCCGCTCGCTGGTGCTGTGGGAGGATGAGGAGGTTCTGGCCCTCAACAAGCCCTCGGGTCTGGCCGTCCAGGGCGGCACCAAGACGCTGAAGCACGTCGACCGGCTGCTGTCGGCGTGGGGCGAGGGCGTGGACCGGCCGCGCCTGGTGCATCGGCTGGATCGGGACACCTCGGGCGTGCTCCTGCTCGGCAAGAGCCCCGCGGCGGCCTCAAGCCTCGCCCTGGCCTTCGCCAAACGCCAGACCAAGAAGATCTACTGGGCCCTGGTCATCGGCCATCCCGACCCCGTCGAGGGCGTGATCGACCTGCACCTGGCCAAGCGCGGGGTCGGCGACCGCGAAATGGTGGTGGTCGCCGATCCCCTGGACGACGACGCCGACACGGCCGAGAGCGAGTACGTCACCCTCGGCTCCGCCCCGGAGGCGGCCTGGATGGCGCTGCGACCCCTGACCGGACGAACCCACCAGCTGCGGGTGCATATGAAGGCCATCGGCCACCCGATCCTGGGCGATCCCAAGTATGGCGACGCCGCTTCCGGCGCGCTGTCGGCGGGGCTGAAACTTCAGCTGCACGCCCGGCGGCTGATCCTGCCGCACCCCACGCGCGGGGTCATCGACATCAAGGCCCCGATCAGCCCCGAGATGCGGGCGGGCTTCAAACGGTTCGGGTTCGACGAACATTCGGCGCCCGCCGATCCCTTCGAGGAGCCGATGCATCGAAGGGGGAAGCGGTGAAACTGGCGGTATTCGACATCGACGGCACCCTTGTCGACAGTCGCGCCATCATCCAGCACGCCACCGAGCT
>CANJKM010000155.1 GCA_947474805.1 Caulobacterales bacterium | reverse complement strand
CGGCCTCGACGATCAGCTGAGCGCTCTTGGCGCTCTCCTCTATCCGCCAGCCGTAGGAGACGGCCTTGCAGAGGGCGAAGAGGGTGGTGGGGGTGACGATGACGACCTTCTGCCGCATGGCCTCGTTCAGGAGGTCCGGCTGGCGCTCCAACGCCGCGGCGAGGAAGCCGTCGCCGGGCACGAACATGGCGACCACGTCCGGGGAGGTCTCGAACTGGGTCTGATAGGCCTTCTGGCTCAGGCCGCGCGCGTGGGCCCTGACGCTCTCGCCGTGGCGGACGTAACAAGCCTCGCGAGCCGCGTCGTCGACCGCCTCCTGGGCGTCGAGAAAGGCGTTGAGCGAGCATTTGGCGTCGATGATCAGCACGCCCCCGCCGGGCATCTTCACCACCACATCGGGGCGGCGGCGGCCTTCCTCGGTGTCGGTCGAGGCCTGCTCGTCGAAGTCGAACCGGTTCTGCAGGCCCGCCATCTCCAGCACATTGCGCAGGGTCTGCTCGCCCCAGCGGCCCTGGACGCCGGCGCCGCGCCGCAGGGCGGACGACAGCTTGCGCGCCTCGTTTTGGGTGTCGGCCGAGGCCTGCATCAGGGCGGCGATCTGGACCTTGAGCCCGCCGGTCTCTTCGGCCCGCGCCTTCTCCAGGGCCTCAAACTTGGCCAGGCCCTCGGCCACGGGCTTCAGCTGGGCGTCGAGCCGGGCCTGGGCCAGCAGCTCCTGGGTCTTGAAGCTCTCCGCGGCGCGCTTGACCATCTCCTCGGCGACGAAATTGGCCGATTGCGCCGCCTGGGCCTTGAGGATTTCGCCCATGTCGCCGCGGGCCTGCTCGCGCGCCTCGGCGGTGGCGAGGGCGAGGCTGAGCCGGTCGGCGCGGCGGCGTTCCATCAGCGCCCAGGCAAGGGCGAGAACGGCCAGAACCCCGAGGGCGATCAAGGAAATGATGTTCATGCTCCGTTCGCTAGCACGACTCGCGGCCCCCTCAAACCGCTCGGATAGGCGCTGCGTGCTTCGAGACGCGCCAAGCGGGCGTTCCTCAGCATGACGAAGCTTTTTGTAATCCACCCACCTAGCGTCACCCTGAGGAGGCCGCCATCAGGCGGCCGTCTCGAAGGACGCACTACGCCGGCCGCCGCGCCCTCAGGGCCTGGGCGATCGTCCCGTCGTCGAGCCAGTCGAGTTCGCCGCCGACCGGCACGCCGCGCGCCAGGGAGGTGACCGAGACGCCCGAGGCCGCCAGCCGTTCGGCGAGGTAGTGGGCCGTGGTCTGGCCGTCGACCGTGGCGGGCAGGGCTAGGATCACCTCGCGCACCTCGCCCGCGCCGACGCGGGAGACCAGTTCGCCGATCCGCAGGCTGTCGGGGCCAACCCCGTCCAAGGCCGAGAGCAGGCCTCCCAGCACGTGATAGCGGCCCCGATAAGAGGCGCCGCGCTCCATGGCCCAGAGGCCGCCGGCCTCCTCGACCACGCAGACCAGGGTGGCGTCGCGCGAGCGGTCCGAGCAGACCGAACAGGGGTCCTGGGTGTCGGGCGAGCCGCAGACCGAGCAGGACCGCACCTTCTCGGCCGCATCGGCCAAGGCCAGCGCCAGGGGCGTAAGAAGCTGCTCACGCCGCTTCAGCAGGGCCAGCGCCGCCCGCCGAGCCGAGCGCGGCCCAAGCCCCGGCAGCTTGCTGAGCAGCGAGATGAGCCGTTCGATCTCGGGGCTGGCGGCGGCCAAGGGCGCTCTACTTCAGCCCCGGAAAGCCCGGCATGCCGCCGGCCATCCCGGCCAGCGGGCCCATGGCGGCCTTCATCACCCGCTCGCTCTCGGCGTCCATCCGGGACTTGGCGTCGGCGTGGGCCGCCAGGATCAGGTCCTGCAGGGTTTCCTGCTCGCCGGGCTCCATCAGCTCGGGCGAGATGGTCACCGCGACCAGCACGCCGCCGCCCGACAGGCCGACGCGCACCAGCCCGCCGCCGGCCTGGCCCTCGACCACAGTCTGGGCCAGGTTCGCCTGGGCCTCGGCCATCTTGGCCTGCAGGCCCTGGGCCTGTTTCATCAAAGAGCCGATGTCTTTCACCGATCAGTCCTCGTCGTCGTCTTCAACAGGCGGAGCCGCCTCTGGCGCGGTGATCGGCGCGGCCACGGCGCGGACTTCCAGAACCTCGGCCCCCGGGAAGGCGGCCTTCACCGCCAGCACAAAGGGGTCGATCTCGATCTGGGCGCGGGCCGCGGCGGCCTCGCGCTTGTCCTTCTCATAGGTGGTCTCGTCGCCGCCCGTGGCCTCGAGATTCATCATCCAGGGCCGGCCGGTCCATTCCTTCAGCCGACCAGACAGGCGTTGGGGCAGGTTGGCGGGGGCGTCAGCGGCCAGGGCGAACTTGAACTGGCCGGGCTTGAGCTCGATCGGGCGGATGTAGCGCTCGACGTCGAGCTTCAGGGTGACGTCCCGCTTGGATTCGATCAGGGCCAGGACGTCGCCGAACGACTGCAGCGCGGCCTGGGCCACCTCCTCGGCGGCGGGCCGCAGGTTCGGCGAGGCCATCGGGGGCGAATAGGCGGGCTGGGGAGCCAGGGCGAGCCCGGCGCGGGAGCTGCCGCCGCCGCCCGAGGGCGCGCTGGGGGGCGCAGCGGGGGCGGACGCCATGTCGCCGGACTGAAGGCGCTTGAGCGCCTCTTCGGGACCCGGCAGGTCGGCGGCGTAGCAGAGGCGGATCAGCGCCATCTCGACCGCGGCCGAGGGATCGGGGGCGCGGCGGGTCTCCTCATAGGCCTTGAGCAGCATCTGCCAGACCCGCGCCAGGGTCCCGGCCGAGGCCTCGGCCCCGACGGCGGCGAGCCGCGAGGCCTGATCCTTTGGCAGGGCGAGGGCGTCGGGACCCAGGGTCCGCGACACCGACGCCGCGTGCGCATGGTCGAGAAGATCGAGCATGACCACCGCCGGGTCGGCGCCCAGGCTGTAGAGGGCGCGAAAAGCGTTGAGGGCCTCGGCGGGTTTGCCGGCCATGACCTGTTCGAACAGGCCGATGGTCTGGCCGCGGTCGGCCAGGCCCAGCATGCCCTGCACCGTCGCGGCCTTGACCACCTGGCCGCGGTCGACCTGGACGATGGCCTGATCGAGCAGGGAGAGGGCGTCGCGGACCGAACCCTCGGCGGCGCGGGCGATCAGGTTCAGGCCCTCGGGCTCGACCAGCGCGTTCTCCAGCCCGGCGATCTTTTCGAGATGGGCAGCCAGCACCGGCGGCTCGACCCGGCGCAGGTCGAAACGCTGGCAGCGCGACAGGATGGTGACGGGCACCTTGCGGATTTCGGTGGTGGCGAAGATGAATTTCGCGTGCGGCGGCGGCTCTTCCAGCGTCTTCAGCAGAGCGTTGAAGGCCGCCGTCGAGAGCATGTGCACTTCGTCGATGACATAGACCTTGTAGCGCGCCTCGGTCGGGGCGTAGCGCACCCCGTCCAGAAGTTCGCGCATCTCATCGACCTTGGTGCGGCTGGCGGCGTCGAGCTCCAGCACGTCCATATGCCGGCCCTCGATGATGGCGGCGCAGTGAATGCCCTCATGGGCCAGTTCGACGCTGGGCTGGTGGACGGCGGCGCTCTCGTAGTTGAGGGCGCGGGCCAGGAGGCGGGCGGTGGTGGTCTTCCCCACCCCGCGCACCCCCGTCAGCATGAAGGCGTGGGCGATCCGGCCGGAGGCGAAGGCGTTGGTCAGGGTGCGGACCATGGCCTCCTGGCCGATCAGGTCCTCGAAGGTGCGGGGCCGGTATTTGCGGGCCAGCACCTGATAGGCCGCGCCCTCTTCCTGGACGGGAGGCGCGGGAGCGGGCGTCCCGCCGAAGATGTCGGCGGTGGCGTCGTCGCGCTCAGGAAGCTCTTCGGAATCGAGATCGGTCATGGTTGGCCGGCCGCATGGTACGGCGGCGCCCTCACTGGGCGATAGAACAAAATGAGGGTGGGTGGAGACTGAACGACGACCCGCAGCGAAACTCGTTACGGCTGCTTCCTCTCGGATCTGACCGGGTTGGCGAGGACTACGCCCGCCGCCAGCCTCCGAGGCCTATATCGTCGCTGAGCGCGCGCGGCGCAACCCACCCGCTCCGCTCACCCCAGCGGAAGCTGGGATCCAGTCCTTTGCAGGGAGCGCGGCAGCCCAAGGCTGGATCCCAGCTTCCGCTGGGATGAGCGGGATTTGAGTTGTGCCTTCAGCTGGGCCCGGGCCAAGGTGACCGTCCTCCCGGAGCCTCCCCCATGATCGAAGCCTTCCTCGAACCCGGCGTGCTGGTGCGCCATCCCGGCAAGCCCGACTGGGGGATCGGTCAGGTCCAGTCGGTCGACAATCGGCGGGTGACGGTCAATTTCGAGGAGGCCGGCAAGGTCACCATCGATATTTCGGTGATCGAACTCGATTATGTGGGCCCTGACCCGCGCGGCGACGGCCAGGGAGCCTGAAACCCCGCCAGATCAACGTTTTCGTGATCCCGCTTGGCTGTCCAAAAGCTGGGCGATTCGCCGCCGTTAACCAAATAGCCGTAAAAGTTTGTTGCCATTAACCATGCTGGCTAGGCAAGGTCAGGCCGCGTGATCGTCGGATCGCAACCTTCACGCCCCATCCATCCCGCTCTTGGCGGCCAGAACCGGCCCCATCGGCACAGAAGTTTTAGGGACCGATGCCGCAATTCGATCCGCGCCTGACCCCGACCCGTTATGGGCCGGTTATCCTCGGCGCCGCCGCCATTACGCTCTCCGCCGTCGCCGGCGCGGGGGTGTCCGCGCTGCTCAACCACGCCCCCGCCCGGAAGGTTGCGGCCGTCAGGAGCGCCGCCTCCATCAAGGCGCTGGAACACCAGGCCTTCGTCGAGGCCGGCGCCCGTCCTGGCCTCGCCGCGGCCGAAACCGTTCCCGTGCAGGTCCGCCGGGGCGAGACTCTCGAAGCCGCCGTGGAACGCACCGGCGTCGGCTCCGAGGAGGCCCGGATCATCGTCCGCACCCTCGCCCAGGCCTTCGACACCGTGAACATCAAGGCCGGCCTCGCCTTCCAGGCCGCCGTCGCCAAGCCCCGGAACCGCCAGGGCCCCGCTCAGTTGGTGGGCCTGTCGATGAAGACCGGCCCCGCCTCGACCATCACCCTGTCTCGCACCTTCGACGGCGCCCTGAAGCTTCGGGAGCTGGAAGAGCAGGTCCGCGAGGAGACCACGGTCGCCCAGGGCGAAATCAACGGCTCGCTCTATGAAAGCACGATGAAGGCCGGCGCCTCGCCGCAGTTGACCGCCCAGGTGGTCAAGCTTATGGGCGCCAAGCTCGACTTCTCGCGCGACATTCAGGCCGGCGACGGCTTCCGCCTAGTGTTCGACCGCAAGCTGACCGAGAGCGGCCGCACCATCGAGACCGGCCGCCTGCGCTATGTCGAGATCGACGCCAAGGGCAAGACGACCAAGTTCTTCCGCTTCGCGCACGACGGCCAGGAAGACTATTTCGATGAGAGCGGAAAGAACACCAAGGGCTTCCTCCTGCGCACTCCGGTCGACGGGGCCCGCATCACCTCCAGTTTCGGCGCCCGCCGCCACCCCATCCTCGGCTACACCCGCATGCACCCCGGCATCGATTTCGGCGCGCCCAAGGGCACCCCGGTCTATGCGGCCGGCGACGGCGTGGTGGCCGAATCCCGCTGGGCCGGCGGCTATGGCAACTGGGTGAAGATCAACCATAACGGCGGCTGGTCCACCGGCTACGGCCACCTTTCGCGCTTCGTTGTCCGCGCCGGCCAGCGCGTCCGCCAGGGCCAGGTCGTGGCCTATGTCGGCTCGACCGGCCTCTCGACCGGGCCGCACCTGCACTATGAAATCTGGATCAAGGGCAAGAAGGTGAACCCCAAGGGCGCTAAGGTACCCCAGGGCGGAACCGAACTCTCGGGCGCCCAGATGGCGGCCTTCAAGGCCGAGAAGAGCCGGATCGAATCCAGCCTCGCCCGCGCCGCGATCCGTTCGGGCCACCCGCAAATGGCCTCGCTCGACCTTCGCGGCCGCGCCCGCTAGAGTGCGCCTTGCATCGTTAAGCGCTTACGGCCCGCCGGTCTCCGGGGGCCGTCTTGCTGTCCCGCCGGCGCCTGGGCGGCGACCGGCTGGGGCTCAGAGCACGTGGAAGACGTAGAGGCCGATGATCACCGGGATCGGAATGCCGAGCGCCCAGAGTAATATTCCCTTCATGGCCTGATCTCCTGATTGGCTCAGCCTCTCTAAATGGGCGGCGACGGGCGAAGGTTCCTGCTCCGGCCCTTTGCCCCTATATAGCCCGCCATGGGACGGCCCTTCCTGAAGATGAACGGGCTCGGCAACGACTTCGTGGTGGTCAACGACGACACCCCCGAGCGGTTCGATCCGAGCGCCGACGAGATCCGCCGCTGGGGACAGCGCGACGGCGGGATCGGCTTTGACCAGCTGATATCGATCTCGAAGCCCGATCTTGCGGATGCGAGCGGGCCGCTGGTCCGCTTCTGGAATTCCGACGGCGAGGAGGTCGGCGCCTGCGGCAACGGCAGCCGCTGCGTCGGCTGGCTGCTGATGGAGGCGAGTGGAAAGAGCGACGCCCGCTTCCGCACCGCCTCGGCCCATCTGAAGGCCATGCGCGCGGGTCCGCTGGCCGTCACCGTCGACATGGGCAAGCCCGGCCTCGACTGGACCGACATTCCCCTCTCGCAGGAGATGGACACGCGCGGGATCGAGCTGCAGGTCGGCCCGATCGACGCCCCCCTGTTCCACACGCCCGGCTGCGTCTCGATGGGCAATCCGCATGTGATCTTCTTCGTGCCGGACGCAGAGACCGCGCCGGTGCGCCAGGTCGGTCCGATGATCGAGCACCACCTGCTCTTCCCCGAAGGCGTCAATGTGGGCTTCGCCCAGATTATCGCCCGCGACCGCATCCGGCTGAAGGTGTGGGAGCGGGGCGCGGGTCTCACCCAGGCCTGCGGGACGGGCGCCTGCGCCGCCCTGGTGGCCGCGAGCCGCCGGGGACTGGTCGATCGCAAGGCGACCCTGGCGCTGGACGGCGGCGAGCTGGTCATCGACTGGCGCGAGGAGGACGACCACGTGCTGATGACCGGCCCCGTGGCGATCGAGTTCCAGGGGCGTCTGCCGTGAACCCCCGCGACGGCGTCCCGGCCGGTGCGCACCCGGGAATCACCGCCCTCTCCTTCGGCTGTCGGCTGAACGCCCACGAGAGCGAGCAGGCCCGCGCCCGCGCAGCCGCCGACGGACTGACCGACGCGGTGATCATCAACACCTGCGCGGTCACCGCCGAAGCGGTCCGGCAGGCCCGCCAGGCCATCCGCAAGACCCGGCGCGAGCGGCCGGACGCCGTGCTGATCGCCACCGGCTGCGCGGTCCAGGTCGATCCCGACGCCTTCGCCGCCATGCCCGAACTCGACCGGGTGATCGGCAATGGCCTGAAGTCCGTCGAGGGCGCCTATGCCCCTGACGCGCCGCG
>CANJKM010000154.1 GCA_947474805.1 Caulobacterales bacterium | reverse complement strand
TACTTCGGCCATTCGACCGGCCGCTGGGTCGGCGACGTCCTGGTCATCGACACCGTCGGGCTGAACGGCGTGACCTGGCTGGACCATAAGGGCTTGCCGAGTTCGGAGAAGACCCACCTCACCGAGAGGTTCCGCCTGATCGAGGGCGGCAAGGCGCTCGAGGACGTCACAACCATCGATGATCCCGAGAACTACACCAGGCCGTGGAGCACGCGCGTCGTGCTCGACCGCCGGCCGGATCTGAAGATCGAGCAGAACATCTGCGGCGAGCGGGCCACCAACCGCCAGCTGCCGATTCCGCCCGCGCCCAAGGGCTGAGCCCGCTGTGTTGCCGGACACGGAGGCTGGGCTAACCTGCCTCCGTGTCCGACCCGCCGCTTCGCAAGATCATCCATGTCGACATGGACGCCTTCTATGCGTCCGTGGAGCAGCGCGACGATCCCGCCCTGCGCGGCAAACCCGTGGCGGTCGGCGGCCAGACCCGCGGCGTCGTCGCGGCGGCCAGCTATGAGGCGCGAAAATACGGGGTGCGCTCGGCCATGGCCTCGGTCACCGCCAAGCGGCGCTGCCCCGAGCTGATCTTCGTCAAGCCGCGGTTCGAGGTCTACCGCGCCATCTCCCAACAGATCCGCGCCATCTTCGCCGACTACACCGAGCTGATCGAACCCCTGTCGCTGGACGAGGCCTATCTGGACGTCACAGACGACCGCAGGGGCGTCGGCTCGGCCACCGCCATCGCCCAGGAAATCCGCGCGAGGATCAAGGCCGACACCGGCCTGACCGCCTCGGCAGGGGTCAGCTACAACAAGTTCATCGCCAAGATGGCGTCCGACCAGAACAAGCCGGACGGCATCTGCGTCATCACCCCCAAGGACGGGCCCGCCTTTGTCGCCTCGCTGCCGGTACGGCGCTTCTACGGCGTGGGCCCGGTGACGGCGGCCAAGATGGAGGGCCTGGGCATCCACACCGGCGCCGATCTGGCGGCCCGCGATCAGGCTTTCCTGCAGCTGAACTTCGGCTCCTGGGCCGACTATCTCTACCGCGCCTGCAGGGGTCTCGACGACCGGCCGGTTCGCCCCGACCGGGTGCGCAAGTCGCTCGGCGCCGAAACCACCTTCAACGAGGACCTGTCAGAACCCGAGGCCCTGCACGCCGCCCTGACCAAGATCGCCGAGGAGGTCTGGCGGCGAGCGCAGAAGGCCGGCAGCTACGGCCGCACCGTCACCCTGAAGGCCAAATACGCCAACTTCGAACAGGTCACCCGCGCCCGCAGCCTGCCCGCCCCCATCACAAACAAGGCGATCCTGGACGCCCAGGGCGCCGCCCTCCTGGAGGGGCTGATCCCGGTGCGGATGAGCGTCCGGCTGCTGGGCCTCACCCTCTCGGGTTTCGGCCGCGAGGCCCCTGAGAGCCAAGCTCAGCCGACGCTGCTCTGAGTTGCGAGCGCGGCCCCTTCCCGGCAAGCTCGCTGCAACAAGAACGGGAGGCGGGATGAAACGGACGACGCTGCTGGCGGGCCTGATGCTGCTGCTGGCCGGCCACGCCTTGGCCGCGCCGCCCCCGCCCGAGGCCCTGCCCGACTGGAGCGGCGTCTGGGCCCTGACCGGCGGCACCCTTTTCGACCGCGCCACCGCCGAGCCGTTCGACGGCCAGTCGGGCGCCCCGGGCGTGCGCGAGCACCCACCTTACAACGCCGAGTGGGAGAAGAAATACCTCGACAACATCGAGAAGGTCCGCCGGGACATCTATCCCGACCCGAACCAGCTCTGCGGCCTGCCGACCGGCTTTCCCCGTATCTTCAACATGCCCGAGGCGACCGAGTTCGTGCTGCGGCCAGAGGAGACCTGGCTGATGACCGAGATCGGCCCGAACGTGATCCGGGTCTATACCGACGGCCGCGGCCATCCGCCGGCCGACGAGCTCTTCCCCACCTACGGCGGCGACAACGTCGGCCATTGGGAGGGCGACACATTGGTCTTCGACACGGTCGGGGTGAAGGGCGACGGCCATCAACTCGTCGATCGCACCGGCGTGGTCACGTCCGACAAGCTGCACGCGGTCACCCGCATGCGGCTGGCCGGGAAGGACTTCATCGAGATCAGGATGACCCTGGACGACCCGGTGGCGTTCACCGGGCCGTGGAACGTGGTGAAGGTCTTCCGGCGCATGCCGCCCGGGACCAAGGCCTTTGAGTACGCCTGCGCCGAGAACAATCGGAACCCGGTCGATGCTGAAGGCTACACCCTGATGATGGGACCCGACGGCCGGCGGGTCAGCAAGGAGCGGCGCTAGGCGAGGGCCTGTCGCTAAGGCCTCACGCCCCCTCGGCCTGTTTGCCCTGGTCGCCCGCGTTGTAGGAGCCGCCGATCGGCTTGCCGTCGGGCGTGGAGACCGAAATCAGATTTCCGCCGTTGCTCCCGTCGCGGCGCGGGCTCATCACCACCACCACCTTGTCGCCGGGCTTGAAGATGGTGCGGGTCCAGCCGCGCGGTCGCAGGCTGGCCGGAGCCGCGCCCTCCAGAGCCCAGTCCTGCACCGCGCCCTTCTTCTTGGGGTCGGGAACGCTGATGGTCAGCCAGGTGTGGGGGTTGGTCCAGTCCCAGGCCTTCACCGTGCCGGTAAGGGTGATCTTTCTCGAACGATCGAAGGCGGCATAGGAATGGTGCGCCGACGCCGATCCAGCCGTCGCGGCGATGGACGCGGCGAACAGCAATACGCTGATGCGCATGGCTCGCTCCCTTGCTTCAGGCGGAGGCTTGTCGAACGGCCGTTTCGGCGTCCGCCTGTTCTTATCGGCCGCGCCCAAGCATTACGCCGCGCTATCGGCTGATTTCAAGTCTCAGGCGCCAAATCCGAGACTAGACAATAATTCAGACGCGAGACACGGGCGCTACCCTTGCGCGTAACTGTTCGCACATGGTTTGATTTTCAACCGAATTTCCAAATTATGGACGATAACTATCCGGCGACAGGCTTTTGGGTAGGCTACATATTCATGCGGCGGACGCCGTCTTGGCTCTAGCGGAAATTCCCTAAAGGGGATTAGGGTCGCGCCCAGTACCAACCAACAAGAAACAGCCTCAGGGTGGATAAGGTGAATTTCAAAAGCACAATCAACGGCGCGGCTCGCGCCCTGACGGCCGTCTCGGCCGCCTTCGCCATGGGCGCGGGCGCGGCCCACGCCGCCGCGGCCCCGTTCGAAGCGCCCGCCGTGTCTCGCGGGGCGCTGATCGAGCCGGCCACCCCGGAAACAGGTCTGACCTGCGGGCTCGTCGAGCTCGACGTCTTCGACAAGGACAGCCTGCGCCGCCCGGTTCAGGCCTACCGCTGCTACCCGGCGGGCAAGCTCAAGGACGCCCCGGTTCTGCTGTTTGAACCGATGATCATCGGCATGTGCGCCCCCATCCACCAGGACATGGTGCGCCGGATCGCGCATCAGGACTTCTACGTCATCATGCCGAACCTGCCGCAGCGTCACCACGTCAACGCCTGCGACGAGCCCTTCGACGATCGTGACCCCAACGGCCACTCGATCGTGCACGACATGGTCGCCTTCCCGAACGAGGCCGAACAGTATCTCGACCTTCTGGCCGGCCTCGACTTCGCCGCCAAGGAAGGCGCCAGCGCCACCAAGATCGGCATGGTCGGCTACGACGGCGGCGGCCGCACCTCTTACAAGTTCACCGCCCGCAACCCGCGGATTCTGGCCGGCGTCTCCTTCTCGGGCCCGATCGAAAGCAACTACCAGATCACCATCCCGGACCTCTATGAGAGCCGTCCGAGCCCGCTCGACCTGGCCTACAAGGGCCTGTTCAAGGGCCGGATGCTGGGCCTCTACGGCGACGACGACGCCCAGGCCCCGGTCGCCCACATCGAGCGGATGAAGCGCGCCCTGATCGAAGGCGGCGACACCAAGAGCCGCATCACCATCTATCCGAAGGCGGGCCACGGCATCATTTCCGATTTCCGCCGGCCGACGTCCGCCCCGGCCTTCGCCGAAGCGGTGAAGTGGCTGAAGGATCACGGCCTGACCTACTAGGCTGCACAGCCTGACCAAGACGACGGGCGGGGCCGCGAGACCCCGCCCGTTCGCGTTTCGGGGTCAAAAAAAGTCCCGCCCGGCGGCGGGGGCGCGCGCCGGGCGGGAATACGTCCTCCTCGGGGGGCTGTGGAGGACGGTGCGCTCAATGCAGCGCGCGGAAAGGATACGGTTCGCCGCGCCAATTGGATCACGCGGCCGCCGCGCTCCGTCGTAAGCTGGACTCAGCCGCCCAGGGAACAGCCGATGACCGCCAACCTCGCCGCCGAACGTCCGACCTTCGTCACCCATCTCGAATGCTCGATGACCGGCGAGCGTTACGAGCCCGATGTGCTGCACGGCCTGTCCAAGGGCGGCTGGCCCCTGCTGGTCCGCTACGACCTTGAGGCGGTCGGCAAGGCCGTCAGCCGCGACGCGATCACGGCGCGCGAGACCGACCTCTGGCGTTGGCGCGAGCTCCTGCCCGTCCACCGGCTCGAAAACATCGTCTCCCTCGGCGAAATCGAGACCCCGCTCATCACCCTTCCGCGCTCCGGCGGCCCCAATGTGCTGATCAAGGACGAGGGCCGCCTGCCCACCGGTTCGTTCAAGGCGCGCGGCCTTGTCATGGCGGTGGCCATGGCAAAGGAACTGGGCGTCCGCAAGATCGCCATGCCCACTAACGGCAACGCCGGGGCGGCGCTCGCGGCCTACGCGTCCCGCTGCGGGATCGAGACCATCATCCTGGCGCCCGAGGAGACGCCCGAGATCAATATCCGCGAGATCGCCGCCCAGGGCGCGCGGGTCTACCGGGTCAACGGCCAAATCGACGAGTGCGGAGCCCTGGTCGGGCGCGGCGCGCGCGAGGGGCTGTGGTTCGATTTCTCGACCCTGAAGGAGCCCTACCGGATCGAGGGCAAGAAGACGATGGGGCTCGAGCTCGCCGCCCAGATGGGCTGGGAGCTGCCCGACGCCATCTTCTATCCCACGGGCGGCGGCACGGGCCTGATCGGCATGTGGAAGGCCTTCGACGAGATGGAGAGGCTGGGCTGGATCGGCCCCAAGCGGCCGAAGATGTTCGTGGTTCAGGCCGCGGGCTGCGCGCCCATCGTTCGCGCCTTCCAGCAGGGCAAGGAGCACGCCGACCGCTGGGAGGGAGCCGCCACCGTAGCCGCGGGCATCCGTGTGCCCAAGGCCATCGGCGATTTTCTGATCCTGCGGGCGGTCCGGGAGTCCGGCGGCCACGCCCTCGCGGTCGACGACCCCTCGATCCTGCACGCGGTGGACGACGCAGGCCACCATGACGGCCTGCTGCTCTGCCCCGAGGGCGGCGCGACCCTGGCGGCCTACCGACAGGCGTTGGAGGCTGGACTGCTCGAACCCGACGCCAAGGCCGTCCTGTTCAACTGCGCCACCGGCCTGAAATATCCGATGGCCCCGGCGAACGCCCGCCTGGACCTCAAGGACGAGATCGACCTCGCCGCGCTGTAGGATCTGTTTGTCTGGAAGGTCCCGCCGATCCCGCGAGGCGGGATGGTGGGTGCAGTAGGATTCGAACCTACGACCCGCTGATTAAGAGTCAGCTGCTCTACCAACTGAGCTATGCACCCAAGTCTTTGACCCGTAAGGGGTTTTAGACCTGATTTCCTCGACCGTTTTGGACCGTTTACAGGGCCGTTTACAGCTTCCCCTTCGGGAGGCGCTCTCGTAGCGGCTCTTAGGGTCGATGGCAAGGATCTTGGGATGCGACGCCCAAATCGCGATTTAAAGACATTAGTTCGTTTTTTCCGACACTTAGCTTGAAGGGGTCGATCAAAGGGCCTTTTGAGTGATTGGCCTGCTAATGACCCGATGACCCTCAGTCAGCGGGTGATGGGTACCTTACGAATTTTTAGGGGACCCCCAACTAACTGGCCGCTGAGATTGGGGCGAGGTGTTGTGTGTACGATCCGCTTGAGAATGAACGCCTTGCAGCGCTTGACCGGCTTGAGGTGCTGGACACACCGTCAGAGCCGCTGTTTGAAAGCCTTACAGAATTGGCCGCGCAGGCCTTCAGCACTCCTATCGCGCTGATTTCTCTGATCGACCGGGAACGTCAATGGTTCAAACCTCACTGATAGGCCGTTCAAAACGGTTTGCAGGCGAAACCCGCCCCGCGAGGGATTTCAAAGGCTTAGACCGGGCCTAACGCCGCGCAGTTTGCAGCGAAATCTTTGAAATTGCCGCGATAGCTACGGTTTAAGAGTCAGCTGCTCTACCAACTGAGCTATGCGCCCAAAGCTTTGAAGCAAAAAGGTTTTTTAGCCTTGTAGACCTCGCCTGCAGTGACCGTCTTGCAGGTCATTTTGCAGTTTCCCCTTGGGGAGGCGCTCTCCTAGCCCCAATGGGGCGGACTGACAAACCAGCGTGAAAAATTGGCGGTCTCGGCCACTAGGGAGAAATTCGGCTCTATTTCAATTGGTTATGGCAAGAACGCCGCCAGGAGCCGACTCAAAGCTAGCTGAACCGCAGTCAGCGGGTCATGCGCCGAGCGGCCATGTCCGCTCCCGACCCATGTCGCACCTCTGGAGCGTCCGTTTCCAACGCGCTTCAGACGGCCGCCCCGCCGGCTGGAGGCGGAGGAGCCCTGCAAGGCCCGGCTCAAGGCTCCCAGACCCTGGTCAAAGCGGCGGGGAATAGCCGCCGTTTGCCTTCCCCCTCGATCGGGCGATAGTGAGCGACCAACCGCCGCCGAAATAAAAAGAGCGAGGGGCTAATGGACCGCTTTCAGCTATCGGCGACCGGCGTGGCCTTGTGGCTTTTGGCGACCGCCGCCCTGGCGGCCCCGGCCGGTTACACCGCGCCTCGGATTAAACAGGTCTCCGCCGGTCGCCCGGACTGGACAGGGGTCTGGAGCCCGGCCGAGGCCAATCTGTTCGATCCCGCGGCCGTCGACCCGAAGGCCTCGATAGAGGCCGCCAGCTTTCTCCGCGACTACCCGCCCTATAACGCCGAGTGGGAGGCCAAATACGTCGAGCGGCTGAAGCAGAACGCGGCGGGCTTCCCCACCGACCCCAGCGCCAGCTGCAAGCCGACGGCGATGCCGCGCGTCATGGCCACGCCCTACCCGATGGAGTGGGTGATCGAGCCCAACCGCGTGGTGCTGCTGCACGAGAATTCGAGCCAGGTGCGCCGCATCTGGACGGACGGCCGCGGACACCCATCGGCGGATGATCTTGACCCGACCTATGAGGGCCATTCCATCGGCCGCTGGGAGGGCGACACCCTGGTGGTCGATACGGTGGGGATGCGGGGCGACACCGTCTACGACGTCTCGGCTGCGCCGCATTCAGATCAGGTGCATGTCGTCGAGCGGATTTCCCGGATTTCGCCGACCAAGATGGAGGACTTGCTGACGGTCACCGACCCGATAGCCTTCACCCGGCCCTGGGTCGTGCGGCGCACCTACGACCTCAAGCCCGACTGGGCGATCATTGAATATGTCTGCGCGGACAACAACCGCAACCCG
>CANJKM010000153.1 GCA_947474805.1 Caulobacterales bacterium | reverse complement strand
TTCAACGCCAAGTATGACGGCCTAGGCGAGATCGATCGCTGGGTAGAGACGGGCCGTCCTCCGGCAAGCCTGGTCGCGGTCGACGGCAACAAGGACGCGCACCGCTCGCGACCAATGTGCCGTTACCCAACCTGGCCCCGCTACAGCGGGACCGGCTCGGTCGACAGCGCGGACAGCTTCACCTGCATCGCGAATTAGAAGCAACTGGTGGCTCGGCCTCGGCCGCTCAAGGTCCGGAGCGTCCGCTAAGGGTCGGAAGCGGACCTAGCCGTGAACCTCTGCTTGGCGGACTAGCGCCAACGGCGGCTTTTGGCGCAAGCCTGCCTCAGCCGATCCGTCAGACATAGCCAACCGTCCGACCGAACCCTCCCCCGGAACCTACCCGCCCCTCGCGCGTTCCACCCTCCAACTGGGAGAACTCAAATGCTTTACACGATCGCCGTCGTCCTGCTCGTCATGTGGCTCTTGGGCTTTTTCGTCGTCCACGTCGGCGGCGGCCTGATCCACACCCTGCTGGTCATCGCCCTCATCGTGATCGTCTATCGGCTGGTCACCGGCCGACGCGTCGTCTGACGCCGACCGGGCGCGGATCGGCGTCCAGGCTACTTCTTGAACACCGCGTCAATGCCCGCCTGGGCGCAGATCTGATCGACCGATTGGCCGTTCTCCGGGCGCCCCCCGCCCGCGCCCACCGCGCCGATCAGCTTGCCGCCCTTCATCAGCGGAATGCCGCCGGCCACCGGAAACAGGCCGATCTTCTCGGTGACGGTCTGGCCGACGGGCGTGGAGACGCTGGCGACGCGCTGCTCGGACGGAAGCCCGGTGCGCAGGGCCGTCTCGGCCTTGAATCGCGCCGTCGTGACGCCCACCTCGCTCGCCCCTCTCGAGGCGAAATAGACCGGCTGACCGGTCAGATCGAGCACCCAGATGGCGATCGGCCATGACTTGGCCTGGGCCATGGCCATGCAGGTCTCGACGATCTGCCTGGCCCCCTCATACACAATCGTCTCCCGCGTCTCGGTGACCTGCGCCTGGGCGCCGGTCGCGAGCGCCAGGCTGGCGGCGGTCGCCATGGAAAGGGCGCGGATGTTCATGTCGGTCTCCTATGGCCTGGCGTTGACTGTATCGCTCGCGGTCTGAACGTCGAGTCCCCCGTCCGCCGCGCGCCGCGCCGCATTGATCCCCCGCTCGGGGGCGTGGATGATGGCGCCGCGACCGAAGGGAATCCGAACCATGCGCCGCTGGACCAAGCCCGCCTTGCTGGCGCTGACCGCCGTGACGCTGGCCGCCATGGCTCTGGCCGCCGGACCGGCCCTCGCCCGGGCGGCCCCCAGGCCCGGGGAAGAGACCGCGCCCCTGCCCTCGGCCTGGATGGGCGACAGCCGCACCGGCTGCAAACTATGGAACCCCCAGCCCCAGCCGGGCGAGAGCGTGCGCTGGTCGGGCGCCTGCGAGGGCGGCTTCGCCGTCGGCCCGGGCGTCACCGAATGGTTCGAGGGCGGCCAGCCCACCGAGATCGTCGAGGGCGCCCGCGTCGCCGGCCATCTGCAGGGCAAGGGCGTCCAGACCACGGCCGACGGCGCCCGGTTCGAGGGCAGCTGGAAGGACGACCGCCGCAACGGGCCGGGCGTCTACACCGCGCCCGACGGTCGCCGAGTCACTGGCTTCTGGGTCAATGACGAGCTGGTGGGCCGGGGCGACCCGCTCTAGCCCCGGAATGACCAGCCCCGACGCCGCCATCCGCGCCAAGCGCAAACTGACCAACCGCCTGATCGCCAGCCGCGACGCCGCGCGCCTGCGCCCGCACCTGACCGACGACATGCTGCTGATCGTCGGCGACGGCGACCTGATCCAGGGCGCGGACGCCGTGGTCGCCGCCTTCGCGGCCCAGTTCGCCGACCCCGCCTTCATCGCCTATGTCCGCACGACCGACTCCGTCGAACTGGCCGAAGACGGCCGCCGCGCCGCCGAGACCGGTCATTGGGTCGGACGCTGGAAGAACGGGGTGGAGATGAGCGGCGCCTATATGGCCGCCTGGCGCGAAAGCCGCGGCCAGTGGCTCTTGGAACGGGAGCTCTACGTCACGCTGCGGGGGTGAGCGCTTCCCCTTCAACATTCTAAGTCGTCATCGCCCGACTTGATCGGGCGACCCAAGCGACGGCGGCGGAGGCTGAAATGCGGCTTGGGTCCCCCCGTCCGCGGAGCCTGTCCTCGGGCCAGCCCGCGGCTGGACCCGGGGGGCGGCCGGAGGATGACGGTGGAGAGGGTCTGCCCGCCCAACGCACAACCGCCGCGCCGCCCTCCCGACCGGCCTTGCATTTCCAGCTCCCGACACGGATTCTCTCCCGTTCCCGCGATCGCGCGGGACGGAGTCTCGCGTGACCGACACGGTGCGTTTCCTGCTGGACGGCGAGTTGGTGGAGGTCGCGGGCGACCCCACCCGCACCCTGCTCGACTGGCTGCGCTACGACGCCCGCCGCACCGGGACCAAGGAGGGCTGCGCCGAGGGCGACTGCGGCGCCTGCACCGTCATCGTCTCCGAGCTCGAAGGCGACGGCGACACCATCAAGCGCCGCGCCATCAACGCCTGCATCGCCTTCCTGCCGATGCTCGACGGCAAGGCCCTGACCACGGTCGAGAGCCTGGGCGGCAGCCACCCGGTCCAAGCCGCCCTGGTCGAGCACCACGGCTCGCAATGCGGCTTCTGCACCCCCGGCATCGTCATGTCGCTGGCCGCTTTCCACGCCGATGGCGGCGGCGACCGCGCGGCGGCCAAGGACGCCCTGGCCGGCAACCTCTGCCGCTGCACCGGCTACGGCCCCATCCTGGCGGCCGCGGAAAGCGCCCAGTCGACCCCCGCCGACATCGACCCGCCCGGCCTGGTCGAGGGCCTCAAGGCCCTGCGCCGGACCCAGACCCTGGCCCTCGCCTATGACGACCCGGTCACAGGAACCATCCGGCGTTGGTTCGCGCCCCGCCCGCTCGAAGACCTCGCGGCCCTGGCCCTGATCTATCCGGGGGCGACCCTGCTGGCCGGCGCGACCGACGTCGGCCTGTGGGTGACCAAGCAGCGGCGCAAGCTCGCCGTCGTCATCTCCCTGTCCGAGGTCGAGGACCTGAACCGGATCGAGGAGACGCCCGAAGGCCTGCGCATCGGCGCGGGCGTCCGCTATGCCGACGCCTTCGACGCCCTGTGCTGCCTCTATCCCGGCATGGACGAGATGCTCCGGCGGCTCGGCTCCACCCAGGTGAGGAACAGCGGCACGGTCGGCGGCAACATCGCCAACGGCTCGCCGATCGGGGACATGCCCCCGGCCCTGATCGCGGCGGGCGCGAGCCTGGTCCTGCGGCACGGAAACACGACCCGCGCCCTGGCGCTGGAGGACTATTTCCTCGCCTACGGCGAACAGGACCGCCAGCCCGGCGAGTTCGTCGAGGCGGTGGTCTGCCCGCCCCTGCCGGAGGGCCGGATCTTCAAGCTCTACAAACTCTCCAAGCGCCGTGACCAGGACATCACCGCCGTGCTCGGCGCCTTCAACCTCGCCGTCGAGGGCGGGGTGGTGACGGGCGCCCGCATCGCCTTCGGCGGCATGGCCGGCACGCCCAAGCGCGCCCTGGCCTGCGAGGCCGCCCTGGTGGGCCAACCCTGGAGCTGGGCCGCGGTCGAGGCGGCCTGCGCCGCGCTGGAGACCGACTTCACCCCCCTGTCGGACATGCGCGCCACCGCCGCCTACCGCATGACGGCGGCCAAGAACCTGCTCCGAAAAGTCATGGCCGAGTTCGAAACCGGTCAGCCGATCCGGGCGCTCGCCCATGGCTGACGACCTGCGGACCGTCCACATCGACACCGCCCACGACAGCGCCTGGAAGCACGTCGCTGGCTCGGCCCCCTATATCGACGACCTGCCCGAGGCCGCCGGCCTCCTGCACGGCTATATGGGCCAGAGCACCCGCGCCCACGCCAAACTGCTCAGCCTCGACCTCACCGCCGTCCGCGCCCACCCCGGCGTCGCGGTCGTCTTCACCGCCGCCGACATCCCCGGCAAGAACGACGTCAGCCCCATCTATGGCGACGACCCCCTCTTCGCCGAGGAGGAGGTGATCTACGTCGGCCAGAGCCTGTTCCTGGTGGTGGCCGAGACCCGCGCCATCGCCGCCGCCGCCGCCGCCCTGGCCGTCGTCGAGTACCAGGACCTGCCCGCCCTCCTGACCATCGCCGCCGCCCGCGCGGCCGGCTCGGTCATCGAGCCCGCCCAGACCATGAAGCTCGGCGACGTCCGCGCGGCCCTGGCTTCGGCGCCGCGAAAACTACAAGGCAATCTGGTGGTTGGCGGCCAGGACCACTTCTATCTGGAGAGCCACATCGCGCTGGCCTCTCCGCGCGAGGACGGCGACGTCCACATCTTCTCATCGACCCAAAACCCTAGCGAAATCCAGCATTTGGTCGCGAAAGTTCTGGGCCGTCCGGACAACGCCGTGGTGGTCGAGGTGCGCCGCATGGGCGGGGGCTTCGGCGGTAAGGAGACCCAGTGCGCCCTGTTCGCCGCCGCCGCCGCCCTGGCGGCCGTCCGCCTCGGCCGGCCGGTGAAGATCCGCGTCGACCGCGACGACGACATGGTCATGACCGGCAAGCGCCATGACTTTGAAATCGCTTACGAAGTCGGCTTCGACGACCAGGGCGTCCTGCGCGGCGCCGCCTTCGATCTCGCCTCCCGCTGCGGCTGCTCGGCCGACCTGTCGGTGGCGATCAACGACCGGGCGATGTTCCACTCGGACAACTGCTACTTCCTCGGCGCCGCCGAGATCGTCTCCCACCGCTTCAAGACCCACACCGTCTCCAACACCGCCTTCCGGGGCTTTGGCGGACCGCAGGGGATGATGGGGATCGAGCGGGCCATGGACGAGATCGCCCAGGCGGTCGGCAAGGACCCGCTCGATGTGCGTCTGGCCAACCTCTATGGGCCTGGCCGCGACCTCACCCCCTACGGCCAGACGGTCGAGGACAACATCGCCGCCGAGCTCATCGCGGCCCTCGCCGAACAGTCTGATTACCGGGCGCGAAGGGCGGCGATTTGTGGCTGGAATGAGTCAAACCGGTGGTTGAAACGCGGCATCGCGCTTACGCCGGTGAAATTCGGCATCTCCTTCACCGCCACCCATCTGAACCAGGCCGGCGCCCTGGTTCACCTCTATTCCGACGGCTCGGTGATGGTGAACCACGGCGGCACGGAGATGGGCCAGGGCCTCCACACCAAGGTCGCCCAGGTGGTGGCCGACGCCTTCCAGATCAAGCTGGCCCAGGTGAAGATCACCGCCACCACGACCGACAAGGTGCCCAACACCTCGGCCACGGCGGCCTCGTCCGGCACCGACCTGAACGCCATGGCCGCGCTCGACGCGGTGACCACCATCCTTGGCCGCCTGCGCCTCTTCGCCGCCGAGACCTATCGCTGCGCGCCCGCCGACGTCGTCTTCCGGCAAGGTGAGGTTGCCGCCGGAGAGGCCGTGATCCCCTTCACCGAACTGGTCCGCCGCGCCTATTTCGCCCGCGTCTCCCTGTCCTCGACCGGCTTCTACAAGACCCCGAAGATCCACTACGACCGCGCCACCCACCAGGGCCGGCCCTTCTACTATTACGCCTATGGCGCGGCGGTCTCGGAGGTGACGATCGACACCCTGACCGGCGAGAACCGGGTCGATCGCGTTGATATCCTGCACGATGTCGGCCGCTCGCTGAACCCGGCCATCGACAAGGGCCAGATCGAGGGCGGCTTCATCCAGGGCATGGGCTGGCTGACCACAGAAGAGCTGATCTGGGACGCATCAGGGCGCCTGCGCACCCACGCCCCCTCGACCTACAAGATCCCCACCGCCCGCGACCGGCCCGATGATTTCAACCTAAGCCTTTGGAACGGCGACAATTTCGAGCCGACCATCCACCGCTCCAAGGCCGTGGGCGAGCCGCCGCTGATGCTGGCCATCTCGGTCTTCAGCGCCCTCAACCAGGCGGTCCAGGCCTGCGGAGAGCACAAGGTTCCGGGGCGCCTCGACGCCCCCGCCACGCCCGAGCGCATCCTGATGGCGATCGAGGACGTTCGCCGCCGGGCCGCCGCGGCTTGAACTGGCTGGAGCCCACCAAGGCGCTGCTGAAGGCGGGCCGGCCCTGCGGCTGGGTCACCGTCATCGCCGCCGAGGGCTCGGTTCCGCGCGAGGCCGGGACGCGGATGGTGGTCGGCGAAAACGGCGAATGGGGCACCATCGGCGGCGGCGCCCTGGAGCACGCCGCCATCGACCAGACCCGCAAGCTCATCAAACTGGGCGGCCAGAGCTGGGCGGTGCAGGACTATCCGCTCGGCCCGCTGCTGAACCAATGCTGCGGCGGCCGGGTGCGGCTGCTGCTCGAACGGCTCGGCCCGGCGGACCTTGAGTGGCTGGACGCGATCCGGCCCGAGCACCCCGCCTCGCTCGCCGCCTGCCTGGGGCCGGGCACGGTGCGGCGCCAGCTCAATCCCATCCCCTCGCACGGCGCCCCGACCCGCCTGCTCGGCGCCGACGGCCAGGCGATGAACGCCCGCGGCGAGAAGCCCGGCCCCGGCGCCCTGTGGATGGAGGCGGTCGGCGCCCCTTCGCCCGTGCTCCACCTGTTCGGCGCCGGGCACGTCGGCAAGGCGACCGCGCCCATCCTGGCCACCCTGCCCTTCCGCACCGTCTGGCTCGACACCCGCCAGGGCGCGGGCGCGCGGACCCTGGACGAAGCGGGCCTGCTGGGCGCGATCGCAGGCGCCCCGCCGATGAGCTGGTATCTGGTCATGACCCACAGCCACGACCTCGACTACGCCCTCTGCCGCGCGGTGCTGAGGCGCGACTACCGCTGGCTTGGCCTGATCGGCTCGGCCACCAAGCGCGCCCGCTTCGTCTCGCGTCTGACCGCCGAGGGGCTCGACCCCACCCGCATCCGCTGCCCGATCGGCATCGGGACCCTCCGCTCCAAGGCGCCCGAGGCCATCGCCATCTCGGTCGCGGCCGAGCTGCTGCAGACCCTGGAGGCCTCGGCGTGACCGCCCAAGCCTACCGCGCCGCCCTCCTCTGGTGCCGCGACGACCCGGCCCACCACGGCGCGGGCGCCGTCGCCTGGCACGCCGACGGCCTGCTGATCGTCGAGGACGGCCATGTCGCCGCCGCCGGCCCCTACGCGCAGCTCGCCGCCCGCCTGCCGCCCGGCGTCGCGCCCGAACACCTGCCCGGCGTCGCGCCCGAACACCTGCCCGGCAAGATCATCACGCCCGGCTTCATCGACGCCCACACCCACTACCCCCAGACCGACGCCATCGCCGGCTACGGCGCCCAGCTGCTGGACTGGCTCAACGCCTATATCTTCCCGGCCGAGGCGGCCTTCGGCGACAAGGCCCACGCGACCGCCGTGGCCGGCTTCTTCCTGGACGAGCTGCTGCGCAACGGCACCACCAGCGCGCTGGTGTTCGGCGCGGTCCAGGCCGTCTCGGCCGAGGCGCTGTTCGAGCAGGCCCTGTCCCGCAAC
>CANJKM010000152.1 GCA_947474805.1 Caulobacterales bacterium | reverse complement strand
TACCTGAGCCAGCAGGAATCACGTCAGGATTCCGCTAAGTCATTGAAAAATTGGAGCGGGCGAAGAGATTCGAACTCTCGACCCCAACCTTGGCAAGGTTGTGCTCTACCACTGAGCTACGCCCGCTCGAGCGTCGAAGGAATGGCTGAAAGGGCCGGCTCCCCCGTGGAGGCGGGCCTTATCGCAGAGGCTCCCCGGCTTGGCAAGCGCCCAAGCGGCTCATTGAAAGCCCCATCGAAAGGGCGGGATTTCAGCGCCCGAGCTTGATCGGTTTCAGCCGGCGCTTGTTGGTGTGGGTATCTGGCACCGGGCCGAGGTTGTCGGGCATCTCGCCCTTGAAATAGTAGCGCTGCCAGGCCTCGCGGACCGTGTCCGGATCGCCCTTGGCCAGACGCTCGTTGAAGGTCGAGCGCTCGCGCATCCAGGCCTCGTACTGGTCGCGCAGGGCGTCGTCGTTGACCAGGGCCTTCTGGATCGGCTGGACCAGCTCCATCTGCTGGTGCGGCATGATGCTGATGAAGCAGAAGGGCTCGCCCTTCTCGAACCGCACCCGGCCCGGGCGGGTGAAGATCCAGTTCATGGTGAAGGGGAAGGGCAGCCAGTCGGTCTCGATGATGCCGGTCAGGGCCTGGACGCCGTCCTTGGGCAGGTTGGGCGGGCCGCCGGCCCACATGTCCCAGCCCGGCTTGGTGCGGAACAGATAGCCGGTCTGGAAGGTGATCACCCCGTGGCTGAAGTGCGACTGCACGAACTCATGAAAGTCGGGGTGGGGGCGGTCGGGGATCAGCTTGATGTCGGTCACCGCCTTGCCGCCGTTCCACTCGGCGGTGAAGCCCATTGGGCAGACGAGTTCCCAGCCGGTGGTGTTGGCCATGGTCAGGGGCAGGCAGCGGTAGGGGTGACGGGCGTGGAAGGCGTCCATCCATTTGCGCTCTGGCCGGCCGGGAACGATCTCGGGCGGGCGGCTGGTGATGGCGTAACATTCGAGATCCACGGGACCCCTCCTCAAGACTGCGCATCAATTCGCTAGCGGGCGCGGGCGCGCGAGTCGAGGTCGCATTGACCCTATGTCGAGCGGGGGCGATTATCGGCGCATGGACGCACGCGAAGCCTTAGCGCCTGCCGATGTCGCCGAAGCCAATCGTGTGGAGGGGAGGGCGCCCGCCTTCGACATCCGGCCCGCCGCCGGCCAGGCCACGCCGCTCGTGTTCGCCTCGCCGCATTCGGGGCGGCTCTACCCCGACGACCTGATCGCCGCCTCAATCCTCGACGCCTCGGCCATCCGCCGTTCGGAGGACGCTTTTGTCGACGTCCTGGCCGCGGGCGGCCCGGCGCGCGGGGCGCCCCTGATCGCCGCTCGCTACGCCCGCGCCTATATCGATGTGAACCGCGAGCCCTATGAGCTCGACCCCGCCATGTTCGAAGACGAGCTGCCGGCCTTCGCGCGGGGCCGTACGGCGAGGATCGCGGCGGGCCTCGGCGCCATCGCCCGCGTGGTCGGGGAGGGGCAGGAGATCTACGCCCGCAAGCTGACCTTCGCCGAGGCGCGGGGCCGGATCGACACCGTCCACGCCCCCTACCACGCGGCGCTGGCCGGGCTCCTGTCTCAAGCCAAGAGCCGGTTCGGGGCAGCGGTGCTGATAGATTGGCATTCGATGCCCTCGGCGGCGGCCGCCACGGTCAATGAGGGCGCGCGCGGGCGGCGGGCGATCGACTTCGTGCTGGGCGACCGGTTCGGTTCGTCCTGCGCGCCGGCAGTGGTGGAGATGGTGGAGACCACCTTGGAAGGGATGGGCTATGCCGTGGCCAGGAACAGTCCCTACGCCGGAGGCTACACCACCGAATTCTACGGTCGCCCGTCCGAAGGCCAGCACGCCCTGCAGATCGAGATCAACCGCGCCCTTTATCTGAATGAGCGCAGCCTGAGCCGCCATGGGGGATTCGACCGGCTGGCGCGCAATCTCGAACTGTTGGTCGACAAGCTGGCCGGCGCCGATTGGGCTAAACTGCTTGGCGCCTCCGCAACCTGATTGCGCGGCGGATACAACCCGGAATTGCGGGCGGCGCCCAGGTGTAAGGCGTCTTTATTATGCAACCAGGCGCCGCCCGCTCAGGTTTGCGGCAGTGCGGCATAATCGTCTCGACTCGTTCGCACTTGCGATATGAAAACGTCGCGAGGCGGGGGTAGGGTCTGTTCGTGGCCGCTCGCTAGAGGCGGTCGCAAGGGAGGAGTTTCACTTTCAAAAGGAACTCCGAAAATGATCAAGACCCTGAGCATCGTGGCCGCCCTGGCCGCTTTCGCCACCACCGCCTCGGCCGCCGAGATCCACGTGAGCCTCGTCGGCAAGGACATGAAAACCATCCAGGCCGACATCGCTCGGGCGGCTCGCGCCGTGTGCCGGGACGAGCTTTCGGGCAAATCGGAATGGATCGCGAGCTATGCGCGTTGCGTCGACGAGAGCGTCGCGCGGGCCCTGGCCGTGCTGCCCAGCAAGGCCAGCTGATGCAAGCCGCCTGAACAAGGCAGGGGGCCGCTCAAAAAGGGCGGCCCTTTTCCTTTTCGCGTCGTCTTTTTGCAGCGCTTGCGAAAGCCGCCCCCGGTCGCTAAACACCGCCTTCGACCAACCGGGCCGCGGCCCGGATACGCTTCCGGAGAGGTGGTAGAGTGGTCGATTGCACCGCACTCGAAATGCGGAGTACCGCAAGGTACCGTGGGTTCGAATCCCACCCTCTCCGCCAAGCGGCTGTGCATTCTGCTCACAGGCCGGCTTGCTAGCGCGGTTATACCGCGACCCATGCCTCCACTCGCTGGCCCCTGAGCCTCCTCGCGGCCGACAAGTATGACTGTATTCGTTCTGTCACAAATTCACTTTAAGAGGCCTGCCTTAGGACGGGGCGCGAAGCGTCAAGCTAGCCGCCGTCCAGCCGTGCTCGATCCGACAGCAAGAGGCCTCAAGGATGAAAACCCCCGCGCACGTGGCGGCTCTTGCCTTCATATCCTTCTCGCTGGCGCCGCAGGCGCGAGCCGACGAAGCCAAGAGCTTTGACGTCCCCGTCGCCAGGACGCATGTGGAAACAAGCGCCCGCTCCCCGGGGATCGTCGACTCTAGGGATGAACGGGCCGACCGGCTGAACGCCCCGATCGTCATCGAGATTTTGAGCGTGGCTTACCGTCCCAATCGCGCTAGCGACTTCGAAGGCTCGCCAAAAGGTCGGCGCCGCTCCAGTATGTCGCCGCCATCGAAGACCGCCAAACGGCGCTAACTCGGCCAGAGTTGGATTTGAGACGCGTTCGCGCCTGGACGACCAGGGCTCGGGCGATGGCTTGGGCGCGTCCTTTCCGAGATCGTCCTCATCCAGGGCTCCGGCCGATGGCCCGGGGCGCGGCGCTCGGGCCTGGCTTTTCACATTTGATTGGCTTGGCTCTTGGCGACGCCACACAACCGATTTATTTATTCTGATAAATAGACCTTGCGGGAGGCGATGGGAGGTTTGCGGCGGGCGGCCGAACGCCTCGAAGCTGCCGCCCATCCCTTGCAGCAAGCCGGAGTTCAACCGTGACAAAGCCAGGCAGGCTCGCTGAGCCATAATGATGGGGGGCCAGCATGTCTGATGAGAACCATTTCGGAGACGCTTCGATCGACCGGCGCCTGCTGATGGCGCTGCTGGCGCTTGGCGCCGCGGCGCCCGGCGCGGCGGCCGCCCAGTCCCAAATGGGCCGCATCGACCCGACGGGTTCCGCCGGCGATTCCACGACGCCCACAGTCCGCCGCAGCCCGGGCCCAGGCCTAAAGTCGCCATGGTGGTCTATCCCGACATGGTGATGTTAGACCTCGTCGGCCCGTCGACCTGCCTGAAGATCGCCCAGTGCGACATCGAGTTCGTCTGGAAAACCAAGACCCCTTGCATGACCGATGCCGGCATCCCGGTCACCCCGACCATGACCTTCTCCGAATGCCCGAGGAACGTAGACGTCCTGTTCGTGCCCGGCGGCATCATCGGCACTACGGCCTGCATGAACGATCCGGAGGTCCTGGCCTTCCTCGCCGACTGCGGTCAGCACGCCCGCTATGTCACCAGCGTCTGCACCGGCTCGCTCGTATTGGCGGCGGCAGGGCTCCTGAAAGGCTACCGCTCGACCTCCCTGTGGGCGGTGGTTCCGCTCTTGGCGGACATGGGCGCCATCCCGTCGATGGATCGTGTCGTAGTTGATCGAAACCGTATGAGCGGCGGCGGCGTGACGGCCGGTCTCGACTTCGGCCTGACCCTGGTCGCCGCCCTCCGGGACGAAGAGACCGCCAGACGGGTGCAGCTCTTCCTTCAGTATGCTCCGGAGCCGCCTTTCCACGCCGGCATGCCGGCGGGCGCCGGGCCGGAACTGACGGCCAAGGTTCTGAAGTCCCGCGAGGGCATGGACGCCGGCGCAAAACTCGCGGCCAGGGCGGCGGGAAAGCGGCTGGGCGTCCTCTCCTAATCAAAGTGGACTTTGTAAACTATTTCCAATCCGCTGATAGCGCGGTGAGGCCGGGGTGGAGGGTAGGATGAGCAATTTGAAATGGGCGGCGGGTCCCTGCCTGCTGCTCGGCGCCGCCCTTCTGCTTGCGGCCGGTTCGGTCCAGGCCGCCCCTCCGACTGCCGGCGAGGCTCAGTTCCGATCCATCTACAAGGAGATGGTCGAAACCGACACCAGCGGCGCCACGGGCAACTGCACCGTCCTGGTCGAGAAGGTCGCGGCGCGGATGAAGGCAGCCGGCTTTCCGGCCGAGAACCTGCGCGTCATCGTTCCGCCGAACGACCCGAAGGCCGGCAACCTGGTGGCCGCCTATCCGGGCAAGGACCCCGCCGCCAGGGCCGTGCTGATGCTGGGCCACATCGACGTGGTCAACGCCAGGCGCGAGGACTGGACACGCGACCCCTTCGTGCTGATCGAGGAGAACGGCGAGTTCTACGGGCGCGGGACCTCCGACATGAAGGCCCAGGACGCCGCCTGGGTCGACACCCTGCTGCGCATGCAGCAGGAGAAGATCCGTCCGAAACGCACCGTGAAGATGGCGCTGACCTGCGGCGAGGAAGGCGGCGGTTTCACCAACGGCGCCGGCTGGCTGGTCGAACACAACCGCGACCTTATCGACGCGGGCATCGCCCTGACCGAAGGCGGAGGCGGCGAACTTGACGAGGCCGGGCGGCGGCTGGCCGTGACGGTGATGGGCGCCGAGAAGGATTCGGCCAGCTTCATCTTCGAACTGACCGGCCCCGGCGGACACTCTTCCAAACCCCGTCCTGACAATTTGATCAGCCGAATGTCCACCCTGCTGACCCGGGTGGATCAGATCGACTACCCGGTGGAGTTCAACGCCCACAACCGCGCCTATTTCATGGGTATAGCGCCTCGCATCGGCGGCGATCGGGGCGCCGCGATCCAGACGCTGCTCGCCAATCCCAACGACGCGGCAGCCGCGGCGACGGTCAAGCAGCTGCCGGCCTGGAGCGCCATGCTGGGCACCACATGCATTCCCACCCTCATCGAGGGCGGCCACGCCGGCAACGCCCAGCCTCAACGCGTAAAAGCGACGATCAACTGCCGTCTGCTGCAGCCCGGCGACTATGAGAGCCTGAAGGCCCAGGTCCTGCGGGCGGCCGCCGAGCCAGAGGCCAAGATGGAGATGACAGTCTTCGGCGGCGTCGGCCGGCCGGGCGCTCCGCCCCTGACCGAAGCCATGATGGGACCGATCCGCAAGGCGGCCGCCGAGGTCTTTCCGGGCGTTCCGGTGTTGCCGATGCAAGAGACCTTCGGCACAGACGCCAGCCGCCTCATCGCGGTCGGCATTCCGACCTACGGCGTCTCGGGCATGTTCCGCGGTTTCGACAGCGGCAATATCCACGGGCTAAACGAGCACATCAGCGTCCGTTCGGTGATGGACGGCCGCGCCTTCCTCTACAGCGTGGTCCGAGCCTATGCGGACCAGTAGCGCTTTCGCCCTGGGATATTGACCCTGCTGGCGGCCGCGAGATCGGCGGACGCTTCCTGGCTCACTGGTTAAGAACCGCCGAGGGCCGGCGCATCCGGTCGGAGATGTACGTTCCGACCTATTGACGCCTTTGGCCGCGGCTTCGCGAAATCCGACGACCAGCGCAGGGCTGCGAAATCCCGCCCGTAGAGCCGCCAGCCCGGGCCGGCCATGGCGCCCGCCCCAAACGGCTAGGGGCGGCCGTCGCCGGCCGCCCCCTTGTTCCGTCTCTCAGTCGTCTTTCGACTAGAAGCTGAAGCGCGCGCCGACCTTAATGGTGCGTCCCAGGGTGTCGTAGAACTGGCCGTTGGTGCCGGCGCCCGTGCCGATCTGCCAGGGCGGGTCTTTGTCCAGCAGGTTTTCGGCGATCGCATAGCCCTGCAGCTTGCGGCCGTTGTCGCCCTTGAGGATGTCGTAGGTGGCCGACAGGGTGAAATATAGCCGGGTCTTCACATAGTTGATGTTGACCGAGTTCGACAGCGCCGGGCTGTAGTTCGGATCGTCCGGACCGACGAACTGGGTGTTGATCTTGGCCCCGCCGATATAGCGGGTCTGCAGCGAGAGCACCGCGCGCTTGTAGCTGTAGGTGGTGTTGAGCGTGCCGGTCCAGTTGGGCGTGCCGCCCAGGCCGTTGAACACATATTCGATCGAGCCGGAGTACTGGGTCCGCGAGGAGACGTCATAAAGTGTCAGGTCGGTCGAATAGGTGGCGAACCCGCGCAGGTCCACGTTACCGCCGAATAGCGGGAAGCTGTACTGGGCCTCGAAATCGATGCCTTCGGCCGTCTGCTTCACCAGGTTGAACGGAATAGTGTTCAGCCCGAAGATCACATAGTTGTTGTTGTACTGACCGTTGCTCTGGACTTGGCTGCAGAAGAAGCCAGGCGCACCGGCGTCCGATTCGGTCTTGCAGTTGTCGACCGTGCGCTGCTGAGTATAGGTCGCGATCGCGCCGTCGATCTTGATCTTGTAGTAGTCGATCGAAGCCCGGAAGCGCGGGAAGAAGTTCGGCTCGAACACCACGCCGACGGTCTTCGACAGCGCCTTTTCAGGCAGGAGGTTGGGGTTGCCCCCGACGACCTGCTGGATGGTGCCCGACGCCACCCGCGTATAGGGGTTGGTCACGCCCGAGACCGCCTGGACGACGCCGTAGAGCTCCAGGACGTTTGGCGCCCGGATGTCGCGGGAGATGGCGCCGCGGAAACGCAGCTGGTCGTTGACCCGCCAGGTGAGGCCGGCCTTCCAGGTAGTCACCGCGCCCGAGGTCGAATAGTCGGTGCGACGGGCCGCGCCGTTGAACTCGACCGCTTGGAAGAAGGGCTGGTCCTTCAGCAGCGGCACCACCGTTTCGCCGTAGAACTCCTTGGCCGAGTATTGGCCGGCGTAGTTCTTGGGGTTCTGGTTGTCGAAATCGGTGGCCTGGGAGATGGCGTCCACCTTCTGCAGCACCTTGTCCTGGCGCCAGCTGGCGCCGACGGCGACCGAGACCGGGCCGGCCCAGGTCGAGAAGGGCTCGCCCGACAGGTTGGCTTCGCCGAACTGCTG
>CANJKM010000151.1 GCA_947474805.1 Caulobacterales bacterium | reverse complement strand
GCCAAGGGTTCCAGGACGGGCGCCAACCCCGCCCTTTGGCGGGGCCACCTCGAACACCTACTAGAGGAGCGTCAGCGTCTTGTACGGGGCCACCATGCGGCCCTGCCGTTCGGGCAGATGCCCGAGTTCATCAGGCCGCTTCGTGCTTACGGTTCGCACGCCGCCCTTGGCCTCGAGCTACTCATTCTCACAGCATCCAGGACGGGCGAGGTTCTGGGTGCGACCTGGGGCGAGTTCGACCTGAACGCTAAGGTTTGGACGATCCCCGGCGACAGGATGAAGGCCGGTCGCGAACACCGCGTCCCGCTGTCGGCGCGAGCGCTCGAGGTCCTGCAGGCGCTCGAGCCCGGAGAGCCGGGCGCTCACATCCTGCCGGGCCGCAAGGCCGGGGCGTCGCTGTCGAACATGGCGTTCGAGATGCTGATGCGGCGGATGAAGATGGGCCAATACACCGTCCACGGTATGCGCAGCGCCTTCCGCGACTGGGCCGGAGAGAACACCGACCACCCTCGCGAGGTCGCCGAGGCCGCCCTCGCCCACAGCATCGGCGACGCCGCCGAGCAGGCCTACCGGCGTGGCGACGCCCTGGAGAAGCGCAGGCGGCTAATGGCCGACTGGGCTACGTTCTGCGGGTAGGGCGTCGCCCGGCCTTCGAACCCGATGGCCCCGGGTGGCGTATCCATACATATCGGCCTCACAAATGGGGCGCTGTGCAGGTGGGCCGGCGCGTGCGGGCCGAGGCCCATAGGACCTGGGCGGCCGCCGCCTGACCGACGGAGCGGAGTGCGGATGGGCGGTGCGCCCAGCGGCGGTTAACCTGACAACACCCTACGGCAAGCGGGTTGCGCGCTAGGGGCCGCAACACGACAGATTGCGCAAGCCGGCGTCGGGCGGCACAGTGTGCTTTCCGCCGTAGGCCTTTCGGGGACCAGGCCAATAACAAGACTGGAAGAATTTCCATGCAACGACCCGTCTTCGCCTTCGGGCTTGCGCTCAACCTTCTGTCCGCCGCCGCAGCAACCGTCGCCCTCGCCGCCGTCGACCCCAAACTGCATCCCGAGAACAACCGGCCCCCGCTGGCCTTTCGCGAGGAGTTCAGCGAGGGTAAGGCCCAGGAGCCGGCCAACGCCGAAAGCCTGCAAAACAAGGATCTGGTCTCCAACCAATACGGACCGGGCAAGGGACTTTACGACAAGACCTGGCACCCCAATCCGCCCAACCTGGGCGCCTTCATCTGGAGCGGCTCCTGCCTGCAGGCCTGCGCTTACACCTTGAGTCAGCCCGGCTTCTCCTACGACCTGCGCGGGCTAGCGAAAGTGGTGTGGCGGACAAAGGTCAGCGGCTACCACCACCTGCACCTCATCATCAAAACGCCCGACGGCAAGCTTTACGCCAGCGACAGGTCGGTCGACGGCCCCTCGACCGACTACAACGTCTCGGAAATGATCTTTCCTGATCTGCGCTGGCGTCAGATCGATGAGAAGTCGATGAACGACCTGGAGCCGGCCGGCGGCGGCATGTTCGCCACCGTGGACATCTCCAAGGTCGACGAGATCGGCTGGAGCGACCTCACTCAAGGTAGCGGCCACGGCGTCCAGGCTGGCTCCTCGCGGGTCGACTGGATCGAACTCCACGCGCGTAAGGTTCCGCGCTAGGCGACAGGGGCGCTCTGCGGGCCCTGGGCTTCTCCGGCTTCTTCCAGGGCATCGTCCTGACCATCGGCCTCTGCTTCATCTCCATCGCCCTGATCACACGGCACTTAGAGAAGCAGTCAGCCCAATACACTCAAACGGGGAGGGGGCTATGACCGACAGGGCGAGGACTATTCGGATCGGCGCGCTCGGCGGGCTGATCGGCGGCCTCATCATCTGGATCTATGAGATCGTGGTCTGGGTGAACATCCAGCACCTGATGCCGCTATCGGGCCTGCCGGCCAACGCCACCGGCCTGGTGTTCGGCCAGGACGTCAAAGCCTCGCTGGGATGGCCCATATCGGCGGTGATCGGCACGGCCATCCATTTCGGCTTCAGCTGCGCCTGGGGCGTGCTGTTCGCGCTGATCTGGCCGTGGTTCCGCAAGCGCGGCTTTGAGGCCACCTTTGTGGCCCTCTTCTACGCCGTGCTCGCCTGGATCGTCATGCATCTGGCCATTATGTCGGCGACGCCGGTCCACCCCAACTACGTAGACCCCAACGTCATTCTCGGCGGCTTCGTCTCGCACGCCTTCTTCACCGTGCCGATGGCCCTCTATATCAAGCGCAAGATGGCCGGGCTGGGGCCCGCCTAACTGGCAGGCACCACCGGCGGCTCGACCGGGGCGGCCAGCTCCGCCTTCCATGCCGCAGCGTCGCCCGCGGTCAGCCAGCGCGCCTTGGCGTCGGCGTCGACCCTGGCCCGCGCCTTGCTCGTATAGGCCTGGGGCGAGCCGTAGAGGCTGTTCAGATAGGCCCAGCCGTACTCATAGGTGTCGCCGATCTCGCGACAGTTGCCGGGCCCCGGGGCGCTCAGCGCATCGACCGAGGTCGGCAGGTCCGAGAAGACCGTCCGTACCCCGCCCACCGCGTGGCCCTTGGCGTCGAGCTGCACGAGCTGGGTCCCATTCGGACCTGGCTTCAGCGCGATCCGCCCGCCACGGGGCGGAGGCGTGCCGTTCTTCACCCAGGCGCCCAGGTTGGTCACCGTCGAGCCCCAGATGTAGCGCATCACCGGATTGACGCTCAGCCGGGTCTCCGGCGTGCAGCGGGCTGTAAAGGGCCAGTCGGCCGTGCCCTGCAGCACTCCGGCCTTCTGCTGATCCTCCAGGCTCGGGAAGCCGATGTAGGACCAGTGGTCCAGATGGTTGCCGGCCGCGACCTCGTAGCGGCGGTAGGGGTCGGCCTTGTCGTCGCTGTCGGCGCGCTGGGTGGCCAGCGATCCGACCACCTCGCCTGGCGAGAGCAGGGTCACCATCGGCGTCCCGTTCGGCCGGAAGGTCGCCCGCGCGTCGGTGGCGGGGACTGTCTGGGCGCAATGGTTCAGCTTGGCCATCACCCCGGCCTGGTTGCCCTTCAGGATGAAGCCGTCATAAGTCGGCGCGCCGCCCGCCAGCCGTACCAGCGGCTGGAAGAGGTTGGCGTAGGTGGCGATGTCGACGCCCTGCTCCGCCATGAACAGGCGGCGGTCAGGGCCGTAGCCCGCCAGCGGATTGCCGGTTGCGGCGCTCTTCAGCAGGGCCGCAACCTGGGCCAGCATGTCGAACCGCAGCCCTTCCTCGATGGTGTCGCCGCCCTCGCCGGTCTTGCAGCCGAGCGGCGCGGGCGGGGCGAAACCGACGTCGGCGTAGCGAACGGCGTCGAACTTCTTCAAGGCGATGGTCGACTTGGGCAGGGTCACCCCAACCCAGACGTCGCCATCGCGGACCGTCTTGGGCGCGAGATAACCCCACACCATCGCCCAATCGGCCGAGCGGGCGTCATACATCAGCTCGACCACCACATTTCCGCTGAACTTGGCCTTGTCGGCGGGCCGGCGCACCAGGATGCGGGTGGCGTAGGGGACGTCCGCCGTCTTCACCGCCGGCCGCCCGGCCGCGCCCCAGTCGTAGACGTTGGCCTTGCCGGAGACGAGCGTCTCGACCTCCTCGTAGCCGACGGTTGCCAGGTCGAGCGGGACCAGATTGTGCTTGGAGGCGACATAGGGGTGCGAGGTCGCCGTGGTCGGCAGTTCGCGCGCGTTCGGGACCGGGGCGGTGAGGCCCGCAGGCGCCGCTCCGGCCGGCGCCGTCAGGGCCGACGCCATCAACAGGCCAACTGCAAATCGCACCGAGTCTCGCATCATCTCTCTCTCCCCGTAGCGCTTTGAGTTGCGGCTGTCCTGCCGCGGTTTTCATGGGCGTCTTTTGGCGCCGCCCGGCCCGCGTTACATCGACAAACTCTCGATACGACTGCCACATGCGTTGCTTAAACTTGGCGGCAGCTTTAGCCGAGGGGGCTAAGCTGAGCGGCTTTGAGGTAATCGCGATCCCGCTTCCTAGGGCGCCTTGAGCAGTAAGCCTGTGGTGCCGTCTGGCAGGATCGGATTGCGGTTGTTGTCCTCGCAGACGTACTCGCGGATCTGCCAGTCGGATTTGAGGTCGTAGTGGCGATGCACTGTCCACGGCCGGGTGAAGGCCACCGGGTCGGTCACCGTGATGACGTCCTCCATCTGCGTCGGGGAAATCCGGCGGATGCGCTCAGTCAGATGCAGTTGGTCGCTGTGGGGCGCGGCGGTTACGTCATAGACGGTGTGACCCACCAGGCCCACCGTATCGACCACAAGAGTGTCGCCCTCCCAGTAGCCGATCGAGTGGCCCATATAGGTCGGATCGAGGTCATCAGCGGCCGGATGGGGGCGCCCGTCGGTGAAGATCCGGCGCACCTGGCTTGACAGCTCGTGCAACACCACCGTTAGGTCGGCCTGGATCATGAACTCCATTGGATAAGGCGAGGTCATGATCCGCGGCATGCCGCCGGGCCGGCAGCTTGCAGTGGGGTCAGTGGGCTTGCCGGCTTTGTTATCCGCCAGCTTTCCCAGATACTTGGCCTCCCACTCCGCGTTGTAGGGCGGGAATTCACGAATATAGGCGGCGTCGTTGACCTCGCCTTTGTTGCGTGGGTCGGTGAAGGCCTCCGGGTCGAAGATGTTGCGCTCGGCCGGGTGCCAGATGCCCGTCCAGTCGGGACGGTTCGCCGGGGTCTGTTTGATGCGCGGCGGGACATAGCCGGCGGGCGCCGCCACGGCGGCGGTCGATCCCAGCAAGATGGCCAGGCCCAGCCCTAGAAACACAGTACCCTTCATGTCGTCTCCTCAAGAGATCTTGTTGGCCGTCGGCCTAACCGCCCAGTCGCTACTTTAGGAATTTGCCACGCCTGCGTTACGGCCGCCGCATCGGCCTCGATGCCGTCAAGAGCAAGAAGACGAACGCGAAGAAGTCTTGAGGTGAACGTAAAGTTCGACAGACGCTATTGAGCTGATCGACCTCCCCCTGGGGGGAGGTCGATCAGACTTGGAGGCTGCTAGAATCGGTAGGTGGCTTGAACGCCAACCACCCGGGGCCGCACGAACTGCTGTTGCACTAGCGGGTTGAAGCTGCCGTAGGCCGTGCAGGCCACCCCGCCAGCCGCCAGGCAGGAAGCCCGACCGTTGCCCCCGGCGCCGACCATGTCCTTAGAGCCGAGGACGTTGGTCGAATACAGATTGATCTCGACATCTTGCACAGTGACCCCCGCGCGGGCGTTCAGGGTGTCCTCCTCCTTCACCTTCCGGTTCGAGAGTTGGTAGGTGATCGTCCCGAACGACGAGCCGCGCAGATAGGGCGCTTGATACTGGTAGTCGGCCCGCAAGAATGCCGGGAAGGAGCCGACCTCGAAGTCGTAGCGAACCCCCAGGGTGCCCTGCCAAGTCGGCACGCCGATCGGGTCGCCGGCGTTGAAGGCGACGACCTTCTGCCCGTTGCCTTGCGGCCCGAGCACGTCTTCGCTGTATTTGGCGTTGGTGTGGCCGAACGCCAGGGTGATCAGCAGCGGCCGGATCGGCTTGAACTCGGCCTGGAAGTCGAAGCCCTTGCTCGAGGCGCTGCCGCCGTTCTGGTTCCACCCAGGGCAGCCGGCGACCACCTGTGTCGTCTGAATATTGCTCCAGTCGATCTTGAAGGCCGCGACGTTGACCTGCAGGCGGTTGTCCATCATCCGGAACTTGCCGCCGGTCTCATAGCTCCACACCGTGTCCGGCCCGTAGGCGAGCGCGATGTCGTTCACGGTCAGGCCGTAGAGGGCCAGGCCCGAGGCGCAGGCGGGGTTCAGCGGCGCATTCAGGCCGCCGGGGCGGTAGCCCTTGGCAACGTTGGCGTAGACCATCTTGTTCGGCGAGAACTCGTACTGGGCGCCGAACTTGGGCGTAATCGGAGTGGCCTTCGTTGAGCCGTCGATGACGGCGCCGGGCGAGTCGATGCGAGGGCGACCGACGTTGTAGAAGCCAAAGTTCGACTGCTGATAATTGAAGACGGTCCGCGAGACCCGCAGGCCCCCAGTCAGCTTCAGATTGCCGATTAGCCGGAAGGTCACCTCGCCGAAGCCAGCGACTTCCTTGTCGGTCAGGCGGGCGTGCAACTCAGACATGACGTTGGGTTGGGCGGCCGTCTGTCCAGCGTAACGCTGCGAGGCGGTCAGGCCGAAGAACTGCAGATAGGTGCGGTCGTATTGGCCGCGCACGTGCCAATCGTTCTTGATCGTGGCGCTGGACAAATAGAGACCGCCCACGAAGGCAAGGCGGCGGTCGGAGGCCGTCGACACACGGAACTCCTGGGAGACGCCGTTGCGGATATTGTAGCTGTCGAACAGGCCGGCGTAGTTGGGCTCGGCGGCCCATAGCGGGAAGCCGATCCGCCCGGGGTTCTCCACCGTCGGTTGGGTGCGCAGTATGTCGTAGCCTTCAGCGCTGAGGCCATGAGTCTTGTCGTACAGAAGGGAGGTGATCGACTTGAGATCGAAGGCGCCGACAGAGGCGTCGATGGTCAGCGCGATGATCGTGTTCTCGGTGTTGTTGCCCACGCCACGCTGCTCGTAAGGTGAAAGCGACGCGTACATTCCAAGGTTGTAAGGGCCGTAGGTGAACGACTGCCGCTGGAAAAAGCCTGCAGGTAAGGGCCCGGTCGGGCAGGCGACTGCGGCGGGAGCGGCGCCGCTGGTCGGCGCGCGACCGTTGTTGTTGAAGCAGAGCGCCGGGGTCGTGTAGGTCTGGCCCGCGGCGGCGGGAGCCCCATTCACGCCGTAAACAACGGTCGAGGCGTCGGAGCCGCCCGGGCTTTTGGAGTCCGAGTGATAACCGGTCAGAGTTGCGCCGAAGTTGTCGCTGAACTGCCAGAGTAAGGCGCCGCGGATCGCCCACTCCTTGCGCTCGTTAGCGTCCTTGTCGATCACTACGCGACCCGGCTGATAGCCGCTGACCCGGTCAATCCACCCCGCCGTGTTGCGCATGATGGCGCTGACGCGGAAGCCGACCTTGTCCTGGACGATCGGACCGCCAATGGCGCCCGCGAGCTCGAGGCTCTCGCCGCCATGTGAAATATGGTTGACGTCGGCGCGCAGCATGCCCGACCGGGTGGTCAGGCTGGGGGCCGGGGTAATGAAACGGATGGTGCCGCCTTGCGACGAGCCGCCGTAGAGGGTGCCCTGCGGTCCTTTCAGGACTTCGACCCGCTCAAGGTCGAACAACAGAGGGATGGGCGCGCCGGCGAGGTTGGAACCCCCGGAATTGGTGCGCTTGGTCAGGGACGTGTCGTCGAGATAGACTCCCGTGGTTGCCGCGCCGACGGTGCCGACGATGCCGCGGATGGCGAAGGTGGCGTTGCCCGCGACGCCGCCGACGATCGTCAGTGCCGGCACCGTCTTGGTCAGGTCGCTGAAATAGCGGACCCCCTGTTGGTCGAGGGTCTTTTGGGTGGAGGCGGAAATGGAGAGCGGCACGCGGTTGACCGTGTCCACCTGGCGGGTGGCGGTCACGACCACCTGTTCAAGGCCTGTCGGTTCAGCCGCGGTCGCCAAAGCCTGAG
>CANJKM010000150.1 GCA_947474805.1 Caulobacterales bacterium | reverse complement strand
TGAGCTAAGGCGGCCCTTGGGTAAGGAAGCCGCCTTTTACCGGCGCCCGGCCGCATTGCCAATAGAGGCTGCGCGATAGACGGGCGGGCCGAGCGGCGCGCTCTCAAATCAGGGTTTCTGCGCCGCCGGATTCTCAGCGCCGAGCTTGGCGCCATTGGACAGGATGACATTGGCCAGGGCGCCGCCGGGCGTGCCGTCGCGGCGCGGGTTCATCACCACCGTCACCTTGTCGCCCTCCTTGATGAGGGTGCGGGTCCAGCCCTTGCCGCGCAGGGTTCCGGGGGCGAGCCCCTCGAAGGCCCAGTCGACCGGCGCACCCTTCTTCTGCGGGACGCTGAGGGTCAGCCAGACGTGCGGGTTGGTCCATTCCCACGACTTCACCGTGCCGGTCATCTCCACCGTCTTGTTTCGGTCGAAGGCGGCGTAGGAATGGTGGGCCAGGGCCGCGCCGCCGGACGACATCAGGGCGGCGCCGGCGAGCAGGGCGGCGATCACGGTCTTGGCGCGAGGGTTGGCGGCGGAGCGTGTCATGAAAGTCTGATCCTCTTAATTAGCGCAACTATCCCGAGCCCGGACCCCGCGCGCATTGACCCGGCTCAAAGGCCGCGCCCCGCTTGCCATCGGCCCGATCGTCCGCGACTGTGGCCCGACGATGAGCCAAGCCAATATTTTCGCCGGAAAGCCCGACGGCATCCTGCCCTGCCAATCGATCGAGGCCCTGATTCAATCGGGCGCGGTCGGGGCCGAGACCCCCTTCCTGCCCGACCAGGTCCAACCGGCCAGCCTCGACCTGCGCCTGGGCCAATACGCCTGGCGGGTGCGCGCCTCCTTCCTGCCCGGCGGGCGCAAGGTGATGGAGCGCATCAAGGATGTCGCGATGCACCGGCTCGACCTCTCCAAGGGCGCCGTGCTGGAGAAGGGCTGCGTCTATATCGCCGAACTGCAGGAGCGCCTGGATCTGCCGCCCGCCGTCGCCGGCCGCGCCAATCCCAAGAGCTCCACCGGCCGGGTCGATGTCTTCGTGCGGCTGCTCACCGACGGCGGGCCGCAGTTCGACGACGTGGCCGAGGGCTACAGCGGCCCTCTCTATGTCGAGATCGCGCCCCAGACCTTCTCGGTCCTGGTCCGCAGCGGAACCCGCCTCAACCAGCTGCGGCTGAAGCAGGGCGCGCCGGTCAAGCGCGAGGTCAAGACCGTCGGGGTCGACCTGACCGCCGGCTCGCTCGCGGGCTTCCGCGGCCGCCGCCACGCGGGCGTTATCGACCTGGATCGCGAGGACGGCCACGACCCCCGGGACTTCTGGGAACCTCTGGTCCCCAAGCTCAACCCCTATGGCGTCGGCGAACTGCTGCTCGATCCGGGCGAATTCTACATATTGGCCTCCAAGGAGGCGATCGAGATCCCGGCCCTCGACGCCGCCGAGATGACCCCGATCGACCCCTCGGTCGGCGAGTTCCGCGTCCACTACGCCGGCTTCTTCGACCCCGGCTTCGGGACGGAGGAGGCCGCCGGCGTCGGCAGCCGCGCGGTGCTGGAGGTCCGGAGCCACGAGACCCCCTTCCTCTTGGAGCACGGCCAGGCCGTCGCCCGCCTGGTCTATGAGAACCTGACCGAGCGCCCGACCCGCCTCTACGGCTTCGACGGCTCCCACTACCAGCGCCAGGGGCTGAAGCTCTCCAAACACTTCAAGGCCTGGAGCTAGCGGGCTGATGGCCCGGCCTTGATCCGCCCGCTTCTTCTCGCCCTCGCCCTGCTGCCGCCCACGGCGGCCGCCGCCGCCGATCCGCTCGTTTTCGACACCCGGCGCGGCGTCGTCTCCAATTCCCAGGCGCTGTTCGACGCCGCCGCCCGAGCGGACGTGGTGTTCGTGGGCGAGCTCCACGACGACAAGGACGCGCATCGTCTGGAGCTGGACCTGCTCCGCGCCCTGGCCGACCGGGGCCGCCCCGTCGTCCTGGTCATGGAGATGTTCGAGCGCGACGTGCAACCGGCCCTCGACGCCTACGCCGCCCGGACGACAACCGAGGCCGAGATGCTCGCCACGACGCGGCCCTGGTCCAACTACAAGGAGGACTACCGCCCGCTGCTGGAGTTCGCCCGCGAGCGGGGCTGGCCGGTCGTGGCGGGCAACATCCCCCGCCCCCTGGCCTCGAAGATCGCCAGACAGGGCCTCGCGGCGCTCGACGTCCCGCCCGCCGCCGAACGCGCCCAGGCCGCCGCCGAATTCCGGTGCGCGGACGGCGTCTACCGCGACAAGTTCCTCGCCGAGATGGGCCAGATGGCCGGCCACGGCGGCAAGGGGCCAAGGCCGGACCTCGGCCGGATGTTCGAGTCTCAATGCGCCAAGGACGAGACCATGTCCGAGAGCGCCGCCGCGCGTCTCACGCCCGGCGCCACCGTCGTCCAGCTGAACGGCGCCTTCCACAGTGACGAGGGGCTCGGCGTGGTCGAGCGGCTGAAACGGCGGCGGCCGGACGCACAGGCCCTGACGGTCTCGATCACCAAGGGCGCGACGCCCTCCCCCGCGCGGCGGGCGCTCGGCGACTTCGTCGTCTGGACCCCGTGACGGCCGAGGGGTGACAGCCTCCGCCCGCCTGGGCTAGAAGGCCCCTCATGCGGGCGTGATGTAGTGGTAGCCTGAAAGCTTCCCAAGCTTTTCGTGCGGGTTCGATTCCCGCCGCCCGCTCCAACCTCCTCCTTCCACAATCGCTTGTGCGGCCCCGCCCTTTGCGGGTTCAATCGCGCCCGGGACGCCGCCATCCGAAGCGCCGCCCACGGGAGAGAGAGACATGCGCCGACTGCCGGGACTGAGCGCCGCCCTGATCCTCATGGCGGGAGGGGCGCAGGCCGCGCCCGCCGCCCGGACGGTCATCGCCCCCGTCCCCGAGGCGCGCGAGATACCGGCGACCGCCCCCGCCCATCCCTTCCTCGCCACCCGCCACAATATGGTCCCCTTCGACCTCGCGCCCGTCGGCTATGAGGAGGTCGAGGCCTTCGTCTCCGGACGGGCCAATGTCTACGACTGGGGCGCGGACGGACGGCCCGAGATCAGGTCCGGCGGCGCGCCCTACGCCACCCGCATCCTGGTGCGCCGCCCCGCCGACAAATCCAAATTCAGCGGCGTGGTGGTGGTCGAGCCCATGCTCGACGCCCGCTCCAGCGACTGGGCGATGATGTGGGGCTATCTGCACGACAAGATCGTCCGCGACGGCGACGTCTGGGTCGGCGTCACCCTGCCCAAGTCGATCGGCAGCCTGAAGAAGTTCGACGCCGCCCGATACGCCCCCCTCGCCTTCGCCCCCGCCACGCCGCTCGCCTGCAAGACGGGCGAGGCGGGCGATACGCTCGAGGAGGGACTGCGCTTCGACATGCTGGCCCAGGTCGGCGCCCTGCTAAAAAGTAGTTCCCCGACCAATCCGCTCGCCGCCTACGGCCCCAGCCGGCGTCTGTTCATGACCGAGCAGGGCGGCGACGCCAACACCTACGCCACCGTCTTCCAGACCCTGCTGCGCCTGCCGGGCGGCAAGCCCGTCTATGACGGCTTCATGCTCAAGACCCAGGGCGCCGCCATCCCCAAGCTCAACCACTGCGGCCAGGCGGTTCCGGCCGGCGACCCGCGCGGCGCGCTCAAGGGCGTCGGCGTGCCGGTGATCGCCGTCATGGCCCCCGGCGAGGTCGTCGGCTTCCAGGCCAGCCGCCGCGACGACAGCGACGACAAGGCCGATCCCTATCGCCGCTACGAAGTCGCCGCAGGCAACCACCTCGACCGCTACGCCTACAGCGGCTTCCCGAGCTTCGAGGACCAGGCCAAGGCCGGCGTCGCCCAGGGCGCGCCCGAGTGGCCCTTCGCCAACCAATGCTCCCCGGCGATCCAGCTGAGCGGCCTGCCGGTGATGAAATACGCCTTCGACACCGCCCTCTCGCATCTGGCGGCCTGGTCCCGGGACGGGACGCCCCCGCCCCGCGCGCCCCGGATCGCCTTGAAGCCGGGCGGTAGGTTCGTCGAGCTCGACGCCAACGGGATCGCTGTCGGCGGCGTGCGCGGGGTCCACGCCGACCTGCCGATCTCGGCCGATGCGCTCGGCGCGCCGGGGCCGGGCAACTGCCGCGAGATCGGCGGCACGGTCGCCTATAGCTGGCCCTATCTGACGAAGCTCTACGGCACGCCGAAAGCCCGCGCCGCCACGGCCCTGGCCGAGGTCGACGCCATGGTGAAGGCGCGCTGGCTGACGCCCGGCGACGCCGACCTGCTGCGGGCGGAGATCACCGCGCCGCCGAAGCCGCCGGTCGTGCCGGCGAGCTGATCCTCGGACCCGGGTTTTGCGCCGGATCAATGAGGCGCTTGCCCGGGCATGCCTGATGACTTTTATTGGACGCTAGGGGTGCTTCGCATGGGTCAAGGACGCGCTATCGCGGCTCTCGGTTTGGTTCTGGCTCTGGCGGGCTGCGGCCCGGCGGCTCCCCCGCCGCCCGCCGCGCCGCCGCCCGGCCCCAAGCCCGTCGCCAGCATCCAGGAGCTGATGAAGATCCTCATCGCCCCGGGCGCCGACACGGTCTGGAAGCTTCCGCCCTCGATCTCCGAGCCGGACGCCAAGCCCAAGGCCACGCCTGAGCAGGCGGCCGCCGACTGGGCCAAGGTCGAGGCGGGCGCCCTGACCCTGGCCGAGGCCGCCAATCTGGTCGCCCAGGAGGGCCGCGTCGCCGCCGTCGCCGGAAACAAGCTCCAGGACGAGGGCCAGGAGGGCAATCTGGCCCGCGATCAGATCGACGCCCGGATGAAATCGGCCCGCCCCGACTTCCTCAAGCACGCTCTGGCCCTGCAGACGGCGGCGCTGAAGGTTCGCGCCGCCGCCGCAGCAAAGAATCCCGACGCCTTGCTGGAGGCGGGCGGCGAGATCGATGAGGCCTGCGAGGCCTGCCACAAACAATTCTGGTACCCGGCGCCCGAACCGGCTCCGGGGGCCAATACGACGACCAAGTAGTTCCGTCCCGGCGGATTTCCGCTGGACCGGACGCCGAGACCTGTCGGCGGCAACAAGGGAGGCTTGCGATGATGAAGCGTACGAGTTTGACGATGTCCGTTCTGGCCCTGGGCGCCCTGGCGCTCGGCGCCTGCGAAGCCAAGAAGCCCGCGCCCGAACCCGTGGCGGCCGCCCCGGCCGCGGCGGCGGCCCCGGCGATGACACTGCCGATCAGCCTGAACGCCGTGATGGTGGGCCTGGTCGACCACTCCTCGGACTACATTTTCGACGTCGGCAACGGCAAGGTTCCCAAGACCGACGACGATTGGCGCGAGGCCGAGTACCACGCCTATCAGATGGTCGCCTCCGGCAAGCTGATCCAGCTGGCCGGAACCGGGCCGAGCGACGTCGCCTGGACCGCCAACCCGGATTGGAAGAAGCGCTCCGACGACCTGACCGCGGTGGGCATGGAGGCGCTGAAGCTGGCGCAGGCCAAGGACGCCGCCGGATACCGGGCGGTCGGCGACAAGCTGATCGACGTCTGCGAGAGCTGCCACACGGCCTACAAGCCCGACATCCCGACTATGAAGATCCTCCACAAGCCGGACTTCCCGCACAAGCCGTAGGCCTGGAGCCCATCGGCTTCGAATAGGAGCGGGCGCGCATGCGGGAACGTATGCGCGCCCTTTTCCGCTCGCCTCGATCACCGGCCCGCCCGCGTGGATGTGGCGCAAACGCAACATCCTTAAGGCATCTTGCATGCGCGACGCCGCGCCGCCTTGTCGGCCCGCGTGAGAGCCGCGAAGGTCGGCGCGTCCACGTTTGCAAGGGGGCGCGCGGTTCGCGTCGGTGCGGCAAGCCGCAAGCCGCTAGAGCCGAGAAAAAGAGGGGGCTAGTGGCGAAGGGCGATCCGCAAGGGTCGCCCTTCGTTATGTCCGGGGTCTGGATGTCCGGGGTCTGGCCTTCATCTTCCTCCCCCCGTCCAGGGCGCAGCTGCGCGGCCGCTTGGCGGTTTAGCTCACGTTCACGAAGCGTCGTGTAGGGTCTCGTGACTTGGGGGAGCCTCTATGTCCGACGCCGAGATGATCACGAGCCGCATTCTGCTGGCTGAAGACGACGAGAGCCTGCGCAACTTCCTGGCCCGCGCTCTGGAGCGGGCCGGCTATGAGGTGGTCGCCTGCGCCGACGGCGACGAGGCGGTCGAGGCGCTGAACGACGGCCCTTATGACCTGCTCCTGACCGACATCGTCATGCCCGGCCACGACGGCATCGAGGTCGCGCGGCTCGCCGCCGCTCTGGATCCGGCCCCGCGCATCATGTTCATCACCGGTTTCGCCGCCGTGGCCCTGGCTGCCGCCGGCCAGGCGCCCGAGGGGGCCAAGGTGCTGTCCAAGCCCGTGCACCTGCGCGAGATCGTCGCCGAGGTCGAACGGATGATGGCGGCCTAAACAGCCGCCCCCGGGCCTGCTAAAGCGGGTTTCATGAAGCTCCTGATCGGCGTCCCGACCTACGGCGACTATCTGCGCGTCAACTGCGCCAACGCCCTGATGGCCCTGGCCAAGGCCCTGCAGACCTATGGCGTCGAGGCCGAGGTCAGTTTCATTTCGGTGGCCCGGATCGAGGTCGCGCGCAACTGGTTCGCCTCGACCGTGCTCAACGACCAGAGCTACACCCATCTCCTGTTCGTCGATTCCGACGTCGGCTTCCGGCCCGAGGCGGTGCTTCGGATGCTGCAGAAGGACGCGCCGCTCACCGCCTGCACCTATCCCGGCCGCCAGCTCGACCTGAACCGCTTCGCCCAGGAGGCGCGCAGGACCGAGGATGTGGGAAAGGCCCTGGCCAAGGCCCTGACCTGGCCGCCGGTGGGCGAGATGGACGGCGGCAAGGTCGAGATCGTCGACAGCTGGCTGAAGGTCAAACAGGCCCCTACCGGCCTGATGCTGATCAAGCGCGAGGTGTTCGAGACCCTCAACCGGCATTTCCCCGAACTGCGGGTCGAGAACCTGCAACACGGCGGCGGGGTGGCGTTCGGCCCGACCCTGCAGTGTTTCACCCCCTTCCAGCGGGAGGACGGGGTGCTGCTCGGCGAGGACATCTCCTTCTGCCGCCGCTGGACCGACACGGGGGGAGAGATTCACCTGCTGGTCGACGAGCCCCTCTCCCACGCCGGGGTCGTGACCTATCAGGCCGGCTTTATCCAGGCCCTGGTCGACTGATCGCTCAAAGCCGGGCGAGCCCCTTTTCGCCAAGCTTGCGCGCGGCCGGGCTCGCCGCTATATCCCCGCTTCCCCGGCGGACGCGTAGCTCAGCGGGAGAGCACCTCGTTGACATCGAGGGGGTCACAGGTTCAATCCCTGTCGCGTCCACCATCTTCCTCCAAATAAAACAAATATTTGCGAGGCGACGCCTAGGCGTCACGGTTCGGGGAATTTCCTTCCGATACCATATCGATACCTGGAGGGCGAAACTCAGTCGCCGTATCAGGGCCGAAAGCCCCCCCACCCGGCCTTCAAACCCGCAGGCCCCGGGTGGCGTATAACTTTATACCGGCCGTACAAATGGGCTTAGGATTTAGCTCCGGGCAGCTAGGCTGCCGCCAGCACGGCCAGGAGGCTCCCTATGAAGCTCGGCTCGATAGCGTTAGCGGCGGCGGTAGCGCTGGTCCTAGC
>CANJKM010000149.1 GCA_947474805.1 Caulobacterales bacterium | reverse complement strand
ACGGCGGCGAAACCGTAGAAGGGGATGTTCTCGACGAAATCGACGAAGCCCTTCTTCACCGCTTCGAAGTCGCCCCAGTGGTCGAGATGCTCGGCGTCGATGTTGGTCACCACCGCCACGGTCGATTTCAGCCTTAGAAACGAGCCGTCGCTCTCGTCGGCCTCGACCACCATCCAGTCGCCGTCGCCGACTTTTGCGTTGGTGCCGTAGGCGTTGATGATGCCGCCGTTGACCACGGTCGGGTCGAGCCCGCCCGCGTCCAGAAGGGTGGCGATCATCGAGGTGGTGGTGGTCTTGCCGTGGGTGCCCCCCACCGCGACCGAATATTGCAGCCGCATCAGCTCGGCCAGCATCTCGGCCCGGCGGACGAGCGGGATACGGCGCGCGCGGGCGGCGGCGTATTCGGGATTATCGGGGCGGATGGCGGTCGAATAGACCACGGCCGAGGCGCCATCGATGTTCTCGGGCTTCTGGCCGATATGGATGGTCGCGCCCAGCGCCGCCAGCCGGTCGGTGTTGGCCGAAGCCTTCTGGTCGGAACCGGTCACGTGATAGCCGGTCTTCAGCATGATCTCGGCGATGCCGCTCATGCCGATGCCGCCGATGCCGACGAAGTGGACAGGACCGATCGGAAACGGGGGCGGGCGCAGGTTCATCCTGCTTGGTTAGACGATTTGCGCGCGAGTCAAAACGGGCGTGTTTCAAGTGTACGTCTGAACTCGAGGAGGCTTGACCAGGGTCAAGGTCAAAGCGGTCCGAAAGTCTCAACCTTAGTTGTCCTTTGGAGTTCGGAGCATGGCCCACACGACGGCACGTATCGGCTTCTGGGCGGCCATCGCGGCCGCCTTGGCGATCGCCGGCTATGGCGTCGCCCAGTTGCTCCAGCTGGCGGGTGTGATTGGCTATCCCACGGACGAGATTTCGATCTACGCGACCTCGATCTGCATCGGGCCGCCCTTCCTGTTGGCGATGCTGGCTCTGGCGGAGGACGCGGCGACGGAGCGAAGGGTCTGGAGCCGAGCGTCGGTCATGTTCGCGGGCTTCTATGTCGTCTTCGCCTTACTGGTCTACGCCGTCCAACTCGGGACGGTGATCCCCTACGCCGGCGGGGTTCGGTCAAGCTCCATCCTCGCGGTCACGCCCCACTCGCTGTTCTGGACCGTCGACGCCCTGGCTTATCTCAGCATGGGCGCGGCCTGCGGCTTGGCCGGCCTGTCGCTGTCCGGAGAGGGCGAGGCGATCTGGCCGCGGCGCTGGCTCCTAGCCCACGCCGCCGTCTCGCCGCTGGTGGCCACAGCCTATTTCTATCCCCGCTTCTCCGTCGTCGTCCTGTTGCTGGGTGCGCCGTGGCTGATCACGGCGCCGGGCGCGATGCTGGCCCTGGCGAGGCTGTTCTTTCAGCGCCGCTCGGCATAGCTGATCACCTCGTATTCGATCCCGTCCGGGTAGAAGAAATAGAACCGCCGGCCCGGCTCGTAGTCGGCGTGGGAGAAGGGTTTGAGGCCCGCGGCGACGACCTTGGCCTCGACGGCGTCCAGGTCTGAAACCTCGACCCCGATGTGGTTCAGGGGCCGGCCCTTGGCGAAATCGCCCGCCGCACGGGCCTGGCCGTCTCGGCCATGCGCTTCTACGAGGCGCGGGGCTTGGTGAAGGCGATCCGAACCGGCGGCAACCAGCGGCGCTTCCTGCGCTCCGACATTCGAAATCTGTCGTTCGTGCTGATCGACCAGCGGCTCGGCCTGAGTCTGACCAAGATCGAGACCGAACTCTCGCATCTGCCAGAGGGCCGCGCGCCCACCCACGCCGATTGGGAGGCGGCGAGCCGCCGGCTACGCGGCGCGCTCGACGAGCGCATCGCCATGCTGGAGCAGACCCGCGATCTGTTGGACGGCTGCATCGGCTGCGGCTGCCTGTCGCTTGAGAAATGCGCCCTCTACAACCCGGCCGATCGGGCCGCCCGCGCGGGTGCGGGGCCGCGATTCCTGCTCGGGGACCGGGCCTCGGACTTCGGTGAGATAATGGGTTAGACGCTACCAGCCGTAGCTGTAGCCGCCCTGGTAGCCGTAATCGCCTTGGTAGCTGTAGACCGGCGAACAGCCACAGCCGCCCTGGCTATAGACGACCGTCGGAGGCGACTGAACGACCGGGTAGCTGTAGCTCATGACGTAGGCGCCGGTCGGGTAGGCGTAGCTGAAGGGTTGCGGATACGAATAGGGCTGCGGATAGGCGTAGCCGTAGCCGTACCCATAGGAAGGATTGCCGTAACCGCTCGGTGCGACCGCTACGCTGGCGCTCGCCGAGGCGGTCGCCGTCACCGTGCGCCGATAGCCGCCGCGATAGCCACCGCCAGATTCGTAGTAGGCTCCGCCGCGCGAGCCTACGCCAAAGCCGACTCCCTGAGCCGAGACCGTCGCGGGAACAAGGCCGAGCGCGAACAGGCTTCCAAGCAGAACGAGCTTCATTGGGGGCCTCCAAATGAGGCCGCAAGGTTAACGCTAGCGCCGGAAAAGCCTCGCGCGTTCCCGTCGGAGGCGAAGCGGCGTCAACCCGCCGTCCGCGTCACCAGATCGGCCAGCCGCTCGGCCGCGTCGGGCTCGGCCGCCATTCGCGCGGAAATCGCCCGTCCACGCAGGGCCTCGGGATCGGCGAGCATGGCCTCCAGCGCGCGGGCCAGGCCCTCGGCGGTCAACTCGCTCTCCTTCATCACCACGGCGGCCCCGGCGTCGGCCAGGAGCTTGGCGTTGAAGCGCTGGTGGTCGTCGGCGGCGATGGCCAGCGGGATCAGGATCGAAGGGCGGCCCGCCACGGCCAGCTCGCAGACGGTCGAGGCGCCGGCCCGGCCGATGACCAGATGGGCCTTGGACAGCCGCCCGGCCATGTCGCGGAAGAAGGGCGCGATCTCGGCCTCGACGCCCGCGTCGGCGTAGACCTTCCGGGCGCGGTCGAGCGAGTCCGGCCGGGTCTGCTGCTGGACCCGCAGCCTGAGCCGCAGGGGCTCGGGCAGCAGGGCGATGGCGTCCGGAACCATGTCCGAGAGGAGCCGCGCGCCTTGGCTGCCGCCGGTCACGAGCAGGTTGATGCTGTCGCCGGGAGGCTCGTAGGCGATCTCGGCCAGGGCGCGGATCTCGGGGCGCACCGGATTGCCGACGGTCAGGAGCCGGGCGCGGACGTCCTTGTCGGCCTTCTCCAGGATCGGGAAGGCGCAGGCGACGGCGTCGGCCTTCGGCGCGAGGAAACGGTTCACCCGGCCCAGCACCGCGTTCTGCTCGTGGATGACGGTGGGGATCTTCAGCTGGCGCGCGGCAAGCAGGGCCGGCAGCGAGGGATAGCCGCCAAAGCCGACCACCACCGCTGGCTGGAGCCGCTTGAAGGCCTTGCGCGCATTGAGCACGCCGAGAGCGATGCGGACGCCGGCGCGGGCCATGCCGATTGGATCGCCCTTGCGGAACGTGGCCGCGTCGAGGGCCAACCTCTCCTCGGCGGGGAAGGCCGAAGCGTATTGGGCCCCGCGCACGTCGGTGGCCAGCACCACCCGCCAGCCGCGCGCGGTCAGGGCCTTGGCGAGGGCCTCGGCCGGGAACAGGTGCCCACCCGTTCCGCCGGCCGCAACGACCGCCAGCCGGCTCATGCGAAGGCCGCTCCGGCGGGCGCGGTCGCGGGATTGGCGTAGGCGTTGGGCCGCTTGCGGATCAAGGCGAGCGCCATGCCCAAGGTCAGGCCCATGGCCAGCATGGAGGAGCCGCCGTAGCTGATGAACGGCAGAGTCATGCCCTTGGTCGGGATCATGTTCAGATTCACCGCCACATTGATGAAGGCCTGCTGGCCAAGCAGCACGAACAGGCCCGAGGCCGCAACCTGCTCGAACGGGTCGTTGAGCTTCATCGCCCGATAGAGGCCGCGCACGACGAGGAAGCCGAACAGCGAGATCAGGAACAGCGAGAAGACCAGGCCGAACTCCTCGGCGGCCACCGAATAGATGAAGTCGGTGTGTAGGTCGGGCACGTGGCGCTTCATCACGCCCTCGCCAGGGCCGCGCCCAATCAGGCCGCCGGCGGCGATGGCCTCGGCGGCGCGGTCGATCTGGTGGGTGTCGGCCTTATCGGGAGAGAGGAATTTCTGCACCCGGGCGTGGACGTGGTCGAACAGGAAATAGGTCGAGCAGAGCCCGGCTATGCCGACGCCGCCCAGCCCCATGACCCAGCTCATCGGCACCCCCGCCATCCAGAAGGCGGCCCCGAAGGCGATCGTGATCAGCACCGTCTGGCCGATGTCAGGCTGGATCAGCAGCAGCGCCACCGCCACGAAATAGAGGCCGAAGGCGATGGAGACGCCCGGCACCCCCTCGCCTTTCTGGGCCTCGGCGAACATCCATGAGACCAGGACGATTAGAGCCGGCTTCATGAATTCGGAGGGCTGGAGCGAGAAGCCGCCCAGTTCGAGCCAGCGGGTCGCCCCCTTGGCCGAGTGCCCAAGGAAGGGCAGCAGGATCATGATCCCGATGGCGGCGACATAGACGAAGAAGGCCAGCCTTCGGATCGCACGCGGCGAACACATCGAGACGGCCAGGAGGATGCAGGCACCGGCCGCGGCGTAGACGCTCTGGCGCAGGGCGAAATGGAAGGGGTCGGACAGGCCGATGCGCTGGGCGGCGGCCGGGCTGGAGCCGAAGGACAGCATGACCCCGAGCCCGATCAGGATGGCCACAGCCGACATCAGCAGCCGGTCGGTCGTCCACCACCACAGGCCGAGCCGCGACCGGTCGGTGCGGGCGAAGGCGTGGGGCTGATAGGTCATCAAATCAGGGTCCGGCGCGCGCTGGCTCCGCGCTCGTCGACAATGGGTGATTAGGGTTAAGCGAAGGTTTTTGAAGCCCTATCTGGCCGCTCAGGCTGCGGCGCGGGCGGAGGCCTTGCTGGCCTCGAGCGCCTCGGCGATGGCGGCGTAGAGTTCAGTGGGCTTGATCGGCTTTCGCACCACCGCGTCCATGCCGCCGCCGAGGTACTTAAGTTCGTCTTCCCGGTCGGCGTTGGCGGTCAAGGCGATGATCGGAAGCAGACGTTCGGGACCTTCCGATTTTCGGATCAGCCTAGTGGCCTCCAGCCCGCCCATCCGAGGCATCTTCACGTCCATCAGCACCAGATCGAATGGCCTATTCCGAACCGCCGCGACAGCGGCCTCGCCGTCGTCTGCGGTCTCATAGGTGCAGCCCGCGGCGTCCAGCAGCATGGACGCGACCAGTCTGTTGGTCTCGTTGTCGTCGACCACCAGGATATGCAGCGGACGGTCCGGCGCCGCCGACTGAGCCGCCGGGACGGCCGTCCCCGCCTCGTCTGCACGCTCCAGCAGAACGTCGAAACGGAAGGTCGCGCCATCGCCCAGCCGGCTTTCGACCGATATTTGGCCGCCCATGGCTTCGACCAACTCCCGGCAGATGGAAAGGCCAAGGCCCGCCCCTCCGCCCAGTGTGTCGCTGTCGGGCGAGAAGGGTGTGAAGATCGAGTTCTGTTTGTCGGGCGCGATGCCCGGTCCGGTGTCCGAAACGACCCCGACAAGCCGCGCCCCGCCGGGACCTGTCTCAATATGGGCGTCGACGACGACCACGCCTTCGGTGGTGAACTTCAAAGCATTGCCGATCAGGTTGTTGAATACCTGTTTCAGCCGCACTGCGTCGCCGTTCAGCCAGCGGGTCTCGCCGGGGTCGCAGTTGACCACGAGCCGCACGCCGGTCTGCTCCGCTCGGGCGCTCCATAGGACCTCGATATCGCGCAGCAGGGGCTGAAGGGCGAAGGTCGCCTTAACCAGGCTGAGACCGGCGCCGGCCTCCACGCGGCTGAGGTCGAGCGCGTCGTTGAGCAGGCGCAGCAGGGTTTCGCCCGAGGTGACGATGGTGTGGACATAGGGCTTCAGCTCGTCCTGGGTCATCCGCACCTGCAGCATCTCGGCCACGGTCAGGACGCCGTTCAAGGGGGTGCGGACCTCGTGGCTCATGACCGCGAGGAACTGCGAGCGGGCGCGGGCGGAGGCGCGGGCGTCGGCCTCGGCGCGCGACAGCTCCTCGGCCTGTGCCTGGCTGTGGGCATAGCCGGCCTTCAACGCCGAAATGGCGGTCCCGATCCCAACGTAACGGCCGTCCCGGCTGGTGACGATGAAGCCCTCCAGCAGGGAGCCGGCGTTGTTCTTCAGCGCCGGGCCGAGGAAGCTGTCGACCGACACGGCCTCGGAGACCACGATCGGCTTGGCGTTCATCAGCAAGGTGACGGGACGCCCGGCGTAGAGGGAGCGTCCATAGGTCGCGGCCATCTTCAGCCCGAAGGCGCTGCGGTCGATCAGGCCAACGGGCCGGTGCTCGGCATCGACCACTGCCAGGACCAGGCGCTCGGGTTCGCGCTGGAGGCGATCATAGACCTCGCCGTTGAGCTCGGTGTCGAGCACGGGCGCGATCCGCTCCGCGAAGTCCTGGATAACCAGCATGTTGGGTCTCGACGCCACGGGGACAGCATCGTCGCCTGGGCTTTAATCGGTGGTGTCGCCGATTGTCTTAAAAACGTCGCCGGACTGTCAGGCCCGCTTGCCTTCCCTCGCCGGCTTGCCCCCGGCCAAGGCCTTGACCTGGTCGCGGAAGGCGTCGCCACGGGCCTCGAAGTCGGCGAACTGGTCGAAGGAGGCGCAGGCGGGCGAGAGCAGCACCACCGCCTCTCCGCCCGCGGCCGAAGCGTCGGCGTGGGCGGCGGCCACGGCGGCCTCCAGCGTCTTGGAGATCACCCAGGGCGCGTCCCCGCCCAGGGTCTCGGCGAAGTCCTGGGCGGCGTCGCCGATCAGATAGGCCTTCTCGATCCGGGGGTAGAGGTCGCGCAGGGGCTCAATGCCGCCGGCCTTGGGCACGCCGCCGGCGATCCAGTAGAATTTGGGGATGGCCGACATGGCCTGGCGCGCGGCGTCGGCGTTGGTGGCCTTGCTGTCGTTGACGAAGCGGACACGGCCGATGCGGCCGACATCTTCCATCCGGTGCGCCAAGCCCGGGAAGCTCGACAGGCCATCGGCGGCGTCGGCCGGCGAGAGGCCCAGCGCCAGAACGGCTGCGTAGGCGGCCGCCGCGTTCTGCCAGTTGTGGCGGCCGGGCAATGCGCGGGCGCGGGTCAGGTCGGCGATCTCGACCGCGCGCTCGCCGGTGGCGTCATAGAGGATGCCCTGGAGCGCAAAGATCCCCTGCCCGAGCGAGCGGCCCGAGGAGATAGGACGGATGGTGCGGCCGTTGGCGCGCAGCAGCTCGGTGCAGAGCCGCTGGCACCAGCTGTCGTCGACGCCGATGACGGCGGTGTCGCCCTTGCTCTGCTTCAGGAAAACCCGCTTCTTGGCGGCGATATAGCCTTCCATGCCGCCGTGGCGGTCGAGGTGGTCGGGCGAGATGTTGATCAGCACCGCCACATCGGGCTTCAGGCTGGAGGTCAGGTCGAGCTGGTAGGAGGACAGCTCCAGCACATAGACGGCGCCGCCGTGCATGTCCTCGAGGCCCAGGACGCCCGAGCCGATATTGCCGCCGACGCGCACATCCTTGCCCGCGGCCTGCAGGATGTGGCCGATGAGGGCGGTCGTGGTCGACTTGCCGTTGGTGCCGGTGATGGCGACGATCTTGGGCCGCTT
>CANJKM010000148.1 GCA_947474805.1 Caulobacterales bacterium | reverse complement strand
CCAAGGACGGCCATGGGGGCGATGAATATGGCTGCCGGAAGGGGCTTAAGCCCGGCCATGCTCACTTCGTCGGCTTCCAAGCACTAGCCAGCCGCTGCGCCTCGGCTATCTGGGCGGGGGTCATCTTGGCGGCTACGGTTTCACGGCTTTTTAGGGCGAGTGGCATGCCTGCTGCCCCGGCAAGATTGTAATATTTGTGGGCCTCCACGTAGTCCTGCGGCACGCCCCGGCCATCCTCGTACCTCACACCGAGGTTGTACGCCGCTTCGGCAACCCCCTGCTCAGCCGCCTTGCGCCACCAACTGACAGCGGCCGCGTCGTCATGCGCCACGCCCTGGCCATCGGAGTACATGTAACCGAGGAAGTACTGCGCGTCGGCATTCCCTTGATCGGCCAGGAGCCGCCACATGCGATAGGCGGTCGCATAATCGGCACGGCCGTAAGCGGCAACGCCCTGATCTAACTGAGACATCGCCGGTGCCGCAGCGGGCACCGTGGGCTTCTTGGGCGCTGTAGCCGCCATGCCAGCCGCTGGACCCAGCGCCACCGCCGCCGCCGCTAACGCTATCGAGCCGAGCTTCATCGTGAGCCTCCTGGCCAAGCTGGTGGCAGCCTATTACGCCGAGCCTAAATCCCAGCCCCATTTGTGAGGCCGGTATGTATGGATACGCCACCCCGGGCGCCGGGATCGAAGGCCGGGTGGGGGGCTGGTCCCTAGCCGCAGAGCGTCGCCTAGTCCGCCATTGGCCGCCTACGCTTCTAAAGGGCGTCGCCACGGCGGTAGGCCTGCTCGGCGGCGCCGATGCTGTGGGCGAGGGCAGCCTCGACCAAGATGTACAGGAACATGTTCAGGAGATGGCCAGAAAAATGGCCATCTATGAATTCCCAAATGAAATCAATGGGGGCTGGCTCCGCGGGTAGGATTCGAACCTACGACCAGCCGGTTAACAGCCGGCTGCTCTACCACTGAGCTACCGCGGATCAGGCGCTCTGAGAGCGGGGGGTATAGCCATGCCGTCCAGGCGTGGCAAGCGCGCTTGGAAAAGGAATTGCGGTTAGGCTTCAGGCCCCAGGCGGCAAGGCTGCCCCGCGGCCCAGCATCTTGCCGCCAGGCAGCAGGATCGAGATGTAGGCGGCGGTCGGTCGGCCGTCCCGCGTCGGGTGGGCGACGATGGTCAGCCGGTCGCCGGCCTTGACGTCAGTCAACTGCCAGCCGTGGCGCCGCAGCACATTGGGGCTGTCGAGTTCGACGCTCCATTGGGTGGTCTTGCCGGCGGGGCTCGGGACATTGATCTCGATCCAAGCGTGGGGATTGGTCCATTCGATCGCCTTGACGATCCCCATCAGCCGCACTTCTGAATTGCGGTCGAAGACCCCGCCCGAATGGTGGGCCGAGGCGGGCGCGGCGGCCAGCACGGCGCCGACGATGCAGAGTCTGGCGAGAACGGGTCTGGCTTTCATCACGTCGAGCTCCGCAAGCGGATGCAGGAACATCGCCCCAAGGCTGTCCCTCTCGCAAGCCTCTACGCATGGGCGGCCGCTACCCCTCGCGGGCGGATTGCAAAAGCGGCGACGGGGGATTTCTATCCGGGTTACGTATAGTCTTATCGAACGGCGCGGATTCAGGTCCGCCCGTCGGCAGTTTTGAGGAGCGCGGAATGAAGAAGGACCTCGACCAGATGCTCGGCGCCCTGTCCGCCGCGCCTCAGGATCACGGCCTGGATGGGCTGGAATCGGACGTCTTCGCCAAGATCGAGGCCCGCAGGCGCGAAACCGCCGGCGGCGGGCTGAAGGTTCAGATCGGCGCCGCCCTCCTGGCCCTGGTGATCGGCGTGGTGGTCGGGGAGGTGCGCGAGCGCGCGCCGCTCCGCGCGGCTCAAGGCCCGGGCGCCAGCGAGATGGTGGTGCTGTCCGACGGCGCCAATCTCGCCCCCTCGGTGCGCCTCGGAGGGGGTGCTTGAGCCGGTTCTGGCTGAACCTGCTGCTCACGGTCGTTCTGGCGGGAGGCGCGGGCTTTGTCGGCGCCCGCTACGGCGCACGCTCGATCGCGCCCGCCAGCGCCAGCCAGGACCCCGCCCTGCTGCGCCAGTCGGTGCATGACCTGGTGATGGGGCTGAAGCTGACCCCGGCCCAGACCAAGGCCATCGACGCCATCGAGAAACGCTACGTCCACAACCGCAACGCCCTGCGGGTGAAGATCAGCCAGGCCAATGTCGAACTCGCCGGCGCCATGTCCGAGGAGATGACCTACGGACCCCAGGCCCAGAACGCGATCGACCATCTGGAAGCCTCGGTCGGCGAGCTGCAGCGCCAGACGGTGCTCTATGTGCTTGAGGTCCGGGACGTGCTGACGCCCGAGCAGCAGGTCCGCTACGACCAGAAGGTCGTTCAGGCGTTGACCACCGACCTGCTTTGAACGCGGACGAAATCGGCGACGCCATAGACGCGGGCCTCGCCGCCCGCGCCTGGGCGGGGGATCAGCGCGCCTTCGGGGAGCTGATGGGCCGCCACAAGGCCTGGGTCTACCGCTTCATCCGCCGCCACCAGCCGGACGCCGAAGAGGCCTACGACATCTTGCAGGAGACCTTCACCTCGGCCTGGGGGGCGCTGCGCCGCTATGATCCGGAGCGGCCGTTTCACGTCTGGCTGCGGCGGATCGCGCTGAACAAATGCCGCGACCGGGCGCGCAAGGCGATGGTGCGGCGGGCGTTGTTCGGCTCGATCGGGCTGGGCGCCGCCGCCGAGCCGCCGGACGTGGCCGACCCCGGCCCGCGCCCCGACACCGCCGCCGGCGCCAATGAGGCGGTGCAGAGGCTGGAGGCGGCCATCGCGGCCCTGCCCGGGCAACTTCGCGAGCCGCTGGTGCTGACGGCGCTGGAGGGGATGTCGCAGAAGGAGGCGGCGGAGCTCCTGGGCGTCAACGTCAAGGTGATCGAGACGCGGATCTACCGGGCGCGGAAGCAGCTGGCTGGGGTGCTGGAGCGGGACGACATCGGCGAAGTGGGTGGGGACTGAGGGCCATAACTCGCCGTCATCCTCGGGCGGGGCGCGAGGATCCAGATACGCCGCCCTATCCTGCTAATTCCGACGCTCTGGATGCTCGGGCCAAGCCCGAGCATGACGGCCAGGGGATGACGTAGGCCGGGCGTCGCTAAGGCGGCGCCGAAATCTCCGCCCCGCCCGCCTTCAGCCGGTCGAGCACGCCATTGGCCCGCAACAGCAGCACCATGTCCACCACCGCCACCGTCTTGCCGGGGCGGTCCAGGACCTCGCGCATCGCCTTGACCGCGTCGGCGGTGGCCTGTTCCAGCACCGCGCCATAGCCGCCGGTCGCCGAGAGACAGCCCTCCATCGGCAGGGGCGGGCGGCTGGTGCGGAAGGACCCGAGGTCGCCGCGCGCCCAGGCGGCGGCCTGGGTCTGGGCCTGGGCGCTCTCGCGCTCGATCTCGTCCAGCGCCTCGCCGACGCAGACCGCGCTCTGCTGCGGGCTCATCCGGGCGAGCGGATTGACCAGGCCGCCGACGCTGAAGGTCGACATCGGGCGGCTGGGCACATGCCTGGCCCGGGCCAGCCGGTCAACCGTGGTGGCGGGCTTGCCGTCCGAGAGGCCCGCGGCCTCGCGGTAGTCCTGCAGCAGCATGGCCGCGGCCACGGCGGGCTTCCACTTCTCGTAGCGGTCGGCGGGGCGGCGGACGGCCTCGTCGCGGATGCGGGCGAAGCGGGCGGCGATCGCGGGGGGCAGGACCTCGGCCGGCGGGGCGCCGCCCGACCGCAGCCGGGTCATGGCGATCAGGGCGCCGGGCGCGCCGAGAAGCCCGACCTTGGCCCTCGGCGGCAGGAGGAGCTGGGTCGCGCCGTCGAGCGCCCGCTCGACCCGCCCGGTGTCCCAGGCGAGGTTGTGGGGCAGGGGGCTGAGGCCGCCCAAGATGATCAGTTCGCTATCGCCTTTCCTGGCGCGCCAGAGGGCGGGGCCGGGCGGCGGGGCGACCACCTCCAGCGCCTCCACCAGATCGCTGAAGCCGGGATCGGGCAGGGCCGGAACCTGGGCGCGGGCGGGCAAAGCGAGAGCGAGGAAGAGGGCCAGACCGGTGAGGGGACGGAACGCCATACTTTATTCTAACAGGCGGGCGCGGCGCGTTCCGGGGAAATCGTCGCCAGGGTGCGTGGTTCGAGACGCGATCCTCCACACCGTCATCACCCGACTTGCCCCTCGGGACAGGCCCAAGGGCGTGACCCAAGCACGGTTTCAGTCGCCGCTACCGTCGCTTGGGTGGCCCGATCAAGTCGGGCCATGACGGCTGTTGAGTGAGCACGGTTCAGTGCGACTTGTTGTTCTCGTTGCAGGCCGCTTCCTGGTCGACCTCGTTGTCGGATTCGACGTGGACGCGGGCGAACCTCAACGTCTTGGTCGTCGAGCCGGGGTCGTCGTAGGTGTAGATGGCCTGGATCGCCCGCTTGCCGTCGAGTTCGAACAGCCGGTAGCGGGCGGTCATGTGCAGCTGGGCGGTGTGATGCACTCCGTCCTCCAGCATGCCCTGGTCGTTGAAGCCGATGGTGTCGACCACCAGGGTGTCGCCCTCCCAATGGCCGACGCTGTCGCCGAGCCAGCTGGGCTTGAGGTCCTTGGGATGCTCGCCGCCGATGCGGATGAGGCGGTGGTTGAAGCCGCGGCCGGTGATCATCCAGACCTTGGGCAGGGCGATGATGTTGAGGGCGAGCCGGCTCTCCTGGCGCTCGCCGGGCATGTTGTGCGGTAGGCAGCGGTTCTGCACCGCCATCTGCATAACCCCCACCTCGTCGTTCATATGCACCCAGCGCTTGTGCTCGGTCGCGGCCCAGGGCTGGAGGTAGTCGTCGATCTTGGGCAGCACCTCATAGGGCGGCAGGACGCCCTCTGGTAGGCCTCTGGCGGTCGCGCGGCTGGTGGTGGACTGCCAGCGCCCGTCCCAGGCGACGCCCGATTGGATGTCCTCCAGCGTCGGCGCGGGGGCGGCGAGGGCGGGGCCGGCGAGGGCTAGCGCGAGGAGCGCGAGAGATGTGAAGCCCTTCAGGGTCATCGAACCATTCCCAATTCCAACAACCATGGTTTCGCCGCGCCGGGTCGGCGCCCCCCGGCGAGGGGCGCCGCGCCTGACTAGTAGGTGAACCTTAGCCCGGCCCGGAAGGTCGTGCCGATGGTGTCGTAGGTCGTGCCCGGGTTGCCCAGGGCGACGGGCGACGGCGGGCCGTTGTTGAAGAGGTTGTTGACGGCGCCATAGAGCTGGAGCCGGCGGCGGTCTCCGTTGAGGAAGTTGTAGGAGGCGGCCAGGTTGAAGACGCTGTAGCTCGGCAGCTCGTTGTTCAGGCGCGCGGTCGAGGTGCCGGGGATGGAGGTCTTTTCCAGCACGCCCTTGTTGATCCAGCGCCATTGAATCGAGCCGGAGAAACGGCCGACGTCGTAGGCCAGGGTGGAGTTGACGACCCAGTCGGGCATGCCGGTGCTGCCGAGCAGCACGGGCGCGTTCTGGCCGACCCGGTTGATGGTGCCGAACTGGTCGGTGATCGCAAAGTCGTACAGCCGGGTCGCGAACAGCCGGGCCGACAGGGTTCCGGCCAGGCCGCCGGAGATCTCGCTGAGCGGCTGGGAATAGCTGGCCTCGAAATCGATGCCGGTGGTCTTGAACTCGTTGTTGTTCACCGACGGATTGCGGATGGCGGTGATGGTGCCGACCGCATTGAAGGTGATCAGGTCGCAGAACTCCTGACTTCCGCGCCGGCAGCGGTCGGTGATGTTGTCGATCCCGGCGGTGGCGATCTGGTCCTTCAGCTTGATCGAGAAATAGTCGACCGACAGCCGCAGCCGCGCCCATTTGGGCCGGTAGGTCACGCCGCCGGTGAAGGTGTTCGCCCGCTCGGGCCGCAGGTTGACGTTGCCGCCGCCGGTGACCGCCGCGAGGCTCGAGGTGCCCGCCGTGGGGCCGCGGATCTGCAGCACCTGGTTGTTGGTCGTGTTGCCCGGCGAGAACAGCTCGTTGAGGCCTGGGGCGCGGATATCGCGCGACCGGGTGGCGCGGAACAGGAGCTCGGAATTGACCTCCCAGGTCGCGCCGATCTTCCAGGTCGTGACGCCGCCGGAGGTGGTGTAGTCGGTGTAGCGAATGGCGCCGTTCAGATCCAACGACTTGCCGAACTGCGCGTCGCGCAGCAGCGGAACCGCGATTTCGGCGTAGCCTTCCTTGACCGAATACTCGCCGGCCAGCGGCTGGGTGTTGCCGACGGTGAAGGCCCGCGCTAGCGACAGCGCGTCGGAGGTGTTGTCGACCTTCTCCTTGCGGTACTCGGCGCCGGCCGCGACGGCGACGGGACCCGCCCAGGTGGAGATCGGCTCGCCGTGCAGATTGGCGGCTAGGACGGTCTGCTCGCGTACGCTGTAGTTGTACTGGGTGGCCGTCACCCACTTGATCGCCGCCGCCGACCCGGCGTTGGGCCCGAAGATGTTGAACGGCACGCAGCCGTCAGCCGGATTGCGGCAGACGGGGACGCCGTTGGCGCCGGAAATCGCGTCGATGGCCTGGACCCAGCGGGCCTGCAGTCGGGAGTTGGCGATCTCAACGCTGCCGTCGGCCTTGCCGTACTGGCCGTAGGCGTCCCAGCCCCAGGACCCGCCGAGCTCGCCCTCGAGGCCGGCGGCGACGCGGTAGATGTCGGTGACGTTCTTGGAGATCGGCTGACCGATGTCGGCGTTGATCCGGCCCATGGTCAGGGTGGTGAGCCCGAGCCGGGTCATCTCCGCCTTGATCGCGGCCGGGATGAAGGGGTTGGCCGCCTGGATGGTCAGGTTGCCCTGATCGCGAGCGTTCAGGGCGTTGGTCTCGCCCTTGACCTGGGCGCTAGACAGCTCGGCCCAGCCCTTGATCTTGCTGGAAAGGGTGACGTCCAGGTGGCTGAACAGCGAATAGCGCTCGACCGCGGCCTTCAGATAGTTGGTGCTGGGATCGGTCAGCTCGCCGCCGATCATGTTGTTGCCGAAGACCTGACCGTACTGAAACTGACGCGGCACGCCCCCGTTGTCGAAGGTGATGCCCTTGAGCGGCCCGGCGGTGATCAGGCCGCCGGCGTTCATGGTCGAGAAGTTGAAGCCGGTGACATTGAGGTTCGGCGGCAGACCGTTGGTCGCCGAGTTGGGGTTGGTGATGGTCGGCCCGCGCCGGTCGGCGATCCAGGAGCGGGGGTCCGAGGTGATCGGGTTCTCGGTCACCACGCCCTTGCCGTCGGAATATTCGCCGCCGATGAGCAGGTGCGCGCGGTCGCCGAACAGGTTCGTGCCGGCGACGAGCGAGCCCTGCCAGGTCTTGTCGTCCCCGTACTTGGTCTCGCCGTACTGGACGTTGCCGCGCAGCCCGTTGAACTTGGTGTCGAGGATGATGTTGACGACGCCGGCGACGGCGTCCGAACCCCAGGCGGCCGAGGCGCCGCCGGTGACGACGTCGACGCGCTGGGTCAGGGCGGTCGGAACCTGGTTCAGGTCCTGCGAGCCGCCGGTCCGGCGACCATTGATCAGCAGAAGCGTGCGCGAGGAGCCGAGACCCCGAAGGTCGACCTGGGCGGCGCCCGCGGCGGCGTTGATCGTGCCGGTGGAGGCGGCGCTCTGGGACGGGGTGACGCTGGGACGGAACGACGGAATGTCGTTGAT
>CANJKM010000147.1 GCA_947474805.1 Caulobacterales bacterium | reverse complement strand
GGCGCAGATCGCCCTGGGCGCCGTCGCCGCCGACCTTGGCGACCTTGCGGAGGCTGAGCGCGCCAATCGCGAGGCCCTCCGCCTCGACCCGGCGCGCGTCGACGCGGCCTTCAATCTCGCCCTCGCTCTGCGCGGCCAGCGCCGGTTGGCCGAGGCCGAGCGCTTGCTGCGCGCCGCCCATGACCTGTCGCCGCAAGCGCCCCAACCCTGCCTGACCCTGGGCCTCATCCTGGGCGAACTCGGCCGGAACGAGGAGGCCCTGACCTGGCTCGACCGGACCCTGGCTCTCGATCCCCATTCGGCCCAGGCGCACCTTGCGCGCGGCATCATTGAGGGAAGCCGCAACCGCGCCGCCGATGCGGAGGCGTCCTATCGCCAAGCGCTGGCGATCGACCCCAAGCTCGCGGAGGCCCACAATAATCTCGGTTTGATCCTCTACACTTTCGGTCGGCAGGAGGCGGCGGAGGCCTCCTACCGCCAGGCGCTGGCCTTCAATCCCGGCCTTGCCGACGCGCGGATCAACCTCGGCAACCTCTTGAAGGACGAGGCGCGGCTGGACGAGGCCCGCGCCGCCTATGCGGCCGCCCAGGCCCTGCGCCCTGACGACCCCAAACCGGCCAGCAACCTTCTCCTGCTCGGAAACTATGTCCCCGGCGCCGACCGCGCCCGGGGCCTGGAGGCCGCAAGGGCCTTTGGCGCCCTGTGCGCCCGCAAGGCGACCCCCTTTTCCCGCTGGGATTGCGATCCGGCCCCCACGCGCCGGAGAGTCGGCCTGGTTTCGGCCGATCTGCGCGACCACCCGGTCGGCTATTTCCTGGAGGCGCTACTGGCCAATTTCGACCCCGAACGGATCGAGCTCCTGGCCTATCCCAACACGGCGGAGGAGACGGCCCTCACCGCGCGGATCCGCCCGCATTTCTCGGTCTGGCGGCCCATCATCGGCCTGCCCGACGCCGAGGCGGCCGCCCTGATCCACGGCGACCGCCCCCACATCATGCTCGATCTGTCCGGGCACACCGCCGAGGCGCGCCTGCCCCTGTTCGCCTGGCGGCCGGCGCCGGTGCAGGCCAGCTGGCTCGGCTATTCCAACACCACCGGGGTGGCGGAAATCGACTATTTCATCGGCGACGCGGGCGGCTTCGGCCCGGACGAGCAGCGCTATTTCACCGAGACCCTCGCGCCCCTGCCCGAGATCTATCTGTGCTTCACCCCACCGACGATCGCGATCGAGCCTTCGCCGCCGCCCTGCCTTACGGGCCAGCCCCTGACCTTCGGCTGTTTCAACAACCCCTCTAAGCTGAACGACGCGGTGCTGGACCTTTGGGGCCGCGTCCTGGCCGCCGCGCCACAGACGCGCCTGCTGCTGAAGGGGCGTCACTACGCCGACCCGGCCTTCGCCGCCGCGACCCGCGCCCGGTTCCAGGCCCGCGGCGTCGCGGCAGGGCGGCTATTGCTGGAGGGCGGCTCCTCGCGCGCCGACTATTTCTCCGCTTACAACCGGGTGGATATCGCGCTGGATCCCTTCCCCTTCCCCGGCGGGACGACGACGGTCGAGGGCTTCTGGATGGGAGTCCCGGTGGTGACCCTGGCTGGCGACCGGTTCCTTGCGCGAGCGGGCGCCAGCTTTTGCCGCACCGTAGGGCTCCCCGACTGGATCGCGGCCGACCCGGACCAGTATGTCGCCATCGCCGCCGCCAGGGCCGCCGACCCCCAGGGCCTCGCCAGAGTCCGGGCGGGCCTGCGGCCGGCGCTTCTGGCCTCGCCCCTCTGCGATGCGGCGCGCTTCGCCCGACACCTTGAATCGCTGCTTTGGAGCCTGTGGGAGCGACGGGCACTTCCGCTCAAGCCCGCGGCCCAATAATAATACCTGGAGCGCGGGGAGCGCCGTGGGGAGCGAGCGAACGCAATGTCCAGCTGGACCGGCGGCTATGTGGCCGACATCAACTACACCTATGGCTTCTATCGCGAGCTAACTCCGGCGGTCCTGACCTCCGCGGCCCTGGCCAAGGGACTGCGCGCGCCCAACCTCGGCGGCCCGGCGACCTATTGCGAGCTCGGTTGCGGGCAGGGCTTTTCGGCCAATCTGCTGGCGGCCGCCAACCCGAACATCGAGGTCTACGCCAACGACTTCCTGCCGGCCCAGATCGCCTGGGCCCAGGCGCTCGCCGCCGACGCCGGCACCCCCAACGTCAACTTCTCCGACGCCAGCTTCCAGGAATACATCCACGACGCCAGCCTGCCCCAGTTCGATTTCATCACCCTGCACGGCATCTACAGCTGGGTTTCGGTCGAGAACCGCCAGGCCATCGTCGATTTCATCGCCAGGAAGCTGAAGGTCGGCGGCCTGGTCTATATCTCTTTCAACACCCTGCCGGGCTGGGCTGGAGCCATGCCGATCCGCCGCCTGCTGGTCGAGCACACGGGCATGACCGGCGGGCCCCTGACCATGCGGATCGATAAGGCCATCGCCTTCGCCGACCGGATGACCGAGGCCAATGCGGCCTATATCCGCGACACCCACGGGGTGAAGCCACGGCTGGAGAAGATGCGCAGCAACAGCCGCAGCTATCTGGCGCACGAGTATTTCAACCGAGACTGGACTCCCTTCTACTTCTCCGACGTCGCCAAGGACCTGTCCGAGGCGAAGCTGACCTATCTCGGTTCGGCCCACCTCCTCGACCACATCGACGGGGTCAATATGACGCCGCAGCATCAGGCGATGCTGAACGAAGTCGCCGATCCGGTGTTCCGCGAGACGGTGCGGGACTATTTGACCCTGGCCCAGTTTCGCCGCGACGTGTTCGTACGCGGGCCGTTGACGATGAACCCGCTCGATGCCGAGAACGGCTGGCGCGACCTGCGGCTGGTGCTGTCCATACCCCGCGAGGGGTTTCCGCTGAAGGTCACCGGCCCGCTCGGCGAGATCAACCTGCACCCGGAGACCTATAACCCCATCCTCGACGCCCTGGCCTCGGGCCCGAAGACGGTCGAGCAGCTGATCGCCAACCCCGTGCTCAAGGAGTTTGGCTGGATCCGCCTGCAGGAGGCGATCAAGATCCTGATCGGCTCGACCCACGTGCAGCCCTGCCTCGACGCCAAGGGCGACGCCAAGCGGGCCCAGCGCACCAAGGCCTTCAACGCCGCGGTGATGAAACACGCCCGCTGGTCGAATGAGCTGACCACCTTGGCCTCGCCTGTGACCGGCGGCGGCGTCCCGCTCGATCGCTTCCAGCAGATGTTCATCGTGGCTCTACAGGAAAAACAGGCCGACCCGCCGGCGCACGTCTGGAGCCTGATCGAGGCCCAGGGACAAAAGCTGCTCAAGGAGGGCGCGACCATCGAGACGCCGGAGGACAATGTGGCCGAGCTGCGCGCCCGCTACGCTGTCTTCACAACCAAGTCTCTACCCGTGTTGCACCAGCTCGGGATCGTCTAGGCCATTTTCCATGGCTCGCGCGGGGTCGGTTGGGATAAGCTCAATTGAGCAGGCGCCCGCACGGCGCCGCAGCGGGATGAGATGCTGAAGTGAAGGTTGTCATCCTCGCCGGGGGGCTCGGCACGCGGCTCATGGAGGAGACCCAGGCCCGGCCCAAGCCCATGGTCGAGATCGGCGGCAGCCCGATCCTCTGGCACATCATGCAGCTCTACAGCCGCCAAGGATTCAACGACTTCATCATCTGCCTCGGTTACCGCGGCTATGTGATCAAGGAGTATTTCGCCAACTTCGTGCTGCACCGTTCCGACGTCACCCTCGACCTCGCGGCCAACAGTATGAGCCTGCTGCCGACAGAGGCGGTGCCGCCCTGGAAAGTGACGCTGGTCGACACCGGCGAGGACACCATGACCGGCGGCCGGCTGAAGCGGGTACGGCGCCTGCTGGGCGACGAGCCCTTCATGATGACCTACGGCGACGGCCTGGCCGACGTCGACCTTGGCAAGCTGGCGGCCTTCCACAAGGCGCATGGTCTCGACGCAACGGTGACGACGGTGCGGCCTCCCGGCCGGTTCGGGGCCACGGTGATCGAAGGCGAAAAGGTCGTCCGCTTCGTCGAGAAGCCCGCCGGCGACGGCGGCTATATCAATGGCGGCTTCTTCGTCTTAAATCCCAAGACCCTAGACCGGATCGAGGGCGACGCCACGGCCTGGGAGCTGGAGCCGCTCACGGGGCTGGCCGCCGACGGACAGCTCGGCGCCTTCGTTCACGACGGCTTTTGGCAGCCGATGGACACCTTGCGCGACCGCCAGCAGCTGGAGCAGCTCTGGGCCTCCGGCCGGGCGCCCTGGGCGGCGCGCGGCTAGATGATCGACCGCGATTTCTGGCGCGGCCGGCGGGTGCTCCTGACCGGCCATACCGGCTTCAAGGGCGCGTGGCTGGCCGCCTGGCTGGGCCGGCTGGGCGCGCAGGTGCACGGCCTGGCCCTGGCCCCCGAGGGCGAAGCCAGTCTGTTCGAGCAACTTCTGCCCATCCCCGGGCTCGTCTCCCACATCGGCGACATCCGGGACCCTGCGGAGGTCAAGGCCGTGGTCGCCGCCGCCCGGCCCTCGGTGGTGCTGCATCTGGCGGCCCAGGCGCTGGTCCGGCGCTCCTACCGCGACCCGGCCGGCACGGTTTCGACCAATGTCGCTGGCTTGGTCACCCTGCTTGAGGCGTTGCGCGGATCGCCGGGGTTGAAGGCGATCCTCGTCGCCACCACCGACAAGGTCTATCGCAACGCCGAGCTCGGTGGGGCTTTCGCCGAGGACGATCCCCTGGGCGGCCACGACCCCTATTCGGCCTCCAAGGCGGCGGCCGAGATCCTGACCGACAGCTGGGCGAAAAGCTTCTTCGACGCCGAAGGCGTGGCGGTCGCCACCGCCCGCGCCGGCAATGTGATCGGAGGCGGCGACGCTTCGGAAGACCGGCTGATCCCCGACCTCTGGCGCGCCCATCTGGTGGGCGCGCGACCCGAACTGCGCAACCCCGAGGCCGTGCGGCCCTGGCAATGGGTGGGTGAGCCCCTGGCCGGCTATCTGGCCTATGCTGAACGTCTGTGCGCGGGCGCCCCCGGGACTCCCCGCGCCCTCAACTTCGGCCCGCAGGGCGGCGAGACCCTGACGGTCGGCCAGACAGCTAACCTCTTCCTCTCGGCGCTGGGAGCACAGGGCGGATGGCGACAGGCGGACGGCGTCCATCCGCACGAAGCGGGTTTCCTGGCGCTCGACGCGGGCCTGGCCCAGCGACGGCTTGGCTGGCGGCCCAGGCTCTCGGCCGCAGAGGGTTTGCAGTGGACGGCCGAATGGTACCGCGCCGTCGCGGCCGGGCAGGACGCACGGGCGCTCACCCTGCGCCAGATCGAACGCTATGAAGCGCTGAACGGATGACGGCCGCACCTACCTGCCTTAGCTGCGGCGCGCCCCTGACCCGGACCCTGGTCGACCTGGGGATGCAGCCCCTGGCCAATTCCTATGTGCCGCTCGGCGAGACCGCGCCCGAGCCGCGCTACCCCCTGCACGCGCGGGTCTGCGACGCCTGCCTGCTGGTCCAGGTCGACCGCGTCGTCCCGCCCGAACACATCTTCAGCGACTACGCCTATTTTTCCTCCTTCTCGGAATCCTGGCTGGCCCACGCCCGCGCCTATGTGGCGATGGCGATCGCGCGCTTCGGCCTCGGGCCCAAGAGCCAGGTCGTGGAGATCGCCAGCAACGACGGCTATCTGCTGCAATATATGGTCGCGGCCGGCGTCCCGTCGTTGGGGGTCGAGCCCGCCGCGAATGTCGCCGAGACCGCCCGCGCCAAGGGCGTGCCCACCGAGGTCGCCTTCTTCGGCCTGGAGACGGCCCGGCGCCTGGTGCGGGAAGGCCACGCGGCCGATCTCGTCATCGCCAAGAACGTCCTGGCCCACGTGCCCGACATCAACGACTTCACCGCCGGGATCGCGGCCCTGCTCAAGCCGGGCGGCGTGCATACGGTGGAGTTTCCCCACCTCTTGAACCTGATCGAACACACCCAGTTCGACACCATCTATCACGAGCACTTCAGCTATCTGTCGCTCCTGGCCGTCATCGCGGTCTTCGCGCGCCAGGGCCTGCGGGTGTTCGATGTCGAGGAAATTCCGACCCACGGCGGCTCGCTGCGGGTCTTCGCCTGCCTCCAGGACGCCCCCCACGCCCGGACGGCGGCCGTCGACCGTGTGCTAGACAAGGAACGGGCGGCGGGGCTCGACCGGCCCGAGGGCTACGCCGGGTTCGAGGCCAAGGTGCGGGCGGTTCGCGCCGGATTCCTGGACTTCCTCGCCGCTGAGAAGGCCGCGGGACGCACGGTCGCGGCCTATGGCGCGGCGGCCAAGGGCAATACCTTCCTCAACTACTGCGGCGTGGGCCCGGACCAGGTCGCCTTCGTGGTCGACCGCAACCCGGTCAAGCAGAACACGCTCCTGCCCGGCAGCCGCATCCCTGTCCTGGCGCCCGAAGCGATCGAGGCGCGCCGGCCGATGAGCGTTGTGATCCTGCCCTGGAACCTGAAGGCCGAGATCACCGCCCAGCTTGCGGTGGTGCGGTCCTGGGGCGGCCGGTTCGTCACCGCCATCCCCCGGCTGGAGATCGACTGATGCGCTTCGTCCCCACCGCCATAGAAGGCGTCTTAGGGGTCGAGTTCGACCCGCACCGCGACGCGCGGGGCTTCTTCGCCCGCACCTATTGCGAGGACGAGTTCGCCGCCGCCGGGGCGCCGCTGCGCGCCTGTCAGATCAATCTGTCGCGCAACGAAACCGCCGGGACGCTGCGCGGCCTGCATTTCCAGCCCGAGGGCGAGGAGACCAAGCTGGTTCAGTGCGTGCGCGGCAAGGTCTGGGATGTCGCCCTCGACCTGCGGCCCGGCTCGGCGACCTATCTGAAATGGTTCGGCGCCGAGCTGTCGCCCGAGGGGCTGACGGCCCTCTATCTGCCGGTCGGGGTGGCGCACGGCTTCATCAGCCTGACCGACGAGACCGATCTATTGTATGTGATGGGCGAGGCCTATAGCGGGCGCGGCCAGGGCGTGCGCTGGAACGATCCCGCTTTCGGCATCCATTGGCCGCGCGAGCCCGCGGTGATGTCGGCGCAGGACGCCGCCTATCCCGACTTCCGGCCCTAGACCCTTCAAGGCGACCCGCTCAATGCAGATCACGATCGACACAGACGCCAACCGATTGACCGTCCAGGACGCAGGCGCGGAAACCGTGCTCGATCTTTTCTCGAAGGAGGCGTTCGACCGGCTGGCCGAGCTGTGGGTCCAGCTCGGCTGGGTGCGCAAATACTCCTACGGCTTCTCCTGGCTGGGCCGCCCGATCATCCAATTGCCGGACGACATGATCCGCATCCAGGAGGCCATCTTCCAGGTGAAGCCCGACGTGATCGTCGAGACCGGCATCGCCCACGGCGGCTCGCTGGTCTACTACGCCAGCGTCATGGCCATGCTCGGCAAGGGCCGCGTGATCGGCATTGATGTCGAGATCCGCCCCCACAACCGCGCGGCGATGGAGGCCCATCCGCTGATCGACCGGATCACCATGATCGAGGGCGGTTCTACCGACCCAACCACGGTGGCCAGGGTGAAGGGGCTGATCAAGCCCGGCGAGACGGTGATGCTGATCCTCGATTCCAACCATGCGCGCGACCATGTCGCGACCGAGCTCGAGGCCTATGCCGACATCGTCACGTCGGGCTCCTACATCCTCTCGCAGGATGGGGTGATGAAGTTGGTGGCCGGCATGCCGCGCTCGGGCCCCGACTGGGACGAGAACAACCCGATCACGGCGGTCGAGGCCTTCCTGGCC
>CANJKM010000146.1 GCA_947474805.1 Caulobacterales bacterium | reverse complement strand
TCCGCCCTACAAACCCGAATGGGAGGCCCGCTACGTCAAGGCGCTGGAGGCCTCGGCCGCCGGCAAGCCGACCGACCCGACCGCCGCCTGCGTGCCCCCGGGCATGCCCCGGATGATGGCCTCGCCCTACGCCCAGGAGATGGTGGTCAAGGACAAGCAGACCCTGATCATCAAAGAATATCAAAGCCAGGTCCGGCGCATCTACACCGACGGGCGCAGGCCCCCGGCCGAGCTCGACCACACCTACAACGGCTACTCCACCGGCCATTGGGAGGGCGATGCGCTGGTCGTCGAGACCGTGAGCATGCGGGGCGACACCGTCTTTGACCGCACCGCCGCGCCGCACAGCGACCAGATCCACGTCGTCGAGCGGATGCGGCTACGCTCGCCGGATGTCTGGGAGGATGTGCTCACCGTCACCGACCCGGTCGCCTTCACCGGGCCCTGGGTGGTCACCCGCACCTATAAACGCGAGCCGACCTGGGAGGTGCTGGAGTACGCCTGCGAAGAGAACAACCGCAATCCCGTGGACGCCCAGGGGAACAACGGCTTCATCGCCGGCGGCTCGCTGAAGAAGGACTGAGGCGCGCTAGGGCAGGGGGCGCGACTTCCCGTCCTCCCCAATGGCGACAAATGTGAAAACGGCCTCGGTCACCTGGCAGGTCGCCTCGGACTCGCGCCGCCGGCGCCAGGCGTGGACCCGGATCTTCATCGAGGTCCGCCCTTCACCGATGAGGGTCGCATAGAGCGAGACCTCGTCGCCAACCGAAACCGGGCTGATGAAGGCCATGCCGTCCACGGCCACCGTGGCGGTTCGGCCCTGGGCGCGGCGCGTGGCGATGGTCGCCGCGGCGAGGTCCATCTGACCCATCAGCCAGCCGCCGAAGATGTCGCCCGACGGGTTGGCGTCGGCCGGCATGGCGATCACCCGGATGGTCGGGGCGTCGGTGGGGAAGGACGGGGTGGGGATCGCCGGATCGGTCATCCCCGCAAGGTCCCCGCTTAGGCCTGCATCGTCCAGCCCTCGACGCCCATCGCCGCCTGGCGCAGGGCTTCGGAGCGGGTCGGGTGCGGGTGGCAGGTGCGGGCCACGTCTTCGGACGCGCCGGCGAACTCCATCGCCACGCAGTATTCGGCGATCATGTCCCCGACATTGGGGCCGAGCATGTGGACGCCCAGAATCCGGTCGGTCGTGGCGTCGGCCAGCACCTTCACGAAGCCGTCGGTCTCGTGGTTGATCTTGGCGCGGCTGTTGGCGGCGAAGGGGAACTTGCCGACCTTATAGGCGACGCCCGCGGCCTTCAGCTCCTCCTCGGTCTTGCCCACCGTGGCCACTTCCGGGCTGGTGTAGATGACGCCCGGGATGATCCCGTAGTTCACATGGCCCGCCTTGCCGGCGATCAGCTCGATGCAGGCCACGCCCTCGTCCTCGGCCTTGTGGGCCAGCATGGGTCCCGAGGTCACGTCCCCGATCACCCAGACGCCGGGCGCGCTGGTCTTGAAATGGTCGTTGGCGATGACGCCGCGCTTGTCGGGCTCGATCCCGACAGTCTCGAGGCCGAGGCCGCGCGTGTAGGGGCGGCGGCCGATGGCGACCAGCACATAGTCGGCGTTCAGTGTCTCGGCGGCCCCGCCGGCGACCGGCTCGACCGTCAAGGCGACGCCCTTGGCCGAGGCCTTGGCGCCCGTGACCTTGGCGCCGAGCTTGAAGCTCATGCCCTGCTTGGCCAGGACCTTTTGGAAGGCGTTGGCCACCTCGGTGTCGGTGCCGGGGCAGATGCGGTCGAGGTATTCAACCACGGTCACCTCGGCGCCGAGGCGACGCCAGACCGAGCCGAGCTCGAGCCCGATCACGCCCGCGCCGATCACGATCAGGCTTTTGGGGACCTCGGGCAGGGCCAGGGCGCCGGTCGAATCGACGATCCGACCGTTGTCGATGGCGACGCCGGGCAGCGGCGTGGGCTCGGAGCCGGTGGCGATGACGATGTTCTTGGCTTCCAGCACCGTCTCGGCGCCGTCGTCGGCCTTGACCACCACCTTGCCGGGCCCCTCGATCCGGCCCCAGCCCTTGATGTAGTCGACCTTGTTCTTCTTCATCAGGAACTCGACGCCCTTGGTCAGGGCGGTCACCGACTCCTGCTTCTGAGCCATCATCTGCTTGAGGTTCAGCTTGGGCTGGACCTCGATGCCGAGCGCCTTGAACTCGGGGCCCGCGGCGGCCGCGTAAAGCTCCGAGGCGTGCAGCAGGGCCTTGGAGGGCATGCAGCCGACGTTGAGGCAGGTGCCGCCCAGGACGCCCCGGCCCTCGATGATCGCAACCTTCAGCCCAAGCTGGCCGGCGCGGATCGCCGCGTTGTAGCCGCCGGGGCCGCCCCCGATGATGACGACGTCGTACTGGGCCACGAGAGGCCTCCTATCAATCCAGGCTTATATAGGCATTCGGCGCGCCCCTTGGGAGCGCGCCGAGCCGTGGGCTTAGAGGTCGAGCAGCAGGCGCTGCGGGTCCTCGATGGCGTTCTTGATCGCGACCAGGAAGCTGACCGCGCCACCGCCGTCGACGATGCGGTGATCGTAGGTGAGGGCGATGTACATCATCGGCCGGATCTCGACCTTGCCGGCGACCGCCATCGGCCGCTCCTTGATGGCGTGCATGCCCAGAATGCCCGACTGCGGCGCGTTCAGGATCGGCGTCGACATCAGCGAGCCATAGACCCCGCCGTTGGTGATGGTGAAGGTGCCGCCTTGCATGTCGTCGATCGACAGCTGGCCGTCACGGGCGCGCTTGCCGAGCGAGCCGATGGTCTTCTCGATCTCGGCCAGCGACAGCACGTCGGCGTCGCGCAGGACCGGAACCACCAGACCCTTGTCGGTGCCGACGGCGACGCCGATGTCGTAGTGGTTCTTGTAGATCACGTCCTGGCCGTCGATCTCGGCGTTGACGTCCGGATAGGCCTTCAGGGCCGCCACGGCGGCGCGCACGAAGAAGCTCATGAAGCCGAGCTTCACGCCGTGGCGCTTTTCGAACACGTCCTTGTACTGGTTTCGAAGCGCCATGACCGCGGTCATGTCGACCTCGTTGAAGGTCGTCAGCATGGCGGCCGTGTTCTGGGCCTCCTTCAGCCGGCGGGCGATGGTCTGGCGCAGCCGAGTCATCTTGACCCTCTCTTCGCGCTCGCCGGGCGCGCGCGGCGCCGAAGCGGCGGCGGCCGGGGCCGAGGCCGGGGTCGCGAGGGCGGCCAGGGCGTCGCCCTTGGTGATCCGTCCATCCTTGCCGGTGCCGGCGACCGAGGCCGGGTTCAGACCCGTCTCGGAGACGATCCGCTGAACCGAGGGAGCCAGGGCGGCGGCGGGCGCGGCGACCGGAGCCGGAGCCGGAGCCGGAGCGGGCTGGGCGGCGGGGGTGGGCGCAGGCGCGGCGGCGGGCTTGGCGCCGGCGGCGCCTTCGGTCACCGAACCCAGCCGGGCGCCCGGAACAACCGTCGCGCCCACCGGGGTGACGATCTCGGCCAGCACGCCGTCGGCGGGCGAGGCCACCTCAAGCGAGACCTTATCGGTCTCAAGCTCCACCAGGATTTCGTCCTTCTTGACCGCGTCGCCGGCTTTCTTGGTCCAGCGGGCGATGGTCGCTTCGCTGACGGACTCGCCGAGGGTCGGCGTGAGGATGTCGGCCATGGTCGTGATGGACTCCGGTGGTGCGGCGTTTTTGTCGGTTTAGGCGAAAGCTTCGGTGAGGAAGGCTTCAAGCTGTTTCAGGTGCAGGCTCATCAGGCCGGCGGCCGGGGAGGCCGAGGCCGGACGGCCGACGTAGCGGGCGCGCTTGGCGGCGACATTGAGTTTGTCGAGGGTCAGCTCGAGCCACGGGTCGACGAAGGTCCAGCCGCCCATGTTCTTGGGCTCTTCCTGGCACCAGACCAGTTCGGCGTTCTTGAAACGGGCAAGCTCCTTGCGAATCGACTGCATCGGCCACGGATAGAACTGCTCCATCCGCAGGATGTAGACGTCGTTTCGTCCGTTCTTCTCGCGCGCGTCCAAGAGGTCGTAATAGACTTTGCCCGAGCAGAGGATGACCCGCTTGATCTTGTCGTCGGCCAGGAGGGGCTTGCCCGGCGTGATGTCCTTGCCGCCCTCGCAATCATCCCACAACAGACGGTGGAAGGACGAACCGTCCGCCAGGTCCGCCAGTCGGGAGACCGCTCGCTTGTGACGCAACAGGCTCTTGGGCGTCATGATGATCAGGGGCTTACGGAAGCTCCGGTGCATCTGGCGGCGCAGGACGTGGAAATAGTTGGCCGGGGTCGAGCAGTTGACGACCTGCCAGTTGTCTTCGGCGCAGGCCTGGAGAAAGCGCTCAAGGCGGGCCGAGGAGTGTTCCGGGCCCTGGCCTTCGTAGCCGTGTGGCAGCAGCATGGTGAGGCCGGACATCCGCAGCCATTTGCGCTCGCCCGACGAAATGAACTGGTCGATCACCACCTGGGCGCCGTTCACGAAGTCGCCGAACTGGCCCTCCCACATCACCAGGGTGTTGGGGTCGGCGAGGCTGTAGCCGTATTCGAAGCCCAGAACCGCCTCTTCCGAAAGCGCCGAGTCGATCACCTCGAAATAGGCCTGGCCGTCGCGCAGATGGTTGAGCGGGATGTACCGCTCCTCGGTGGTCTGATCGACGATGCCCGAGTGGCGCTGGCTGAAGGTGCCGCGCACCGAATCCTGGCCGCAGAGGCGGACCGGGTGGCCCTCGTCGACCAGGGTGGCGAAGGCCAGGTGTTCGGCCGTGGCCCAGTCCAGGCCCTCGCCCGCCGTGATGGCCGCGTGGCGGCCTTCGATCACCCGGCGCAGGGTCTTATGGGCGTCCACGCTCTCGGGGATCGTGGTCATCTTCAGACCGAGATCCTTGAGCTGCTGCATCGGCACGGCGGTGTCGCCGCGAGGCGCCTCGGCCGAGGTGTCTTGCTCCAGCCCTTGCCACTTGCCGTCCAGCCAATCGGCCTTGTTCGGCTTGTAGCTCTTGCCCGCCGCCATCTCGGCGTCGAAGAAGGCGTCAAACTCCGAGACTAGGGCGTCGGCCTGAGCCTGGGAGACCACGCCCTCCTGGATCAGCCGGGCGGCGTAGAGTTCGCGGGTCGAGGGATGATCCTTGATCTTCGCGTACATCGACGGCTGGGTGAACGTCGGGTCGTCGCCCTCGTTGTGGCCGAACCGGCGGTAGCAGAACATGTCCACCACCACGTCCTTGCCGAACTTCTGGCGGTATTCGATCGCCACCTTGGCGGCGAAGGTCACGGCCTCCGGATCGTCGCCGTTGGCGTGGAAGATCGGGGCCTCGACCATCAGCGCCACGTCCGACGGATATGGCGAGGAACGCGAGTTGCGCGGGCTGGTGGTGAAGCCGATCTGGTTGTTGACGATGAAGTGGACCGTGCCCGCGGTCTTGAAGCCCTTCAGACCCATCAGGGCGAAACATTCGGCGATCACGCCCTGGCCGGCGAAGGCCGCGTCCCCATGCAGCAGCAGGGGCAGGACCTTGCTGCGCGCGCTGTCCTCGGGATTCTCCCGCATGTCGAAGGTCTGTTTGGCGCGCGCCTTGCCCAGCACGACCGGATTGACGATCTCCAGGTGGCTGGGGTTGGCGGTCAGCGACAGGTGGACGCTGTTGCCGTCGAACTCGCGGTCCGACGAAGCGCCCAGGTGGTATTTGACGTCGCCCGAACCGGCGATGTCGGACGGCACGCTGGAGCCGCCCTGGAATTCGCAGAAGATGACCTTGTAGGGCTTGCCCATGACCGCGGCGAGCACGTTGAGCCGACCCCGGTGCGACATGCCGATGACGATCTCGTCGACGCCGAGCGCGCCGCCGCGCTTAATGATCTGCTCCAGCGCCGGGACCATGGCCTCGCCGCCGTCCAGGCCGAAGCGTTTAGTGCCCGGGAAGCGCTTGTGACAGAAGCGCTCGAAGGTCTCGGCCTCCGTCAGCTTCTTCAGGATCGCGAGCTTGCCTTCCTTGGTGAAGGTGATCTCCTTGCCGCGGCCCTCGATCCGCTCCTGCAGCCACGCCTTCTCCTCCGGATCGGAGATGTGCATGTACTGGACGCCGAGATTGCCGCAGTAGGTTCGGCGCAGGATCTCGATGATCTCGCGCATGGTCGCCGTTTCCAGCCCAAGCACGAAATCCAGGAAGATCGGCCGGTCGAGATCGGCTTCGCCGAAGCCGTAGGAGGCGGGGTCGAGCTCGGGGCTCGGGGCCTTCACCTCGATGCCCAGAGGATCGAGATTGGCTTCCAGATGGCCGCGGATCCGGAAGGCCCGGATCATCATCAGGGCGCGCACCGAATCCATGGTCGCGGCGCGGATCTGATCGGCCGAGGCGCCGGGCGTCTTGGCCTCGACGCCCTTGGCGAGCTTGGCCTCGACCGCCGGCCACATGCCGTCCAGGGCCGACAGCCAGTCGGGGCGGGCTTCGGGGGTCGGGGCGCGGCTCCAGGCCGGCGGGGTGGTCGACTGACGGATGGCGTCGGAGCCTTCCGCCAGACTGTCGAAGAAGGCGCGCCAGCTGGGCTCGACAGAGGCCGGGTCCTGGCCGTATTTCGCGTACAGCCCCTCCACGAAGGCGGCGTTGCCGCCGAACAGGAAGGCGGTCTCGCTCAGGACCTGGTTGATGCGACCCGTGTCGTCGGCCATTGGCTTTTCTTCCCCGGCGCCCGCCGGTGCGAAGAAGGCCGGGCGGCGCGCGTTTAACTATATAGCGATTTAGGCGCCTTTCAGCACCTGCAGCAGCGTCTCGCCGAGCTTGGCGGGCGAGGGCGAGACACGGATGCCCGCCGACTCCATCGCCGCGATCTTGTCCTCGGCGCCGCCCTTGCCCCCCGAAACGATGGCGCCCGCGTGGCCCATGGTCCGGCCCGGAGGGGCGGTGCGGCCGGCGATGAACCCGGCCATCGGCTTTTTAATCTTGGACTTCTTAATGAACTCCGCCGCCTCTTCCTCGGCCGCGCCGCCGATCTCGCCGATCATGATGATCGACTTGGTGGCTTCGTCAGCGAGGAACATCTCCAGGATATCAATGAACTCGGTGCCCTTGACCGGGTCGCCGCCGATGCCGACCGCGGTGGTCTGGCCCAGGCCCGCATTGGTGGTCTGGAACACCGCTTCGTAGGTCAGGGTGCCCGAACGCGAGACCACGCCCACCGAACCCGGCGAGAAGATATTGCCCGGCATGATGCCGATCTTGCACTGGTTGGGGGTCAGGACGCCGGGGCAGTTGGGCCCGATCAGGCGCGACTTGGACCCCGACAGCGAGCGCTTCACCTTGACCATGTCGGCCACCGGGATGCCCTCGGTGATGCAGATGATCAGTTCGATCTCGGCGTCGATCGCCTCCAGGATCGAATCAGCCGCGAACGGGGGCGGCACATAGATGACGCTGGCGGTCGCGCCGGTGGCTTCCTTGGCCTCCCCGACGGTATCGTAAACCGGCAGGCCGATATGGGTCTGGCCGCCTTTGCCGGGGGTCACGCCGCCGACCATCTTGGTGCCGTAGGCGATGGCCTGTTCGGAGTGGAAGGTGCCCTGGGCGCCGGTGAAGCCCTGGCAGATAACCTTGGTGTTGTGGTCGATCAGGATGGCCATGATTAGTTCGAGCCCTTCACGGCCTTGACGATCTTTTCGGCGGCGTCCGACAGGTCGTCGGCCGAGATGACGTTCAGTCCAGAGTTGGTGATGATCGCCTTGCCCTGCTCGACATTGGTGCCTTCGAGCCGGACGACCAGCGGAACCTGCAGCCCGACGTCCTTCACCGCGGCGATGACGCCCTCGGCGATGATGTCGCAGCGCATGATGCCGCCGAAGATGTTGACCAGGATGCCCT
>CANJKM010000145.1 GCA_947474805.1 Caulobacterales bacterium | reverse complement strand
GGCCCTCGATCGCTCGGCCGCGCGCCTGAAGCGACTGCGCGAGAATCTCGCCCGCACCAGCCTGCGGGCCGACGCCGTCGCCATCGACGCCCTGCTCTGGAAGGACAAACGCGAGTTCGACGCCATCCTGCTGGACGCCCCCTGCTCGGCCACCGGCACCTTCCGCAGACACCCAGACGTCCTCTGGGGCGCGCGTCCCGGCGACGTCGCCAAGCTGGCCGGGGTCCAGGCCGCCATGCTCGACAGCGCGGTCGAGCGGCTGAAGCCTGGCGGGCGCCTGGTCTATTGCGTCTGCTCGCTGGAGAAGGAGGAGGGCGAGGCCCAGGTGCAGGGCGTGCTCGCCCGCCGCTCGGATCTCGCGCTGGTTCCGATCGAGCCAGGCGAATGCGGCGCCCCGCCCGAGTCCATTGTGCCCGAGGGCGCGCGCCTACTACCCGTCCGCGGCGCCCCGCCCGGCGGCATGGACGGCTTCTTCATCGCAAGGTTCACGCGCAACTGCCAGTGAACTGAGATTGCGGTAAACGGCGGAGCGGCCTATCCGAAGGTCATGCGACCAACCCGGCCTCTGATCGCCCCTTCGATCCTCGCCGCCGACTTCGCCCGGCTGGGCGATGAGGTGCGCGCCATCGCCGCCGCCGGCGCCGACTGGGTGCATATCGACGTGATGGACGGGGTCTTCGTTCCCACCATCACCATCGGGCCGCAGGTGGTGAAGGCGCTGCGCCCGCACACGACCATCCCCTTCGACGTGCATCTGATGATCGCTCCGGCAGATCCTCACCTTGAGGCCTTCGCCCAGGCGGGCGCCGACTACATCAGCGTCCACCCGGAGTCCGGGCCGCATCTGGACCGGTCCTGCCGGCGCATCCGCGAGCTCGGCGCCAAGGCCGGTGTGGTGTTCAACCCCTCCACGCCGGTCGAAACGGTCGAATGGATGCTCGACGACGTCGATCTCCTCCTGGTCATGTCGGTCAATCCGGGCTTCGGCGGCCAGAGCTTCATGACGAGCCAGCTGAAGAAGGTTGAGCGGCTTCGCGCCATGATCGACCAGAGGGGCTTGGATATCCTGCTGGAGGTCGATGGCGGGGTCACGGCCGAGACCGCCCGCCAATGCATCGCCGCCGGCGCCGACGCTCTGGTGGCCGGCACCGCCGTCTTCAAGGGGGGCCAGCCGGCCTACGCCGGCAATATCGCGGCCCTGAGGGGCTCCGAAAGCCTGGGCTGAGCCGCCATGGCGCGCCCGGAGCCCACGCTTCTGACCGACGCTCTCGCCGAGGCCCCCGGCGGCCGGACGCTCCTGGCCTGCGCGGCTCTGGCCCGTCTCTGGACGCTCCGGGAGCTCTGGGCCACCCGGCTCTACCGTCACCTCCTGAGCCGCCCAGCCCCGTCGGGGCTCGCCGCCATTCCGCGCGATCTGCGCCCGCCCGACGCCGAAGCGGCCCGCTCGACCCTGGCAGGACGCCACCACCTCGCCGGCGCAGGGTTCGAGATCGGCCCTGGCGGCGATCCTTGGGACCGGCCCAGCCCCAGCCGCCCATTCGCCGTCGCCCTGCACCGCTTCCAATGGCTGCCGGGCCTGATCGCGCTCGGCGACGAGGGCGCACGCGAGGGCCTGCGCCTGGCCCTGGCCTGGGACGACCTCTTCGGCGACACGATCATCGCCTTTCCCTGGTCGTCCGAAGTGCTGGAGCGGCGGGTCTTCAATCTCGCCTGCGCCGCCAAGAAGCTATGCGCCGTGGCCTCCGACGCCGAGACCGAAAGGTTTTTGACCTCCCTCTCGATCCAGGCCCGCCAGCTTCTGGCCGATCCGCGTTCCGGACGGCCGGCGGAAGGCGCCGCCGCCGCCGCCGTGGCCGGCTGCGCTCTGGCCGGCCCGGCGGGCGAGCGATTGCTGAAGCGCGCCCTTCCGAAGCTGAGCGCCTGTCTTCCCCAAGCGGTGCTGGCGGACGGCGGCATGCGCACCCGCTCGCCCGAGGCGGGGCTTGAACTCCTGCTCGACCTGCAAACCCTCGACGACGCCTTGCTCCAGCGCGGGCGCGAGGCCCCTGCGGAGATGGCGCGGGCCATCGACCGGCTCGCGGGCGCAGTGCGCTTCTTCACCCTCGGCGACGGCCGGCTGGGCGCCTTCCAGGGCGGCGAGTCGAGCCCGAGACGGCTGATCGGGGCGGCGCTCGCCGCCGAGACCGGCGAGGCCAAACCTTTCGGCTACGCCCCCCACTCCGGCTACCACCGGCTCCAGGGCAGGGCGCTGCAGGTCCTCGTCGACGCCGCCGCCCCGGCGCGGGGCTCCTGGTCGCTCTCAGCCTGCGCCCAACCGGCCGCCTTCGAGCTCTCGGCCGGAAAGGACAAACTGATCGTCAACGGGGCTTGGAGCCCTGAGGCCCTGGGCCCCCACGCCCTGCGCCTCGCCGCCGCGGGCTCCACCGCCAGCCTCGGCGATGGCTCGGCGGGTCGGCCCCTCTCCGGCTTCGCGGCCGAGGCGCTCGGCGTGCGTCTGGTCGGCGGCGCCCACCGGTTCGAGGCCCGCCGCAACGAGAGCGAGGCCGGGGTTTGGCTGGAAATCAGCCACGACGGATGGGTTCCCGAGCTGGGGCTGATCCACACCCGCCGGCTGTTTCTCGACGCCAAGACCGACGAGCTGCGCGGCGAGGACGCCTTCAATCCGGGCGACGGCCCCAGGAGCGGCCGCATGACGCCCTACGCCATCCGCTTTCATCTGCACCCGGAGGTGAAGGCCAGTCTCGCCCGCGACAAGCGGAGCGCCTTGCTGCAAGGGCCGTCGGATCACGGCTGGTGGCTGAGGAACGACGCCTCCGAAGTGACGCTGGAGCCCTCGGTGCATTTTGAGAACGGCGAGCCCAGACGCACGACCCAGCTGGTCCTGCGCGGCCACATCCCGCCCGGCGAAGGCGCTCGGGCGCGCTGGAAACTGACGCCGGTGGAGAGCTAGCCCCGCATCTCGTCCACGAGCGCCAGGGCCGCCGCCCTCGGATCGATCGCCGCCGTGATCGGGCGTCCCACCACAAGATGGCTGGCGCCGTTGCTCAGCGCGTCGGCGGGGGTCGCCGCCCGCGCCTGGTCGTCGGCGCCGGCCCAGACCGGGCGAACGCCGGGCGTCACCACCAAGAAGTCCGGGCTTCCTAACTCTTTGGCAAGCTGGCGGGCCAGCGCCGCTTCGTGCGGGCTCGCCACCACCCCGTCGGCCCCCGCGTCGAGCGCCTGGCCGATGCGGCGGCGAACAAGGTCCCCGACACCGAGCGAATAGCCGATCTGGCCGAGGTCCTGGCCCGAGAGGCTGGTCAGCACCGTCACGCCCAGCACCCGCAGCCCCGAACCCTTGCAGCCCTTCACCGCCGAGGCCAGCACCTGCGGCTCGGCGTGGACGGTGAGAAGGTCGCCCGCGCCCGTGGCGGCGATCGCGGCGGCGGCCTTCTCAACCGTGGCCCCGATGTCATGCAGCTTCCAATCCAGGAAGACTTGACGGCCGCGCGCCTTCAGGTCGCGCGCCATCTCCATCCCGCCCGTGGCCAGGAGCTGCAGGCCGATCTTGTAGAAGGAGACGGCGTCGCCCAGCCTCTCGACCATGGCCTCGGCTTCCGCCCGCGTGGGCAGGTCGAGGGCGACGATGAGGCGGGAATCGCCAATCTGAGAAGAAGGGGTCATGGCCCCTGGATGGCGGCTCGCGCGGAACGGGTCAACCGTGCTTGCGGAGCTGGTGCATCAACTCCAGCCCCAGGCGGTCGGGGATGACCTTGGCCAGGGCGACCAGCGCCTTGTTGGCGAGACCTGGAACGCAGAGGGCGCGCCCCGCCTCCACCGCGTCATGACCGCAGCGGGCGGCATCCTCGGCGGTCATCCATATCCAACCGGGTAAGGATTTCAGCGCCTCGGTCATGCCGGCGACGTCATGGAACTCTGTGCGGGTGAAGCCCGGGCAAAGCGCCGTAACGTTCACGCCCCGCCCCTTCATCTCAAGCGAGACGCCAAGCGACGCTTTGATCATGAAGGCCTTGGCCGCGCCGTAGAGGGGCTGGCCGGGTGTGGTGGGGATCAGGCCAGCCACCGAGGCGACATTGACGATTCGGCCATAGCCGCGCGCCGTCATGCCGGGCAGGACGAGGTGGGAGAGGGCCAGGGGCGCTTCGACCATGACTTGCAGGAAGGTCGTATGCGTCTCCCAGGCAGGGCGGGAGAATCCGCCCCGGACGCCGTAGCCGGCGTTGTTGATCAGGATGTCGGCGGGGCGGACGAGCGCCTCGACGATCGTCTTGGGGGCGGACGGATCGGCGAGGTCGGCGGCAATACACTCGACCTCGACGTCGAAGCGGCTGCGGAGATCCTGGGCGACCTCTTCAAGCCGGTCCCCGCGCCGGGCGGTGATGGCGAGGTCGCAGCCCCGCGCGGCGTATAGTTCGGCGAAGGCGCGGCCGATGCCGGCCGAGGCGCCGGTGACGAGACAGAAGCGGCGGGTCATGCCCCGATGGTGAGGCCCTGCCGCCGCCGGTCAAGGATTGCGATCAAGAGAAGCAGGGGACGCGGAACAGGTGGGGCGGCGCCGGACGCCGGACCACGTCCGAGAATGACGATGCTGCTTAGTCCTTCAGAAGGTCCGCGACGGTGACGTGGGCCAGTCTCTGGGCGGCGGCCTCGTCGGCGGCGGCGATCGCCCGACCCACCGCTCCGGGAATTTTGGCCCCGACCGGACATCCCTGGACACCTGGCGGTGGACAGCCGAACTGGGCGCAGCCGTTCACGGCCTTCAGAACCTTATCCAGCGTGATGACCTCGGGCGGCATGGCCAGCCAGGCCCCGCCCTTTGCGCCCGAGCGGCAGCCGATCAGCCCGGCCTTGGCCAGCATGGCGGTCACCCGCCGCACCACCACCGGGTTGGTCGGAATGGAGGCGGCGATCACCGCGCTCGAGGCCGCGTCCGCCGGCGAGAGGGCGCCGGCGTGGGCCAAATAGGCCAGGGTGTGGGCCGCGACGGGGAAGCGCTGACTGTCAGACATTACGTTGAAGGTAAGCCCGCGGGGCTGGGGATCAATAGCTAGCTTCCAACCCACCCCGTTGAACGGCGCAATGAAAGGGAGTATCGCGGCGCACTACGCAGCCACATTTGTGCTGCTTTGGGCGTCGTGGAATTCTCCAGACGACGCCCGGAGGTTTTGAATGGCTGCCGAGGCCTCTGCGTCGTCCTCCCCGACGGACGCACCCCCCGATCACCCCGAGAAGTCGCACGACTCGTCCGCTCCCGGTCACGCGGGGCAGGGGTTCTGGACGCTCGCCCTCGGCGCCGTGGGCGTCGTGTTCGGCGACATCGGCACCAGCCCTCTGTACGCCATGCGGGAAGCCCTGAGCCACGCCCGGGGCGGCGGCGGCGGCGAAATGGCCGTGCTGGGGATCATCTCCCTGGTCCTTTGGACCCTGACCCTGTTCGTGACGATCAAATACGTCATCTTCTTCATGCGCGCCGACAACAACGGCGAGGGCGGCACCCTGGCCCTGATGGCGCTGGCTCAGCGCGCGCTGGGAAGACGCTCGGCGGTGATCTTCTTCCTTGGCGTGATCGGCGCCTCGCTCTTCTACGGCGACGGCGTCATCACCCCGGCCATTTCCGTGCTCTCCGCCGTCGAGGGCCTCAAGGACGCGCCAGGGCTTGGGAGCTATTTCGCCCCCTATGTGGTGCCGATTTCGGCCGGAATCCTGATCGCCCTCTTCCTGGTCCAGGCCAAGGGCACGCATAAAATGGCCCAGTTCTTCGGCCCGATCACCCTGGTCTGGTTCCTGATCATCGGAGCGCTAGGCGTCCTTCACCTGTCGGACGACTTCTCCATCTTCCGCGCCGTGAATCCCTGGTACGGGGTCAGCTTTCTGATCGAAAACGGCTTTCTCGGCTTTATCATTCTGGGCTCGGTCTTCCTGGCCGTGACCGGGGCCGAGGCCCTCTATGCCGACATGGGCCACTTCGGGCGGGGCCCGATCCGCGCCTCCTGGCTGTTCCTGGTCTTCCCCTGCCTGGCGCTCAACTATCTGGGCCAGGGGGCCCTGGTGCTCAGCCACCCGGAAAGCCGCTCCAACCCCTTCTGGGACATGGTGCCGCAGCCCGCCTATTGGCCGGTGCTGATCCTGGCCACAGCGGCCACGGTCATCGCCAGCCAGGCGGTGATCACCGGCGCCTTCTCGGCCACCCAGCAGGCGGTGCAGCTGGGGCTTATCCCGCGCACCGACATCAAGCGCACCTCCGAGACCCAGGCCGGCCAGATCTATGTGCCCGCGGTCAACCAGGCGCTAATGATTGGGGTGCTGGTCCTGCTCTTCGTGTTCGAGACCTCGCACCGTCTGGCCTCGGCCTATGGTATCGCCGTCACCGGCGCGATGTTCGTCGACACCCTGATCGCCTATGTCGTGATCCGGCGGATCTGGAAGTGGAACCTGTTCAAGACGGGCCTGCTGCTGATCCCGCTGGCCTTGATCGACATGGTCTTCATCGCTTCCAACCTGCTGAAAATTCCTGACGGAGCCTGGCTGCCGCTGGCGATGGGCGGGGTCCTGGTTCTGATGATGTGGACCTGGAGCCGCGGCTCGCAGATCCTGGCCGACAAGACGCGCCGCGAGGCCGTGCCGCTGGACGACCTGATCGGCATGCTGGCCGCCCGTCCGCCGCACCGCGCGCCCGGCACGGCGATTTTCCTGACCTCGGACCCGGATATGGCGCCCGTCGCCCTGATGCATAACCTCAAGCACAACAAGGTCCTGCACGAGAAGAACGTCATCTTGACGGTCAAGACGGCCGCCACCCCGCGCGTGGCCGAGGAGGACCGGGTCAAGATCGTCCCGGTCAACGGCGACTTCACCAAACTCTTCCTCTCCTACGGCTTCATGGAGAGCCCCAACGTGCCCAAGGCGCTTGGCAAGTGCCGCAAGCAGGGTCTGAGGTTCGACATCATGGCGACGAGCTTCTTCCTCGGCCGCCGCTCGGTGGTGCCGTCGGCCCAGTCGGGCATGCCGCTGTGGCAGGACAAGATCTACATCTTCATGCTCAAGAACTCGGCCAATCCGACCGAGTTCTTCCGCATCCCGCCCGGCCGGGTGGTGGAGATGGGCGCCCAGGTAACCGTCTAGTGGATTGGCTTGCGGTTATCGGCGACGCGGTCTGGATTCTCATCCTGTCGCTAATCGCCGGGGCCAGCCGCAGCGCCTGGGGCCGGATCGAGCCGGACGCTAGCGTGCCCTTGCCTTTCACGCCCTGGCGAACGTCCAAGCCGGTCGCCCTGTTGCTGACGCCCGTCTTGGCGGCCACCGTGGGTCTGGCGCTGGGCTACGCCGCCCGCACCGCCCTCCAGACGGGCCCGGCGCCGCTGTTGATCTTCGGCGCGCGCATTGCGCTCTCCCCGCCCCTGGTGCTTTTGCAGCTGATCTATTTGCACCGGGCGATGACCGCCCTGGCGGATGAAGGCCAGCTTAGGCCTTGAACCTCGCGCTCCGGCGCCCTTTAACCCGCCCTCGTTAGAACCCCTCTCCGTAAGGACCGCCGCCGATGGCCGCCCAACAAGCCGTGAAGAAGGTCGTGCTCGCCTATTCGGGCGGCCTCGACACCTCGATCATCCTCAAGTGGCTGCAGACCGAATACAACGCCGAGGTGGTCACCTTCACCGCCGACCTCGGCCAGGGCGGCGAACTGGCCCCCGCGCGCGAGAAGGCGCTGCTGCTCGGCATCAAGCCCGAGAACATCTTCATCGAGGACCTGCGCGAGGAATTTGTCCGCGACTACGTCTTCCCGATGTTCCGCGCCAACACCGTCTACGAGGGCCAATATCTACTCGGCACCTCGATCGCCCGGCCGCTGATCGCCAAGCGCCAGATCGAG
>CANJKM010000144.1 GCA_947474805.1 Caulobacterales bacterium | reverse complement strand
GTCAGCACCAGCCGGGAGCCGCCCACCTCCACCTCCCGCGGCGGCGGGGCCTGAGCGACGGCTACGCCCGCCACGAGGGCGAAAAGGCCCGCGAGGGCGGCGGTTCGATAGGGCTGCATTGTGGAATCTTCTCCGGGTGTCGCTGGGCTCGATAATGCACGCGGCCGGGAGGCTATAAAGCATCGGGGTCACGGCTCGCGCCCACGCCATGCGAGCCCCCGCTAGAAATGGCTCCGTTGGAGCCGACTTGGACGACCGCGTCCCTGCCGATCATGGTCTTGGCGACCGCACTCGCGCTCCAAAGGCCCGGGCTCGCCGCTGGCGGGCGATACGCGCCGGCAAGAATATCGCAGCACCGAAACACGCCCGAGCGCCTCACGTTATAAGGCTTTGATCGCGCCCAGTTGACATGACGCCGATAACAGAAAAAAGGTTAGGATGTTATGAGACCTGCCCTCGGGAGGGGCCGCCGTTCGGGCACGCACCCGATAGGCCGTAGCGAACGACAACGATAAGAGACGACACGGTCCGTATGAGCCTTGCCGAAGAGTATCTAGAGCCATCCGGGGCTCCCCGTGTCGGCGCGCCCCTGGCCATGCTGCTCGCGGCCCAGGCCGAGCGCGATCCGAACCGCATCGCTCTGACCTGGCCCGGCGGGACCCTGACCCGGCTCGAAATTGAAAAGACCTCCAATCAGCGCGCCCGTCAGATGGCCGAAGCCGGGGTCGGGCAGGACGATGTGGTGGTCATCGCGCTCGACAACGGGCCGACCTACTATCAAGTCACCTTCGGCGTCTGGAAGCTGGGGGCCACTCCGCTGCATGTCTCCAACAAGCTGACTCCGCGCGAGTTCGACGAGATCGTCGCCCTGTCCAAACCCAAGCTTGTGATCGACGAGACCTCCGCCATCGCGACGCAGGCGCCCAGCGGTCATTCGGACGCACCCCTGCCGCCGAAGATCTCAACCCGCTGGAAGATCGCCACTTCGGGCGGCTCCACGGGCCGGCCCAAGCTGATCGTCGACCCCTTTTCCGCCGTCTGGGGCCAGGACAAGCTGAACGTTCGGCGCGAGCCCGGCGCGACCATCGTCAACGCCGGACCCCTGTTCCACTCGGCCCCCTTCTGGATGATGCATACCGGCTTGATGGAGGGCGCGCACGTCATTGAGATGGGCGAGTTCGACCCCGAGCGGTATCTCCAGCTCGCCTCGCAGTACAAGGCGACCTGGGCCTATCTCGTGCCCACCACCATGGCCCGGATCGCGCGCGTGCCGGCGGAGGTGCGCGCCAAATACGACATCAGCAGCATTAAGACCCTGATCCACATGGCCTCGATCTGCCCGCCCTGGGTCAAGCGCGCCTGGATCGAGATTCTGGGCGCGGACGCGGTGTGGGAGGTCTACGCCGGCACCGAGCGCGTTGGAGCCACCCAGATCGGCGGGGTCGAATGGCTCCAGCATCCGGGTTCGGTCGGCCTGCCGCGCCCTGGCTTCGAAGTCGGCATTTTCGGTGAGGACGGCGAGAGGGCTCCAACCGGCCAGGTCGGCGAGATCTATTTCCACAAGATCGAGGGGCCGCCGCCACCGGTGCTCTATATCGGGGCCGAGATTCGTCGGCTGGGAGACTGGTTCTCCTACGGCGACATGGGCTGGCTGGACAAGGACGGCTTCCTTTACCTGGCCGACCGTCGCACCGACATGATCGTCTGCGACGGCCTGAACATCTATCCCGCCGAGATCGAGGGGCAGATCAACGAGCTCGAGGGCGTGGTCGAGAGCGTGGTCGTCGGCGCGCCGCATGACGATTTCGGCCAGGCGCCCCATGCCTTCGTCGAGCTGAAGCCCAACGGCGCGGGCTGGACCGAACACAGCCTTCTGGCCGCGATCCAGGGTCGGCTGGCGACCTATAAGCTGCCCAGGGGCGTCACCTTCGTGCAGGAGCCGATCCGCAACGAGGCCGGCAAGGTGCGCCGTAGCCTCTGGCGCGACCGGGCCGCCAACGCCAAGGCCGCCGCCGGCTGAAGGCTAGAAAGGACCCCCGCCGGGGTCCTTTTCATTATTCCGCAACCGCAGCCTTGACCGGGTCCGCTTTCGGCCGGCCCTTCGACCAAGCCTGGAAAATGTACAGCGCCACCCCCGCCCAGATGAAGGCGAAGGACAGCAGAGTGAGGGGCTTGGGCCGCTCGCCCGAGCTCAGGGCGACGATGAAGAGCAGGGATGGCGCGATGAACTGCAGGAAGCCCAGCATCGACAGCGGCATCCGCCTGGCGGCCCAGGAGAACATATAGAGCGGGATCACCGTGGCGGGGCCCAGGAGGATGATCATGAGGGTCGGGCCCCAGCCCTGGGCGAAATGCTGCTGCCCGAGGCTGGCGAGATAGAAGACATAGGCCAGGCCGAAGGGGGTGAGCATCAGGGTCTCGATGAAGACGCCGGGCAGGGCGGCCACTGCGGCGCGCTTGCGGATCACCCCATAGGCCAGAAAGCTCAGGGCGAGGCCGAGCGAGAACAGCGGCAACTTGCCGAGCGATGCGGTCTGCACCGCCACCCCGATCGTGGCCATCCCGACAGCGATCCATCCGAGGGTCGAGGTCCGCTCGCGGAAGAAGAGCGCACCCACGGCCATGTTCAGCAGCGGGTTGATGAAATAAGCCAAACTGGTGTCGAGCTGGTGTCCGGTTGTTGACGCGATGATGAAGAGGAGCCAGTTGGCCGAGATCATCAGCGCCGAGATGGCGAGCCACATAAGCGTCTGTTTAGAGGTCAGCACCTTCTTGACCTCGGCCTGGCCCTTGGTGGCCAGGATCAGGCCGGCGGCGAAGGCCAGGGCCCAGAAACAGCGCTGGGCGGTCTGTTCGAACGGCCCGACGCCCTGTTGGGCGACCGCGACGAAGAAGAGCGGGATCAGCCCCCAGAGCGTGTAGCAGAAGGCGCCGACCCAGACGGCCTTGCGGGCTTCGGCGGCGGGCGTGGCGGGGGGTGAGGACATCAAGGCTCCCGGACGGGCGTTCGCGCCGGCTCTGTTTAATGGAATTAGCCCGGCAGTTAGGCCCGCCCGCGCCGGTTTGCCAAGCTCAGGATTTCGGGAGTTTGCGCACGGAGGGGCGCGAGCCCACCTGTTCATAATGCAGGCCGTCGGCGGCCCGGTCGAGGCTCCACAGATACATGGACCTGGCTGCAGTGCGGTCGGGGCTGCCCGAGACCCTGACGCGGTCGGCGGGTTTGAAGCTGTCGCGCGTGAGGCCGATCTCCGCCAGCTCCCAAAGATTGTCCATCTCAAGCCGCCAGCGCTCCTGGCCGACGACGATGGTCAGGAAGGGGTGGGGGTTGGTGAAGCTGAACTCGCTGACCACCCCGTCGAGGGTCACGCGCCGGGCGTGGTCATACCCGGCCAGGGAATGGTGCGCCGTCGCCGGGCTCGCCAGAGACGTCAACAGAAGCAGAATGGGGAACCGCATCGCCGCCTCCTCGGATGGAGCCGGTCCATCCTACACGCTTGACCGGGCGACGGCGCGTCCCGAAGCTTGGCCCATGACGTCATCGGACGGCGAGGATCAGGCGGCGCGCGCCTTCAATGCCAAAACGGCCGAGCGCTATGACGCGACAGCCTATGTCTCGGCGGCCGACCCGATGCTGGACCTGGAGCGGGTGATCGGGCTCGGCGCCCTCTATGGCTGCGGGCCGGACGGCGCGCCCGATGTGCTGGACATCGGGTGCGGCGCGGGGGTGCAGCTCGAACGGGCGGCGGGGCAGACCACGGGAGTCCTGGTCGGCACGGACATCTCCAGGTCCGCCTGCGCCGCGGCGCAGGCCCGGCTTTCGGCCTACGCTGGCCGGGCCAGGATCATCGCTTCGGATATCCTGGATCTGGACCCGGCTGTGCTTGGGCGGTTCGACGTCATCTATTGCGTAGGCGTCCTTTATGTCGCGCCCGCGCCCGTTCGACGGCGGATTCTCGCCCTCATCGGCGCATGCCTGAAGCCCGGCGGGGTCGCGGTCATCTCCTATTACGCCGGCGGCATGGGGCTGATGCGGGCCGAGCTCAACCGGATGATCCGCGCGGCGGTCGAGCCGGGACAATCGCTTGAGGTCCGGCTCGATCAGGCCAGGTTCTTCCTCAATGACGTCGCCGGCCAGTCTAAGCGCGGCGATCCTGGATTGGCCGCCCAGACGGCCCAGCAGTCGGCGACCTACACCGACGGTCCCACCCTGCTGCACGAGGCCCTCTGCGAGGAGATGAGGGCGCTGCACACCACGGAACTGCAGGCGGCGCTGGAGCCCGAAGGGGCCGGCTTTCTCTCCTACATGCACGGCATGCCCTACGCCGGCATCGCGCCTTCCAGTCGGCGAGCGGTCGGGGCCGACATCTTCGACTTCATGTGGGGCGGCTACCGCTACGGCGTCTTCGGCAAGAGCGGCGGCCAAGGCGAGCCCAGCGCAGCCATGGTGCAGGCCTGGACCACAGTGCTGAGCCGGCAAGCCGGCGGTCCGGCCTTTCCCATACCCTCCGAGTACCGCGCGGCCGGCGGCGGCGGGGTTAGGGTGGTCCAGCCCTTGGTCCAGGCCGCGCTGGACGTGATGGGTAGGGGCGCCATGCCGCGCGCGCGGCTGCACGCCGCCGCCGCCGGACGACTGACCGAGGCGGGGCTGGTCGTCCCGGACGGCGCCGAGGCGCTGCTCGACGGCGAGCTGCTGAAGCTGTGGCTGGCCGGCGGCGCGTCCCCGCTCTGGCTTGGCGCTTAGGGCGGCACGGGCTAGCGTCGTTGCAAGCGCCTTTCATAAGGCGTGGAACAGCGGGGAATCGGATGCAGGGACTGGCGTGGCTGGAGCGCGAGCGGATCGTCGCCAAGCCTGGATTCAACCGTTGGCTGGTCCCCCCGGCCGCCCTGGCGATCCATCTGTGCATCGGCATGGCCTATGGGTTCAGCGTCTTCTGGCTGCCGTTGTCGCGCAGCCTGGGGGGCGAGACCTCGCTGGCCTGCCCTGGTCTGACGCTCGGCCAGGCCCTGACCACCACGAGCTGCGACTGGCGGGTCTCGGACCTCGTCTGGATCTACACCCTTTTCTTCGTGGTGCTTGGCTCCTCGGCCGCCCTGTTCGGAGGCTGGCTGGAGAAGGCCGGCCCGCGCAAGGCGGGGCTGGTCTCTATGGTCTGCTGGTGCGGCGGCATGTGCCTGTCGGCCTTCGGGGTCGCCAGCCACCAGCTGTGGATCATGTGGCTGGGCTCGGGCCTGATCGGCGGCATTGGCCTGGGGCTCGGCTACATCTCGCCGGTCTCAACCCTGATCAAATGGTTCCCCGACCGGCGCGGCATGGCGACGGGCATGGCCATCATGGGCTTCGGCGGCGGGGCGATGATCGGTTCGCCCCTGGCCGATCTTCTAATGAAGCATTTTACCGGCGCAGGATCGCCGGGTGTTTGGCAGACCTTCCTGGTGATGGCGGCGGGCTATGCAGTGTTCATGACCGCCGGCGCGCTCGGCTACCGGGTGCCGCCGGCGGGCTGGCGGCCGGAGGGCTGGACCCCGCCCGCGACCACCAAGTTGATCGCCACCCGCAGCGTGCACCTGAAGGACGCCCACAAGACCCCGCAGTTCTGGCTGATCTGGTCAGTGCTGCTGCTGAATGTCTCGGCCAGCATTGGGATCATCGGCGTCGCCTCGCCCATGCTCCAGGAGGTGTTCGCCGGCAAGCTGATCGGCCTGCCGGAGGTCGGCTTCCTGGCGCTCGACGACGCGGGCAAGAAGGCGGCGGCCTCGGCCGGGGCTGGCTTCGTGGGGCTGATCTCGCTCTTTAATATCGGCGGGCGGTTCTTCTGGGCCTCGTCCTCGGATCGGCTTGGCCGCAAGACCACCTATGCCGCCATGCTGGCGCTGGGCCTCTTGCTCTACGGTCTGGTCGCGCCCGGGTCGGCGGGGACGAGTCTCGCCGTTTTCATCGCCGCCTTCTGCATCATCGCTTCCATGTACGGCGGCGGCTTCTCGACCGTGCCGGCCTATCTGGCCGACATCTTCGGCCCGCAATTCGTCGGCGCCATCCACGGGCGGCTCTTGACCGCCTGGTCGACCGCCGGCGTGCTCGGCCCCTTCATCGTCACCACCATCCGCGACCGGAAGATCGCCGAGGGCGTGGCGCGCGAGACCATCTATGGCCCGATCTTCCTGATCCTGGCCGGGCTGATGGCGGTCGGCTTCCTGGCCAATCTGATGGTGCGGCCGGTCAACGCCAAATGGCTGATGGACGACGCCGACGAGACGGCCCAGGCCGGCCCCGACACGGGCCACGGCGGCATCGGCAAAGGCTCGCTGGCGGCGGCGGCCCTACCCTGGACCGTGGTGCTGATCCCGATCGCCTGGGGGGTCTGGATGACCCTGACCAAAACGGCGGCGCTGTTCAAATGATCGGCCGGCGGGGTGTGATGCTCGGCGCTGGCGCGGCCCTGGTCGCCGCCCCCGCCTGGGCGTCCCCGGTGGGGCGCGAGCTTTCCGGCTACAAGCTCACCGCCTTCATGCGCCCCGGAACCGGGCCCCAGCCCTTGGACCTGCGCCGCCTCACCGGGCTGGGCCGGATGGTGGTCAACCGGATCGATCAGGCGCGCAGCCCGGACTCGCCCTACGACACCGCGATCGAGATGTGGTTCCCCGTCGGCCCACCGCCCACCCTGCCGTCGTTCGGGACGGGCTCCCTGGTCATGGCCACCTTGGAGGTCGAAATTCGCGCGCCGCCGCCGGGCCCGGCGCCCCGGGCCAAGCGGATGGGGCTGGTGCGCCGGCGCGAGGGTCTCGACCGCTTCGCCTTTCAGGAAACCTGGCGCCAGGACCACGCCCCGATCGCCGACGAAGGCTACCGGCTGCGGCGCTATATCCTGAACCTCTCCCAGGGCTCCTCACCCGATTGGGACGGCTACGCCGAGATGTGGTGGGACAACTTCGCCGACATGGAGGAGGCGTCCCGCAGGCTCGCGGCGACGCCCGGCCGCGAGCCTGTAAACCCGTTCGGCGCCGTCCTGATGCTGCGGATGACCGAAGAGACCTAGATCGCGAGCGCCCGGTAGGCGCCGCGATAATAGAGCAGGGGATCGCCGTGGCCGGTGGTCTCGAACCTGAGCACCTCGCCGATGAAGACGACATGGTCGCCGGCCTCGTGCCGCGCGAACGGCCGGCATTCGAACGCAGCCAGGGCGCCCTCGATCAGAGGGGCGCCGTGCGAGCCCTCCAGGATCCTTGTGTCGGCCGTCCACTTCTCGCCGCCCCGCCCGGAGAAGCGGCTGGAGACGGCCTCCTGGTCCCGGCCCAGCACATTGACCGCGAAGCTGGCCGCGGCCGCCAGCCGGTCGAGGCTGCGGCAAGTCCTGGCGACGCTGAACAGAAGCAGCGGCGGCGCCAGCGAGACCGAGGCGAAGGAGTTGACGGTCAGCCCCATCGGACCCTCGCTGTCGCGCGCGGTGATCACGGCGATCCCGGTCGCGAACCGCCCGAAGGCGTCGCGCAGGGCCCGCGCCTCGCCGGCGTCATGAAAGGTGTCTTTAGACATGCTGGTCCGAAACAGTTTTGCGCCAAAGGGATGCCTTGGGATTGTGCAAATGGCAAAGGCCTTGCTGTGTAAGGGATCGTGAGGCGCCTCAGGAACGACCGTTTCCAGGCGGCAAGCCCAGTTTCCAAACGCGCGCGAATTAGCCCTCTTTTTTGTGTCGTGTTTTGCGGGTATGGCCGACACCCGATCACCTAGACGACACGGCCTGCGATTTCGGTCGTATCAATCATTTTGGACAAACACGGCTTACCGAGGACCTGATGCTGGACACCAAACGGACTTTTCTGGCGGTAATGGGCGCGGCTGCGCTCCTGCTGTCTTCGCCGTCGTTTGCTCAAGAAGCGAACGTCGCGGCTCCTGTCGCGGAGAACGCGGTTGACGCGAACGCGGTGGCTCCGGCCCCCGAG
>CANJKM010000143.1 GCA_947474805.1 Caulobacterales bacterium | reverse complement strand
CGACCAGCGTCGTCTGGCCGGGCTCAAGCCCGGCAGGCCGGCCCGAGCGATGGGCTCGTCCGAAGCGAAGGCCGTCACGCCGCGGCCCGGTCCATGATGCAATCGAAGACCGCTCCGCCCATTCCGATACTCCGCCGCGGGCCCCGACCCGAAGCCCTGCGGCTAGGCCGCTTTCGTGAAGGCTCGATGACGGACTGGCGACGGGCCTCGGCGCGCCGGCCTCAGCGCACGGTGGCGACGCGGATCGGGTTGGGCGCCTCGATGCCGGCGACGAGCTGCGGCGCGGGCTGGGCGGCCGGCGCGCGCCAGGTCAGCTGATAGCGCACCAGATAGCCGTCATGGTCGGAGAGCCGCCCGCCGGTGTCGGGCGAGGCGAACAGGGCGCCGATGCGGATCGGGCGCAGGCTGACCGCGCCGGGGCTGGCGAAGCCCTGCAGGTCCTGCGACTTGAGCCAGGGCTGGCCTTGATCGGCGGGCTGGCCTTCGCAAGAGGCGACCCGGGTGCAGAATTCGCTGACCACGGTGAAGGGGCGGATCGGGCGGTCGTGCTCGTAGCGGTCGGGCGCGTTCTTGACGTTGAAGTCGCCGCCGACCAGCAGGGACGACTCCGCGTCGCGCTCGGCCGCGATAAAGGCGGTCAGTTCGTCGACCTGCCGATGGTGGGCGGTCAGAGAGCGCGACCAGGGCACTTTGGCGGCGGTCCTGGAATTCATGTGGGTGTTGACCACATCGACCCCGCCTGGCAGGCCCGGAACGGCCAGATGCACCAGCATGGCGCCCTTGGCGGCCAGGCAGTCGAGGCCGGCGCAGGCGCTGTAGGTCAGGGTGGCGACCCGGTCCGGCGGTAGATCGGTGAGGATATGCAGCCCGCTGCCGGCGAACTTCCCCCAGCCCTCGCCAACGAGGTAATAGCGTGCGCCAAGCAGGGGCGCCGCGGGCCGCGCCTTGCGGTCCGGTCCCTTGACCCAATAACGATAGCCGCTGGCCTGCGCGAGTTTGGCCATGTCGCCGACGAAGCCCTCCTGGATCAGGACGACATCGGGCTGGCGCCCCTCGCGGCGCATCTGGGCTAGCTCGCGTCCGATCGCTCCCATCGCGGTCCCGCGGTTTCGGGCGGCGGGCCAGGGCATGCCCCTGACGTTGTAGGTCAGGACGCTGATCTCGGCGCTCCGGGCGGGCGCGGGCTCGCGTTCGCCCGCCTTGGCGGCCGCCGTGGTTCCGATGGACGCGCCGAAAGCAAGCAACGCCAAGATTGAACATCTGAAAGTCACGATGAACTTGCCTCCGAGGGCCTGGCCTAAGGTGCGGCCGTGGTCATTGGATGCCGGGATGCGAGTTCTTCTTGCCCAGTCGAATCGTTTTTATACTGTGATCGTGACGTCAAAATGAAATCATGGTTGATCAAGCAGAAAGGTTTTTGTCACGAAAACTGTAATATTCTGGATCACGCAGCTAGGGGCTGGGTCGAGGCGCTGTGGAGCGCCAGGGTGTAGATGTCGGCGACGCCGTCGAGGATCGCGCTCCAACTGTAGCCGGCGCTGGCCGCCTGGGCGGCGGCGGCGAGGTCGGCGCGGCGGACCGGATCGGAGATCAGCTGACCCGCGGCCCAGGCATAGGAGGCGGCGTCCCGCGAGGGCGCCAGCACGCCGCTGACCCCGTCGCGGAACAGCGAGCGATTGTTCGGGGCGTCGGCGCAGACCGGGGTCAGGCCAGAGGCCATCGCCTCCAGCACCACATTGCTGAAGGTCTCGGTGATCGAAGGGTTGAGCAGGATGTCGCCCGAAGCGACCGCGCGGCCGAGCGCCGGACCGGACAGGAGACCGGTGAAGACCGCGTCGGGCAGGCGCTTCTGCATCCAGGCCCGCGCCGGGCCGTCGCCGATCACCATCACCCGCGCCTTGGGGTTCGCGGCCTTGATCAGGTCGAAGGCGTCCGCGAACACGGCCAGCCCCTTCTCCAGCACCACGCGGCCGAAGAAGACGATCACGGTCTCGTCGTCGGCGAGGCCCTGGGCCCGGCGCCAGTCGAGGTCGCGACGGCCAGGATTGAACAGCTCCTGATCGACGCCACGGCTCCAGACGCGCATCCGGTCGCCCAGGCCCTCGCGCGCCATCTGATCGGCCATGGCCGGGTTGGGGGCCAGCACATAGTCGCAGTCGGCGTAGAAGGCGTTCAGTCGGCGCTCCAAATTCGGGCGCAGCCAGCCGAGGCCGTAGTATTCCAGATAGGTCTCGAATGAGGTGTGGACGCTGGCGACCACCGGCAGGCCCTGCTCATGGGCGTAGGCGACGGCGCCCTGGCCGAGGAGGTCGGGCGCTGAGACGTGAATCAGATCCGGCTGGAAGCGGATCAAGTCATTGCGGACGCCCGGCGTGAGTCCGAGCGCCATCCGGTAGTCGGGCCGAAGCGGAATGCGCACCGAAGGCGCCGAGACGAGTTCGCCCTTCGGCTCGAAGGCCGGGGTGCGCGAGGTCGGCGAATAGACCCGCACCCTGGCGCCCCTGTGCCGTTCCAGGTGGTCGACCAGGCGGTTGAGCGCCTGGTTGGCGCCGTCGCGCGTGTAGTTGTAGTTGCCCGAAAACAGCGCGATCCGGGGCGCGCGGCCCCCGATCGCGAAGCGTGATTCCCGCATGACCATCCGGCGACTCCCTCGGTTCGGAGCCAGCGACTAGCCGCGTCGCGTAACGGATATGAGACGGTCGAAAAAGCTGTGTCTCTGTCGTCTCATCGTCGCGGAGCGCCGCTAGGACCCGCCGTTCGCAGCGGTCGGGTGACCATGAGATTCGTTGGAAAGGGATTGCGCGCGCCCAGGCTCAGCCTGCTCGACGCCTATCTCCTTCGGCTGCTCGGCCCGCCGATGAGCGCGGCCTTCATGGTCATGCTGGCGGCGCTGCTGCTCTACCGAGTGATGGAGCTGTTCTATTTTCTCTCTGAAAGCAGCGGACAGTACGGCCTGCTGATCGGCCTGATCGCCAACCTCCTGCCTCACTATTTCGGGCTGGCGATCCCGGGGGCCTTCTTCATCAGCATCTTCATGGCGGTGGCCAAGCTGGGGGAGAACAGCGAGATCGACGCCCTGATGGCGGGCGGGGTCTCGATGACGCGGATCAGCCTGCCGCTGCTCGCCGTGGGCCTGGGGATCGGGGTGCTGAGCCTGATCCTGCTGGGCTATATTCAGCCGGCGGCGCGCTATGGGTTCAACGTTGTGCTGAACAAGGCGCAAGCCGCGGCCTGGGACGCGCGGCTGGCGCCCGGGGCCCTGGTCAGCCCCGGCGGCGGGCTGACCCTAGCCACCGAGGACTCTGACATCTCCGGACGCCGGCTGACCGGGGTCTTTGTCCGCCGCCAGTTGGCGGACGGGCGCGAACAGCTGATCACCGCCCGCTCCGCCACCCTGGCGCCCTCTCCCGACGGCGGGATGGTCAGCGCCGTGCTGGAGGACGGTCGGCAGTACGAGGACGGGGAGGGCGGCGGCGATCCCCTGGTCGGTAGGTTCGATCAGCTGGTGGTCGAGCTTCCGGCCGCGGTCGATGTCGAGCCCTATCGCGCGCGCGGCAAGGCGCGGGAGCTGACCCTGAGCGAGCTGTGGCCCCTGATGTTCAGGCCGGGCGATCCGCTGCGGGGGAGCGCGACCTCGGAGGTCTACACCCGGCTCGTCCGCTCCATTTCGGCGCCGCTCTTGGTCTATCTGGCCCTGCCGCTCGGGATCGTGGCCAAGCGGCGGCGAAGGAGCGTCGGCCTGGTGTTCGCCGGGCTGGTCCTACTGCTTTACGAACACGCCATCGACGCGGGTCAGGGCATGGCCGACCTCGGCCGGATAAGCACCGAGGCCGGCGTCGGAGGGCCGTTCGCCGCCTTCACCCTGCTCTGTCTCTGGCTCTACGGGACGAGCCAGGGCGGACCGGGCTCGACGCCCCTGGCCGTGGTCGTCGACGGGCTGAGCGAGGGGTGGAGCTGGGTCAGTAGCCGATCCGGAGCACGCCGCTTGAAACCCCGTTGACCTTGCCGGTCGTGAGCCAGTCGAGCGAGGCCTTGAACAGGGTGAGATGGGGCTTTTCCCACATGGCGTTGTGCGAGGCGCAGGCCAGGTCGATCAGCACCTTGTTCTTGGAGCCGAGGTCCTCGTAGAGCTCGCGCACCCGCGCCGGATCGACCTGACCGTCGGTGGCGCCCGCGATCATCAGATAGGGCGTCTTCAGCCTGGCGGTGGTTTCCTTGTTGAAACCCCAGCTCGGAACGGCCGGGGCGCGGCGGACGCCCGTGCCCCAGGTTGCGCCGACGGGGTCGGACTTTTGCAGCTCCGACCAGACCGAGGCCGCCGCAGCGGGTTCGTACTGGTCCTTGCAGGGCGTCTGGCGGTCCCAGTTGGCCTTGAACTCGGCTTCCGACTGGGTGGTCATCGGCGCGGCCGGTGCGGGCAGGGGATCGGGGGCCTCGGTCGGCATGGTCCGGTTGTAGGCGGGGGCCAGGACCACCAGCCGCGCGACCTTGCCGGGGTTGGCCAGGGCGTAGCCGAAGCTGCGCGGTCCGCCCTGCGACCAGGCGACGATGGACAGCGACTTCTCGCTCGTCTGGGTCAGGAGCTGCTCGACAACGGCGCCGATGTCGCGCCAGTCCGAGCTCATGGTGGTGATCGGCGCCCTGAAGGCGGCGGGGCAGGGGGCCGGGATGGTCTTGGGGATGAACTGGGGTTGGGCGGCCGCCGCGACATTGCAGGCGTCGCTCATCGGCGGCGGGCGGGTGGAGCGGCCGTAGCCCTCCATGTCCATGGCGAAGACGTCGAAACCGGCGCGGGCGAGATAGGCCATCCAGCTGTAGTCGCCATAGGGGACGTCGAACGAGACCTCGGCCGGGGTGCCGGCGCCGTGGACGAACAGCACCAGGCCCTTGGATTTGCCGGCGCCGGGGAGGCGGACTTCGCGCACATAGAGGCTGGCCTGGTTTCGGGCCATTCCGGGCGCGGTCGAGCGCAGGCTGACGAAATGGTCGGTGCGCTCGAGGTCGGCGGGCGCCGAGGAGGCCGCCGTCCCGCAGAGGGTGAGGGCGCAGGCCCCCGCCAAGATCGTCGTCTTCATGCCGCGGGCTCCCAACCAGCGGTTACGCTAGACCAGGGAGGGCGCGGGTCAAACCTATTGGGCGCGGTTGGCCTGGGCCGGAGAGACGCGGCAAACGTAGTCGAGCGATGGCCGGCCGCTGAGCGGACGGCCGCTGGGGCGAGCATGCCGCCGCGCGCCGTGCATTGCTCGGTCAGGGTCTCGATGCTCGGACCGGAGGGGCCTTCGGCCGAGCGGGGGCCGCTCGCGGCGCATGCGCCGAGCCCGAGGAGAAGGAGGCTCGCCAGAACCGCGCGCATGGCCATGTCCTTATCCGCCGTCTTCCGTCGCAGGGAGAGTTCATAGGGCGCGCTATTGTTCCGCGCGTCAAAATCGCCCGGCTCGGCAATTTGTATAGCCTCTTATCGACCCTGCTCGCATGAGGCCGAGACTGTGATAGGGCGGATGATAGGAGCGAGCGACGCAGAATTCGCCGCCCTGGAGACGTTCGTGAGGGAGCCGCGATGACCGCCAAAGCTGAGAAGCCGGCCTTCTGGAAGGGCATGGGGTTACAGGTCGCCGTCAGCGTGGTCCTGGGCGTGATCGTCGGCCTGCTGTGGCCGGACCTGGGCGCCAAGTTCAAGCCGCTGGGCGATATCTTCCTCAAGCTGATCAAGACCGTGGTCGCGCCCCTGGTCTTCCTCACCGTGGCGACCGGGATCGCGGCGGTCGGCGACCTGAAGCGAGTCGGCAAGACCGGCGTCATCGCCGCCGTGTATTTCGAGATCGTCTCGACCATCGCCATCGCCTGGGGCCTGCTCGCGGCGACCCTGCTGGGCGTCGGCAAGGGCGTGGGCCACATCGCCACCAATGAGGCCCTGATCAAGGGGGCCGAGACCGCCGAGGCCGCCGCCGCCGGCGCGCACACCTCGACCTCGGCCTTCTTCCTCAACATGTTCCCCGACAACTTCATCGGCGCCTTCACCAAGACCGAGCTCTTGCCCGTCCTGGTCCTGGCCCTGATTTTCGGCGCCGCCATCCTGCGGCTCAGTCCCGAGAAGCGGGCGCCGGTCGAGAGCGGCCTGGCCTCGATCTCGAACGCCTTCTTCGAATTCACCCACATCATCATGCGGTTCGCCCCGATCGGCGCCTTCGGGGCCATCGCCTATACGGTGGGCTCCAACGGCCGGGACATCCTGATCATCCTGGCCCAGTTCATGCTGGCCTACTGGGCCATCACCATGGGCTTCGTGCTGGTGGTGATGGGCGGGGTCTGCCTGATCTTCCGGCTGAACCTGTGGGACATCATCCGCTACATCAAGGACGAGATCCTGATCGTGCTCGGCACCGGATCGTCCGAGAGCATCCTGCCGCGCCTGCTGGAGAAGCTGCCGGCCTATGGGATCACCAAACAGTCGGTCGGGCTCGTGCTGCCCACCAGCTATGTGTTCAACCTCGACGGGGCGCACATCTATCTGGCCTCCTGCACCATCTTCCTGGCCAATGTGTTCGGGGTGCACCCGAGCTTTGGTCAGTACGCCACCCTTTTTGGGGTGATGATGGTGACCGCCAAGGGCGGCGCCGCCGTCGCCGGGGGCGCCTTCGTCATCCTGGCCGCCACCGTGACCATGACCAACATCCTGCCGGTCGAGGGGCTGCCGATCCTGTTCGGGGTCTATCGGATCATGGCCCCGGCCAACGCGGTCTGCAACGCGGTCAGCAACTCGATCGCCTGTATCGTGGTGGCCAAGCTGTCGGGCGACTACGACCCGACCGCGCGCAAGCCGGCGCCCCAGATCAGCTAAGGCTCCGGCGTCCCGGGGGCCGGTTGCAAGCTGCCTAACACCCGTTCCAGCTGCTTGATCGCCCCCGCGAAAGGGGCTTTATCTCTGCCGATAAGAAGAAGGCTTCAGTCGGGGAGAGTTCACGCGCGCGGCTCGCCGGGCGCGGACACACTCCGGAAAAATTAGCATGCTCCATCGGCTCAAAAGAGACGTCGGTGTTGGGAAGGATTCGACCGGAATGGGACGCAAATCAGCCCGCGTGGCTTTGAAACTGGCGGGGGCCGCGGCCTGCGCGATGATGATGATGTCGGCGGGCGCCGCAGCGGTCTCGGCCGCGCCTGTGGCCCAGCCCGGCTACCAGCGGGTTCCGGGGCTGAAGGCCAGCCAGGATTTCTCCGGAATCTGGCAGACGGACGAGTATCAGGCCAAGCTGACGCCGGTCTGGGGCGGCGAGCCTCCCTTCACCAAGGCGGGGCGTGCCGCCTTCCGCGCCAACAATCGCGACATCAAGAAGAACGACGACGCCAAGGCGCTGTGCGTGGCCCAGGGCACGCCGCGATATCTGATCTCGCCCTTCCCCTTCATGGTGACCTTCACCCCCAAGCGGGTGACGGTGGTCTATGAGGAAAACCGCGCCTACCGCCATCTCTTCATCAACGCCGGCCACAACGACCCTGAAATCTGGGACCCGTCCTACGCGGGCGACGCCACCGCCAAATGGAACGGCGATGTGCTGGAGGTCGACGTCGTCAACTTCAACGGCAAGACCTGGCTGGACGATACCGGCCTGCCGTCGAGCGATCAGCTGCATGTGACCGAGCGCTGGCGCAAGCTGGAGGACGGACGGCTGGAGGTTGTGGCCACCATCACCGACCCAGTCAATTACAGCCAGAGCTGGACGGCCCGCCGGGTGTTCCAGCCGCGGCCGGACGTCGAACTGCATGACGACTATGTCTGCGGCGAGCCGCACCGCAGCCTCGCGGACGTGAAGGGCGCCGACAAGATGATCGAAGTGCCCGCCATCCAACTCATGTTCGCGGAAGACAAGAAGTGATCATGGCCAAGCTCAAGACTTTCGCGGCGGCGGCCGCGCTCGCCGCCCTGTGCGCCGCCGCCGCCGAGGCCCAGCAGGGCCTCGTGAAGAT
>CANJKM010000142.1 GCA_947474805.1 Caulobacterales bacterium | reverse complement strand
TTCGGCCTGCAGCTGAAGGCCAAGCAGAAGCTCAAGGGCTACTACGGCAACCTGACCGAAAAGCAGTTCCGCCGCACCTATGACGAGGCCGCCCGCCGCAAGGGCAACACCTCGGAAAACCTGATCTCCCTGCTTGAAGCCCGCCTGGACGCCATCGTCTATCGCGCCAAGTTCACCCCGACCCCGTTCGCGGCGCGTCAGTTCGTGAACCACGGCCACGTGCTGGTGAACGGCAAGCGCGTCAACATCGCCTCCTACCGCGTGCAGGCCGGCGACGTCGTCTCGGTGCGCGAGCGTTCGCGTAACATGGCGCTGGTGCTGGAAGCCATCCAGTCGCACGAGCGCGACGTTCCGGACTATCTGGAAGTCGACGGCAAGGGCATGAGCGCCAAGTTCATCCGCGCCCCGGAACTGGCCGAAGTGCCCTATCCGGTGAAGATGGAGCCGAACCTGGTCGTCGAATTCTACGCCTCGTAAGCGTCGGATAAGACCCTAGAGCTACAAAAGGCCCCGGAGCGATCCGGGGCCTTTCTTCTTTCGGTGTAGCCACGCAATATATAGGGACAGCGCGAACAGGTTCCCACGGAGTTCAGCCATGCAACGCCGTCGCTTTATGGTCGGCGCCGGCGCGGTCTCCGCCTCCCTTCTGGACCCGTCCCGTGTATTCGCCGCCGACGCCGCGATCCCAGCGCGCAAGCTGGAGCGGATCGCTCTCAGTTCCTCCACCTATCGGGGCGCCTATGAGGGCCGGTTCAAGGTCGAGGGGCAAACGCCCATCTCCCACCTGACGCTCGGCGCCTACGCCAAGGAGAGGTTCGGCCTGAGGAAGGTGGAGCTTTGGGATGCTCAGTTTGGCCCGGAAGGGCCCAGTATTGAGAATTGCCGCGCGATCCGGGCGGCGACCGATGCGGCCGGCGTATCGATCATCAATGTTGAAGTCGAGGACGTTCCAAACCTCGGCCAGACCGACCCTGTCGCCCGCGCCCAGGCGCTCGTGGCGCTAAAGGCCTGGCAGGACAAGGGTCGGATTCTCGGGTGCGGCTCGATCCGGATCAACGTCAGCCGCGGGACCGATCCGGTGGACGTCGCCGCGGCGATCGAATCTCTGAAGGCCGGCGCGGCGTACGGCCGCCAGGTCGGCGTGCGCGTGCTGGTAGAGAACCACGGCGGCTACACAGCCAGCATCCCCAACATGATTGAACTGGTGAAGGCGGTGAACGACGACTTCTGCCGCATTGAACTCGACTGGGGCGCTTGGCAGCCCCCGGGCGACCGCTATGAGGCCATGAAGTCCGCCATGCCGTATGTTCACATCGTCTCAGCCAAGGGCGTGCTGTTCGACGAGGCGAGCTACCAGCACACAAGCTTCGACATCGCCCGCTTGGTGCGCGACGCTGAATCTACGGGCTTTCACGGCGTCTATTCTATCGAGCTGTACGGAAGCCCAGCCCCCAGGGACACGGACCGGGCCGTGCGCAGCTTCATCCGGACCATAGCCGATAACATGGCCTAAGGCGGGGTGTAGGGGTCCCCCGGTCCGCTCCGCGGCCGGAGGATCACCAGTTTGGTGGCTACTTCGGATGCGCCAGCCTGTAGCCCGGCCAGACGGCTTCGGCCGCGCGGGCGTATTGCGGCGGGCCCTGGAAGGGTTCGCCCAGCGCCTCGGCGGCGCGCCAGCCCCAGCGGGGGTCGTCCAGCATGGCGCGGGCGACCATGACGAAATCGGCGTCGCCCAGGCGCACCGCTTCCTCGGCCTGGGCCGGGGCGACCAGCATTCCGACGGTCATGACCTGGAGGCCCTCGACGCCCTCCTTCACCTGACGGGCGAACGGGGCTTGATAGCCGGGCTGGTCGCCGGGGATCCGGGCGTCGTGCACCAGACCGCCCGAGGTCACGTCGACGAAGTCGTAGCCGAGATCGCGAAGGCGCGTGGCGAAGACGACGGCGTCGTCCGGGGTGAAGCCGTCATCGGTCCAGTCCGAACCCGTGATGCGGGCGCCCAGCGCCTTGTCGGTCGGCCAGGCGGCGCGGACGGCCTGGGCGACCTCCAGCGGGAAACGCAGCCGGTTCTCGAGCGGACCGCCGTACTCGTCCTCGCGGATATTGGAGAGGGGCGAGCAGAACTCGTGCAGCAGATAGCCGTGGCCGGCGTGCAGGTCGACGCACTCGAACCCGGCGCGGTCGGCGCGGCGGGCTGAGTCCACAAAGGCGTTCCGGATGCGATCCAGGCCCGCGCGGTCGAGCGCCACGGGCGCGGGCCAGTCGGAATAGGGGACAGTCGAAGGACCGCAGGTGGTCCAGGCGCCTTCCTCTGGCGTCAGCGGGCCCATCCGTCCGTGAACGAAGGAGCAGGAGGAGGCCTTGCGTCCCGCGTGGGCGATCTGGATGCCGATGGGCGTCGAGCTGTAGGTGGCGACACCTTCCAGCAGAGCCTTCCAGGCCGCCTCCTGGGCGTCGTTCCATAGGCCGGTGCATTGCGGGCTTATCCGGCCCTCGGGTTCGACCCCGGTGGCCTCGACGATGACCAGACCCGCGCCCGACAACGCGAGCGCGCCGATGTGCTGGCAGTGCCAGGGCTGGGGCACGCCGTCGACGGCGCTGTATTGGCACATCGGCGAGACGACGATGCGGTTTCGCACGAGGAGCCCGCCGATCTTGGCGGGGGCGAACAGGCGGGAGCTCACGTCCGGAATCTTAGGCCGGGACCAGGCCCTGCTCGACCATAAGGGTCTTCAGTTCTCCGGCCTGGAACATCTCACGCACGATGTCGGAACCGCCGACGAACTCGCCCTTCACATAGAGCTGGGGAATGGTCGGCCAGTCGGAGAACGACTTGATGCCGTCGCGCAGGGCGTCGTCCTGCAGCACGTCCACCCCGACGAACTCGGCGCCGACATGGTCGAGGATCTGCACCACGACCGAGGAGAAGCCGCAGCGCGGCGCGTCAGGCACGCCCTTCATGAACAGGACCACCGGGTGCTCGGCGATGGTCTTGGCGATGAAATCGCGGACGGTGGTGTCGGAGGCGGGGAGAGCGGCGTCGGTCACAGGGACCTCCAAGGCGAGGCGGGTCAGCCAGACAGCTAGGCGCGCAGACGCCGCTTATCAACCGTCTGGCCGCTGTTCACATCGGAAAACCGCGCCATCTCGATCTGGGCCGACATGCCGGTGGGCAGTTGCCGGTCAACGACGGCGGCCAGCTTCTGCATATGCGCCGGAGAGCGGGCGTCGACTTGGATGGTGGCCATGGTCGGCTCGGTCAGGGCGTAGGCGAGGCTGATCTCCTCGGCTGTCCAGCCGGGGGTCTCGTTCAGGAAGGCGTAGGGGGAGGCCGAGGCCGCCGGCTTCAGGCCCAGGAAGCGGCCAAGATCGAAGCCGCTGGGGCCGGCGGCCGCGCTGGCGGGTTCGGACTGGCGCGAGGGGTAGCGGTCATAGCCGATCACCGCCATGCCGTGGGCGGCGGCGCGCTTGATCCGGCTCCTGGTGTCGTTCTCGGCGTGAACATTGTAGCGGGTGGCCAGGATGTCGAAGGCCCCGCCCTCGACGTGGCGCATGGTTTCGGCGCCCTCGCCGGCCACGCCCAGCATCCGCGCCCGGCCGCGCCCGCGCGCGGCGTCCAGCACGGCGATGGCCTCATCGGTCGGCGGGTCGCTGTCGGGCGCGCCGAGCATCAGGCTGTCGAGATAGCCGAGGCCCGAGCGCTGCAGGGTGGTCTCGATCAGGGCCCCGAGGCCCGAGGCGCCGGCGCCCTGATGGGGGCCGCGCGAATGGCGAGACCAGGTCAGGCGCAGCCCGACCATGATGATCTGGCGGTCGACGGTCGACAGGGCCTGGCCGACGCAGGCGGCGACGGCGGGATTGGCGGATTGAATTTCGAAGGCGTTCACGCCGCATTCGAGCGCGGCGTAGATCAGCTTGGTCCGGTCCCTGTCGCTCATGTTCACGTCCGGGAGGACGAGCGAGATGCAGGAGATGGCGGAGCCGGAACGGTCTAGTGGGCGATAGCGCATGGCGATTACCCCTGAGGCGCCGAGGTTTCGAGGGCCAGGGCGTGAAGCTCTCCGCCGACCCGGCCCTTCAGGGCGGCGTAGACAAGCTGGTGCTGACGGATGCGGTTCAGGCCCCGGAAGGCTGGCGAGACGATGCGGGCGCGATAGTGGTCGCCGTCGCCGGCCAAATCGTCGATGCCGATGTCGGCGTCGGGAAAGGCGGCGCGGAGGTGAGCCTCCAGGTCTTGAACCGACATCGGCAAGGCGGGCGCGCTCCGGGCGAAATACGATCCGGGATGAGAGCGCCGGTTGGGTTAAAATCCGGTGAGGATGTCTTTCTCCTCCCTCGCTGCACAGGGGAGGAGAAGGGGATCAGCCCTGCATGAACTTTGGCATCCAGCCCTCGTGGGCGGCGCGGATGTCGCTCAGCAAGATCGAGAACAGGTCCTGGACGGCCAGCGCCTCGCCCCCGGCGGCGCCCACTTCGGCCGCCGGTACGCCCGCCGCGCTGGCCTTGGCCAGCACCTCAGCGGCGGCGGCGGCGGGTAGGGCCAGCAGGTAACGGGCTTGGTCCTCGCCGAACAGCCAGGCGTGGGCGGCCAGATTGGGAGAAGGCAGAAGGGTCAGGCCGACGCCGCTGGCCAGCGCCATGTCAGCGGCCGCGGAGATCAGACCGCCGTCGGAGAGGTCGTGGACCTGGGTTGCGACGCCCGAGCGGATCAGGTCGCGTACGAAGTCGCCGTTCCTGCGCTCGACCGCGAGGTCGACCGGCGGCGGCGCGCCCTCTTCCTTGCCCAGCAGGTCGCGCAGATAGATGGAGGCGCCCAGATGGCCCTTCGTCCCACCGATCAGAACAAGGCGATCGCCGGCCTTCAGCTTGGAGAAGTCGGCGCGGGCGGCGTAGTCGGGCAGCAGCCCCACGGCTCCGACGGTCGGGGTCGGCGGGATCGCGGCGCCGGCGGTCTCGTTGTAGAGCGAGACATTGCCGCTCACGACCGGGAAGTCGAGCGCGCGGCAGGCCTCGGCCATGCCGTCGATGGCGCCGACGATCTGGCCCATGATCTCGGGCCGCTCGGGGTTGCCGAAATTGAGGTTGTCGGTGATGGCGATCGGATCGGCGCCGACGGCGGTCAGGTTGCGCCAGGCTTCGGCCACCGCCTGCTTGCCGCCTTCATAGGGGTTGGCGGCGACATAGCGCGGGGTGCAGTCGGAGGTGACGGCCAGGGCCTTGCGGGTCCCGTGCACGCGCACGATGCCGGCGTCCGCGCCGGTCGCGCTGTCGGCCAGGGTGTCGGCCATGACGTGGCGGTCGTACTGCTCCCAGAGCCAGCGCTTGGAGGCCATGTCGGGCGCCGCCATCAGCTTCAGCAGCGCCTGGGCGTAGTCGGCGGGCGCGGCCACATCCGCGGCGGTGAGAACCGGGCGGGCCGGGGTAGGGGTCCAGGGCCGGTCGTAGAGGGGCGCGTCGTCGAACAGCGGGGCGAGGGGGATGTCGCCCACGACCTCACCCTTGTGCTTGAGCACCAGATGGCCGGTGTCGGTGGTCCAGCCGATGGTGGCGGCGTCCAGGCCCCATTTCTTGAAGATGCGCTCGCCGTCGGCCTCCCGGCCTGGCTTGAGGATGGCCAGCATCCGCTCCTGGCTTTCCGAGAGCATCATCTCATAGGCGGACATGTTGGTTTCGCGCTGGGGCACGGCGTCGAGGTCGAGCTCGATGCCGACGCCGCCCTTGCCCGCCATCTCGACCGAGGAGGAGGTCAGGCCCGCCGCGCCCATGTCCTGGATGGCGGCGACGGCGCCGGACGCCATCAGCTCAAGCGTCGCCTCGATCAGCAGCTTCTCGGCAAAGGGGTCTCCGACCTGGACGGTCGGGCGCTTCTCGTCGGAGGCGTCGTCGAACTCGGCCGAGGCCATGGTCGCGCCGTGGATTCCGTCCCGCCCGGTCTTGGAGCCGAAATAGACCACCGGCAGGCCGGCCGAGGGCGCGGCCGAGTAGAAGATCTTGTCGGCGTCGGCCAGGCCCACGCACATGGCGTTGACCAGGATGTTGCCGTCGTAGCCCGCGTGGAAGTTGGTCTCGCCCGCGACGGTCGGCACGCCGACGCAATTGCCGTAGCCGCCGATGCCGGCGACCACGCCCTGAACCAGGCGGCGGGTCTTGGGATGGTCGGGCGAGCCGAAGCGCAGGGCGTTCAGGAGGGCGATGGGCCGCGCGCCCATGGTGAAGACGTCGCGCATGATGCCGCCGACGCCGGTCGCCGCGCCCTGGTAGGGCTCGATGTAGGAGGGGTGGTTGTGGCTCTCCATCTTGAAGATGCAGGCCTGCCCGTCGCCGATGTCGATGACGCCGGCGTTCTCGCCCGGGCCGCAGATGACCTTGGGCCCGGTGGTCGGGAATTTGCCGAGGTGCTTCTTCGAGGATTTGTAGGAGCAGTGCTCGGACCACATCACCGAGAAGACACCCAGCTCCACCATGTTCGGCTCGCGGCCGAGGCGGGCGAGGACGACATCGTATTCGTCCGACTTCAGGCCGAACTCGGCGGCCGACTCGCGGAGGCTTTTTGCAGCGGTCATGGGGCGGGGCTCTAGCCTATTCGAGCGGGCCTGTCAGGGGGCGGGAACGGCGAGGGCGCTTCGTCCGTTAAGGCTGCACGCAATCGACCGCACGGAGCGTTCGCGATGGCACGCCAGATGACTTCCGATCCTGCCCGTTATGATTTGTTCGAGTGGCGTCAAGCCGAGGATGACGAGGCGCTCGCTCCGCCTCGGCTGCATCTGGTGTCAGGCGAGCCCAAGAGCTTCCTGGAGCGGCCGTATGACGCACTGCGGCGGCTCGAGGAAGACGCCGAGAACGGCTAGGGCGCTTTGGGCGAACCCGTATCAACCAGCCGCGCGAGCCGCGTCAGCTGCTCGTTGATTACCCCGTCGACTGCGGGGGCCCAGCGCTCGAAACCCTCCAGCTTGCCTCCGACCGAATAGACGACGCTGATCTTGGAGCCGGCTCCCGAGGGAGCGATGGTCCAGGTGAGGGGGCCGTCCACCGGCAGCCCCTGCAGCGGCCCGAGCGCGCCGCGCAGCCGCAGCAGCTTTCCGGGCGCCAGATGCACGACCGTCAGGTGCAGAACGCCGCCTCCGCCCGGCAGCTTCTCGCAGAAGCAGCCGCCTGGGCGAGGATCGAGGCTGAGGTTCTTGGCGTCGCCCGAATAGCTGTGGTCGGGGTTCCACCAGGCGGTGGGGTTCAGCAAGGCCTTATAGACCTCCGCCGGCGCCGCCTTTGTCGTGGCCTCTCCGGCGACCTCGAAACCCTGGATGGAGGCGGACTTCACCGCCGCGCCCGCAGGCGTCGCCAGCGCGAGAATCGCCAAGCTAAAGAGCCAATTGCGCATGGTCACTCCCCTCGATTTCTTAGGGAAGCTTGGCCTTATGGCCGCAATTGGGCTTAGGCGGCGCGCTCTAGCACGCTCTGGAACAACAAAGCGCCGTCGGCGGAGCCGAGCTCGACCTCGAAGGCGCGGTCAGGGTGCGGCATCAGGCCCATGACATTGCCGCCCGCGTCGACGATGCCGGCGATGGCGCGCGAGGAGCCGTTGGGGTTGTCCTTGTAGCGGAAGACCACCTGGCCCTCGCCCTCCAGCCGGTCGAGCGTGGCTTCGTCGGCGAAGAAGTTGCCCTCGCCGTTGCCGACGGTCATCACCGCCTCGCGCCGCTCGCCAAAGCCGCGTGTGAAGAGGGTGTTGGCGTTGACGATCTCCAACTCGACCGACTTGCAGACGTATTTCAGTCCGGCGTTGCGCAGCAGGGAGCCCGGCAGCAGGCCCGCCTCGCACAGGATCTGGAAGCCGTTGCAGATGCCCAGGACCGGTACGCCCCGTTTGGCGGCGTCGATCACCGGCTTCATCACCGGCGATAGGGCCGCCATGGCCCCGCAGCGCAGATAGTCGCCATAGGAGAAGCCGCCCGGCAGGACGATCAG
>CANJKM010000141.1 GCA_947474805.1 Caulobacterales bacterium | reverse complement strand
TAATGAGCGCGGCCCGCTCGATGGTGAGCTTCATGGTCTCTTGCTGCGTCCGAATAGCTGGAGGGCGAGCTTAGCGAAAAGGACCGGGCAGGGAAGGGCGATGAGGCACGGAAAGGTGGAAGACGGGAGGCTTTTCCTGCGTTAGGGAGCCGCATGACCATCCGCGCCGCCTATGCCGAGCGACTCGCCGCCGGCAAGATCGCCCCGGACCTCGCCCAGGCGGCGGCGGTGGAGACCTTGGCGCGGCTGGAGGGCGAGCTGAACGCCCTTGCCGAACCGGGCTTTTCCTTCCCCTTCATGAAGAAAAAGCCGCGGCCGCGCGGGGTCTATCTGTTCGGCCCGGTCGGGCGCGGCAAGTCGATGGTCATGGACCTCTTCTTTGAGACCGCGCCGGTGACCCGGAAGACGCGGGTCCACTTCCACGCCTTCATGGCGCGGGTTCACGGCCTGATCGACCAATGGCGCAAGGGCGACGCCGCCGCGCGCAAGGCGGTCTTCGGCCAGGCCAAGGGCGACGACCCGATCGCCCCCGCCGCCGAGCTGATCGCCGACGAGACCTCCCTGCTCTGTTTCGACGAGTTCCACGTCACCGACATCGCCGACGCCATGATTCTCGGCCGGCTGTTCGAGGCCCTGTTCGCGCGGGGGGTGGTGGTGGTCGCCACCTCCAACCGCGCGCCCGAAGACCTCTATCGCAACGGCATCAACCGCCAGCTCTTCCTGCCCTTCATCGCCCTGATCCGCGAGAAGATGGAGACGGTCGAGGTCGGCGGCCCCAAGGACTTCCGCCTGGCCCGGCTCAAGGGCGCGCGGGTCTATTTCTCGCCGATCAGCGAGGCCGCCGAGGCCGGGTTCGACCGGCTCTGGGCCGATCTGCTCGACGGTCAAGCCGAGACCGGGGCGGTGCTGGAGGTGCTGGGCCGCAAGACCAGGCTCCCAAGAGCGGCCGGGGGCCTGCTCCGCGCCCATTTCGCCAGCCTCTGCGGCCAGGCGCTCGGCCCCCAGGACTATCTGGCCCTCGCTGGCGAGTTCCACACCGTCTTCCTGGAGGGCGTCGCCAGGCTCACCGCCGAACGCCGCAACGAAGCCGCCCGCTTCGTCTCCCTGATCGACGCCCTCTATGAGGGAAGGGTGAAGCTGGTGGTCCTGGCCGAGGCCGAGCCGGAAGCCCTCTATCCGGCCGGCGACGGCGCCTTCGAGTTCGAGCGCACGGTGTCGCGCCTGCAGGAGATGCGCTCAAAAAGCTGGTTCGAGGCGGACGACAGCTAGCCGCGGCGGGCTACTGCTCCTCGTCGAACTTGTCGGCGACCATCTGGCACAGCAGCTCCAGCGCCGCCTTAGCGTCCGGGCCCGACGCCTCGATCACGATCTCCGAACCGATCCCGGCGGCCAGCATCATCAGCCCCATGATCGAGCGCGCGTCGACCTTGGAGCCCTCGCGCGAGACGTGCACCTCGGCGTCGAACTGGGCCGCGGCCTTGACGAACTTGGCCGAGGCGCGGGCGTGCAGGCCGCGCGCGTTGACGATTTCGACCGTGCGGCGGAGCGGCTCGCTCATCGTTCTCCGGCCAGCACATAGGAGGCGACGGAGATGTATTTGCGGCCGGCGTCCTGGGCCTGGGCCACGCAGGACTGCAGCGACTCGCGGTGACGGACGCTGGCCAGCTTGATCAGCATCGGCAGGTTCAGCCCGGCGATGACCTCGGCGTGGGTCTCGTCCATCACAGAAATGGCCAGGTTGGAGGGCGTGCCGCCGAACATGTCGGTCAGGAGAATCACCCCCTGGCCTTCATCGACCGCCCGCGCGGCCTCGACGATGTTGGCGCGTCGCCGCTCCATATCGTCCTCGGGCCCGATGCAGATGGCGCGAACGCCCCGCTGCGGCCCCACCACGTGCTCCATTGCGGACAAGAATTCTTCCGCGAGCCGACCGTGGGTCACGATGACCAAGCCGATCATGCCGTCCTCAAAATGGGTCCCCTTCGCGCCAGGACGCGGGCTTTGCGCCGCTTGTCGCCCCGAGCGAAGGGCGCTTGATACGCCTGTTAAGATTTATCTCCAAGCGCCGCGAAGCCGCCCGCCAGGGCCAGGGCCAGCTTGACGGGCGTGGAGGCCTCGAAGGGCTCCAGCCGGAGCCTGGGCGTCGCGATCCCCTGCAGGGTCTCAAATCGCGGCTCGGGCAGCCGTTCGGCCGGCGGGCCGTCCAGCGCCACGATCAACCCAATGCGGCAAAACCCCAGCGCCGGCGCGGACATCAACCCGACGCCCCGCGCTTCGATCATCCCGGCCAGGGTCTCGGGCGCACGGCCCCAGAGAACGCCCCCCGAAGCCCAGACCAGCGTCCGGTCGTCGGCGACCAGCCTGCCCCCGGCGGCCAGAAGCCGCAGGGCCAGATCGCTCTTGCCCGCCCCCGAGGCGCCGGTGATCAGGGCGGCGCGCCAGCCGCCCGGCGAAAAGAGGGCGACGGTGGTGGCGTGGACCGGGTTCACAATGGCGCTTCGGGCAGTTCGGCCGTGAAGCGGGCGCCCCCGCCCTCGCGGTTGGAGGCCGACAGCTTGCCGCCGTGGGCCTCGACGATCTGGCGGGCGATCGAAAGCCCCAGGCCCGAATGGCCGCCAAAGCTCGACCCACCCGGCGCCGCGCCCTTGGGCCGGGCGGTGTAGAAGCGCTCGAAGACGGTCTCGAGGTTCTCGGGCGGAATGCCCGGGCCCCGGTCCTCGACCAGCACCCTGACCCGCCGGCCCTCCCGCTCCAGCCGCACCTCGACCGCCTGACCCTCGGGCGAGAACGAAGAGGCGTTGTCGATCAGGTTACGGAACACCTGGCCCAGCGGGGCCTCCCGCCCCAGCACCTTGAACGGTTCGGCGCCGCCGACGAACTTCACCTTCGCGCCCTCTCGGTCGGGGTAGAGGGAGACGATGTCGGTCAAGAGCCGCTTCAGATCGACCACCTTGGGCGCCTCCCTGGAAAGCTCCGCGTCCAGTCTGGACGCGTTGGAGATGTCGGTGATCAGACGGTCGAGCCGGCCGACGTCCTGTTTCAGAATCTTCTGCAGCCGCTCGCGGGCCTGCTCATTCTTGGCCAGGTCCAGCGTCTCGACCGCCGATCGGATCGAGGTCAGGGGGTTCTTGATCTCGTGGCTGACGTCGGCCGCGAACCGTTCGATGGCGTCCATCCGGGCCGAAAGGGCGTCGGTCATCGCCTCCAGCGACAGGGCCAGGTCCCCCACCTCGTCGCGGCGCTCGGCGATGTCGGGCAAGGAGATGGCGCGGGCCCGCGACAGACGCACGCTGTCGGCGGCGCGGGCCAGACGCAGGATAGGCTGGGCGATCAGCTGGTTCAGAAACAGGGACGAGGCCAGGGTGGTCAAAATGGCCGTCAGGATGAAGGGGATGAGCGCCTTCCTCTGGGCGGCGATGATCTGGTCGACGTCGGCGGTCTCCAGGGTGAGCACCCCCAGCACCGCCTGAACGTGCTGGACCGGGATCGAGACCGAGACCAGCCGCGCCCCGGTCTCGCCGTTGCGCACCCCCGCCACCGAATTGCCCGCGAGCGCGGCCTTCACCTCCTCGACCAGGGCGGCCTGGGCGGCGGCGATCTGGCGCGCGTTCTGCGGCTGGTCGGGGCCGTTCCAGGGCAGGCTGGCCTCGCCCGGCTTTCGGGCCGGGGCGAGCGGGCGCTCCTCGACCCGGTCGGCCACGGCCTGGCTGTCGGCGATCAGGGTTCCGCGCGCGTCGAACAGGCGGACCCTTTGCGACTTGGGGATGAAGAGGAGTTGCAGCACCTCCGACGCGAGGGCCGAATCCAGTCCCGGCTCCGGCTCGCCTCGGGTGGCGCTGCCGGCGATGACATTGGCGATCAGCTCGCCCTGGGTGGTCAGGGTGTCGATCCGCGACTGAATCAGCCCGCGCCCGAGCTCGTTCAGCACCAGGGAGCCCGCGACCAGGACGGCGAGGCCCAGGAGGTTCAGGACCAGGATCAGCCGGCCGAGCTTGGAGAAGGGCAGTCTGCGGGGGCGCGGCGACGCGTCCTCGGCGGCGCTCAAGGCCGCCTCGTTGAACACGCCCCTCACGCGCCTTGCTCGCTAGGTTTCGCGGTAGCGGTAGCCGACGCCGTAAAGGGTCTCGATGGCGTCGAACTCGGGATCGACCTGGCGGAACTTCTTGCGCATCCGCTTGACGTGGCTGTCGATGGTCCGGTCATCGACATAGACCTGATCGTCGTAGGCCGCGTCCATCAGGTTGTCGCGGCTCTTCACGAAGCCGGGCCGCTGGGCCAGCGACTGCAGCAGCAGAAACTCGGTCACGGTCAGTTTCACCGGCCGCTCCTCCCACAGGCAGTCGTGCCGGGCGGGGTCGAGGGTCAGCTTGCCGCGCTTGAGCGGCTTGGCCGGCGTGTTGGCCGCGCTTCCGGCCTGGGCGCCGCCCGCCTCCTCCTCGCCGGCCCGGGCGCGCCGCAGCACCGCCTTGACCCGCTCGATCAGCAGCCGCTGCGAGAACGGCTTGTGCATGTAGTCGTCGGCGCCGAGGTTGAAGCCGAGGATCTCGTCGATCTCCTCGTCCTTGGAGGTCAGGATGATGACCGGCATCTCGGAGGTCTGGCGCAGGCGCCGCAGCACTTCCATCCCGTCCATCCGCGGCATCTTCACATCCAGGATCGCCAGGTCGGGCGGATCAGCCTCCAGGGCGGCGAGGCCGGAGACCCCGTCGTAATAGGCCTTAACCTGGTGGCCGTGGCTTTCCAGCGCCATGGACACGGAAGCCACGATGTTTTCGTCGTCGTCGACAAGGGTGATCTTAGCCATCTTGTCTACAAGTTGGGTCTTCACGGGCTCACTGGCAAGCGCCACGGCCCTTTCATGCCCTTTTTGCGCGCGGGCGGCCCGCCGCAATTGGCGTATCAGACGAATATCCTTCACGGCGTAGCGCCCACCCGAGCCACGAACCCGCGGAGGTCTTTCGCAAACGCCCCGCATAGGAAACGTCGCGTTAAGTCGAAGGCGGCAAAGTGGCGGTAATGAGCCGCAACCCTATCCATTTCGAGCTTTATGCAAGGCGCCTCCCCGACGCGCCCTGGACCCTGGAGCTCGCCGCCGAGGACCGCGACAAGGTCATCGAGGCGGCCGAGGAGCTGTTCGCCGAGAAAAGGGCCGCCGCGGTCAAGGTGACCAAGGAGACCCTGGACCCCTCCACCGGCGAGTACCGCACGCTCGCCATCATGACCAAGGGTCAGGTCGAGGCCAAGAAACGCGGCAAGAACGACCGCGAGGAAGATCCCGCCCTCTGCGTCTCGCCCCAGGACCTCTATTCGATCCACGCCCGCGAACGGATCGGCCGGCTGCTCGACGGCTGGCTGGAGCGCCGGCAGGTGCTGCCGTTCGAGCTGCTGCACCGGCCCGACCTCCTGGAAGACCTCGAAACCTCGGGGATCGAGATTCAGGGCGCGCTGCAGAAGCTCGCCGTGGCCGAATCCCAGGGCCGCGGCGCTTCGGTCCACGACGTCATCCGCACCTTCCAGAAGCTGGTCGAGCGCGCGATCGAGCGGGTGCTGAATGACGGCAAGAAGGGGATCTTTCCCAACGTCTCGCCGGAGATGGGGGTCAACAGGTTCGCCGCGGCGGCCGAATCGCTGTCCGACGAGGCCGAGCGCCACTACGCCCTGGCCGGCGGGGTGGCCCAACACCTTTCGACCGCGCGCACCTGCCGCGAGAAGGTCTCGATGATCCTCGACCTGGCCGAGGCCGCGCCCGAGGCCGGACGCGGCCGGGCCCTGGCCTTCCAGGTGCTGGAGCAGCCGCTGGGCGAGCTCGTCGCCTGGCGCGGCGGGCTGAACGCCATGCTCGGCGCCGACCTTGATCTGGGCGCCAGCCTGGCCGTCCTCACCCGCATGGCCATCGGCCGCGAGGTGGCGATGATGGCCAAGATGGACCCCGCCGTCGGACGCGCCATCCCGCCGCTGACCGGCGAGGCGCTGCGGCTGGCGCAATGGCTGGAGCGCGACGCCTTCGAGGACGTGCGCGGCGCCATCGGCCGGCGGGTGCTGAGGGAGCTCCTGGGAACGCGGCGACTCTGCCCCGGCGACCCCGACGCCGAGATCGCCCTGCTGCGCGCCCTGGCCATGGCCCTGACCGCCGCCGCGGGACGGATGATGACCCTGGAGGACGTGCAGAACGCCTTCCTGGAGCGCTCGAAGAATCTCGTCACCACCGAATTCGTCACCGCCTATCTGGAAGGCCGCGCCGGCCCCCTGGCCGAGGCTCAGGCCCTGGTGCGGCTGGCCGAGAACGTCACCGGCCCGGCCGCCAAACGCTCGGCCGCCCGCTGGATTCAAGCCAATATCTCGACGCTGAAATTCGAGACGGAGCTTCGCGCCGGGTCCGAGCGTCCCGCTGGAAGGCTCCAGGCCCTGGCCGACCTGCAACGCCACACCGCCCGCATCGGGCTGCAGGACGGCGAGTGCGAAAAGATCACGGCCAAACTCGGCGAGATCGGCGGCCTGATCGAGCACGACGCCAAGGTCGTGGCTTCCATGCTGCGCTCCCCCGCCCCCCCGGCCCAGAAGCTCAATCATCTGCTGCGCATGGCGGCGGGCGAGACCTCGCCGCTCGGCCCGGCGGCCGACAAGGCCAAGGCCGAGGCGATCAAGCTGATCAAGGCCCCGGAACTGCGCTCCGACATCGCCGGCTCGCCCGAACTGCTGGAGCGGGTGCGCGGCATGATGCAGGCCGCCTAGCGGGCGTCGGGGGCCAGAACGGCGACGTGGCCCCGCGCGCTCGCCACGTGAGGCCGGATCATCCGGTCAGGATAGACCGGCTGCAGCCAGGCCTGGCTCGCCACCGCCACGCCGATCCCCACCGCGGCTAGGATCTGGCTCAGAGCGAGCGCCAGGCCAATCTGGGCGAGGCGAGTGCTCTGGGGGCGATCGCGGACAGATTTGGAGCGCATAGCGGCCATGGCCGCCTCCTTTGGGCGGTTTGTTCGGATTTCGGTTTGGAACAGTGACGCGGCTTGGGGGTGCTGGACACCCGATCCTTGCGACCCCTTCCCATGGCTAAGCTGCCAGGGGGCCTTACGCCGCACAAACGAGATTAAGGCGGGTTCGGTTGATCCAAGATCAACTGGAAACTAGGCCGTCCGCTTCGATGCGGGCCTTGAGCCATTGCCGGAAGCGGCGAAGACGCGGCTCGCGGGCGCGCTCGGGCAGGCAGATCATCCAATAGTGGAAGGGGGTCGGCATGGCGTCGTCGGCGAAGGGGCGCGCCAGCCGTCCGGCCCTCAGGTCGTCCATCACCAGGATTTCATGGCCCAGCACCAGGCCCTGGCCGGACATCACCGCCTCCAGCGACAGATAGGTGTTGGAAAATCTCGGCCCCTCGTTCGGGTCGACGCCCGTCACCCCCTTCAGCTCCAGCCAGCTCGGCCAGACCGGCTCGCCCTCGATGATGTTGTCGTCGTGTAGCAGCACATGGCGGACGAGGTCGGCGGGCCGGCTGAGAGGCTTGCCGCTCAGGAGCAGTTCGGGACTGCACACTGGAATCATTTGATTGCTGACTAGGCGTTCGGCGTGCAGGCCCGGATAGGGGCCGGGTCCGTAGCGGATGGCCAGATCGACTTCGTCGCGCGCCAGATCGACCGCCCGGTCGTTGGCCGAGATCAGCACGTCCGAACCCGGGAACTGGGCGTTGTAGAGGTGCATCCGCGGCACCAGCCACTTAGCCGCCAGCGAATGGGGCACGGAGACCACCAGCGGCCCGTCGAGCTTGGGCCGAATCCGATCGACCGCCACCTGCAGCCGGTCGAGCCCATCGGCCACTTCTCCGGCCAACCGCTCGCCGGCCGGGGTGAGTTGGACCGCCCTGTTGAAGCGGTCGAACAGCCGCACGCCCAGCTCCGCCTCCAGCACCTTGATCTGACGGCTGACCGCGCCGGGGGTGATCAGAAGCTCCTCGGCCGCGAGGGTGACG
>CANJKM010000140.1 GCA_947474805.1 Caulobacterales bacterium | reverse complement strand
GCCCCCGCCCCCGCGCCTATCCTGCACCCCTCATAAGGGGGAAGACGATGCGTAAGCCTTTGGGCGCCTGGGGCCTGGCCGTGCTGCTGACCCTGTTCGGCCTAGCCCCCGCCTGGTCGGCGCCCATGCCGGCCCGCTGGAAGGCCCAGGCCGCGCGGGTCGAAATCCGGCGCGACGACTGGGGCGTCGCCCACATCCACGGCAAGACCGACGCCGACGCCGTGTTCGGGATGATCTACGCCCAGGCCGAAGACGACTTCAATCGCGTCGAGACCAACTATCTGACCTATCTGGGCTGGCGCGCCGAGGCGGAGGGCGAGGCCCTGATCTGGCAGGACCTGCGCCAGAAGCTCTACATCGACCCGGTGGTCCTGAAGGCCGACTACGCCAAGAGCCCGCCCTGGCTGAAGACGCTGATGACCGCCTGGGCCGACGGACTGAACTACTATCTGGCGACCCATCCCCAGACGAGGCCCCGGGTCATCACCCGGTTTGAGCCCTGGATGGCGCTGAGCTTCACCGAGGGCAGCATCGGCGGCGACGTCGAGAGCAATGTCTCGCTCTCCCAGCTCGAAGCCGTCTACGGAAAGCGGCAGGTCGCCATGACCAGCGACGAGCGCGGTCTCGTCTTCAAGGAGCCGCAGGGCTCGAACGGCTTTGCGATCGCGCCCCAGAACACCACCGGCGGCCACGCCCTCCTCTTGATCAACCCCCACACCTCCTTCTTCTTCCGCTCCGAGCTGCAGGCGACGAGCGACGAAGGGCTGAACGCCTATGGGGCGGTGACCTGGGGGCAGTTCTTCATCTACCAGGGCTTCAATTCCAAGATCGGCTGGATGCACACTTCATCCGGCGCCGATGTGGTCGACGAGTTCGCCGAGACCATCACCGATCAGGGCGGCAAGCTCTTCTATCGTTATGGAAGCGAGCTGCGGCCGGTCACGGTCAAGCCGATCACCGTGCGCTTCAAGAAGCCGGACGGCACGCTGGGAACGCGGACCTTCACCACCTACGCCACCCACCACGGCCCGGTGGTGAAGGCGGCCGGCGGCAAGTGGATCGCGCTCGCCCTGATGAACACGCCGATCCCGGCGCTGGAGCAGTCCTGGCTGCGCACCAAGGCCAGCGATTACGCCAGCTTCATGCAGGCGGCCGAGCTCAAGGCCAACTCGTCGAACAACACCCTGTTCGCCAGCAGCAAGGGCGAGATCGCCTATCTGCACCCGCAGTTCGTGCCGAGGCGCGACGACCGGTTCGACTACGGCAAGCCGGTCGACGGCTCGGACCCCGCGACCGACTGGAAGGGCCTGCACGCGCTTTCGGAACTGCCCCAGGCGGTGAACCCGCCCAATGGCTGGGCCTTCAACGTCAACGACTGGCCCTATTCCGCCGCCGGGCCCTATAGCCCGAAGAAGGAAGCCTTTCCCCGCTACATGGACAGGGCCGGACCCAACCCGCGCAGCGCCCACGCGACCCTGGTGCTGACCGGGCGCAAGGACTTCACCCTGCCCGGCCTCGTCACCGCCGCCTACGACCCCTTCCTGCCCGCCTTCTCCTGGCTGATCCCCGGCCTGGTGCAGAGCTACGACATGCTGGGCGCGGCCGATCCGGTCCGGGTCAAGCTGGCCGATCAGATCGCCGCCCTGCGGCGCTGGGACTACAAATGGTCGGCGGCCTCGCCAGAGACCTCGCTGGCCGTCTTCTGGGGCGAGGCCCTCTACGGCCGGGTGATCGCCGCCGCCCGCGCGGCCGGCGCCTCGCCCTACGATTACATGGCCGCCGCCCCCGCCGCCGATAAGCTCAAGGCCCTGGCCGAGGCGTCCGACCGCCTGACCGCCGACTTCGGCGGCTGGAAGACCCCCTGGGGCGAGATCAACCGCTATCAGAGGAACGACGGCGCCATCGTCCAGACCTTCAAGGACGACAAGCCATCCATCCCCGTGCCCTTCGCCTCCTCGCAATGGGGCTCGCTCGCCTCCTTCGGCGCCCGCCGCTACGAGGGGACGAAACGCTACTACGGCACCAGTGGGAACAGCTTCGTGGCGGCGGTGGAGTTCGGCGAACGGGTCAAGGCGGTGGCGGTCTCGGCCGGCGGCGAGAGCGGCGATCCGGCCTCGCCCCACTTCGGCGATCAGGCCCTGCGCTACAGCCAAGGGGCGCTCAGGCCGGTCTATTTCTATCCCGATGAGCTGAAGGGGCACGTCGAGAAGACCTACCATCCCGGCGGCTAGAGGTTACATAGGCGCCGATGCTGCGCCTGACCGAACTGAAGCTTCCGCTCGACCATCCGCCCGAGGCCCTGCCCGCGGCCATCGCCGAGCGGCTGGGCGTCGAGCCGTCAGACATCCTCAGCTGGACGCTTTGGAAGCGCGCGCACGACGCCAGGAAGAAGAGCGCCATCCTGTCGGTCTATTCGGTCGACGTCGCCCTGCGCGACGAGGCCGCCGCCCTCCTCCGGTTCAAGGACGACCCGCGTGTCCAGCCGACGCCGGACACCAGCTATCACCCGCCCGTCCGCGCGCCCTCGGGCGCCCCCCGCCCCGTGGTGATCGGCGCCGGTCCCTGCGGTCTCTTTGCGGGACTGATCCTGGCCGAGATGGGGTTTCGGCCCATCATCCTGGATCGCGGCAAGGTGGTGCGCGAGCGCACTAAAGACACCTGGGGCCTGTGGCGCAAAGGCGAGCTAGATCCGGAATCCAACGTTCAGTTCGGCGAGGGCGGGGCCGGCACCTTCTCGGACGGCAAGCTCTATAGCCAGATCAAGGACCCGCGCTTCCTGGGCCGGAAGGTTCTGGAGGAGTTCGTCCTGGCCGGCGCCCCGCCCGAGATCCTGACCGAGGCCCACCCCCACATCGGCACCTTCAAGCTCGTGACCATGGTCGAAAGCATGCGGGCCAAGGTCGAGGCCCTGGGCGGCGAATACCGGTTCCAGCACCGGGTCACGGGCCTGGAGCTCGACGACCAGCGCCGGGTGCGCGGCGTCCGCATCCACACCGGCGAAGTGATCGAAGCGAGCCAGGTGGTGCTGGCGGTCGGCCACTCGGCCCGCGACACCTTCGAGATGCTGCACGCGGCGGGAGTCCATATCGAGGCCAAGCCCTTCTCGATCGGCTTCCGGATCGAGCATCCGCAGAGCTGGATCGACAAGGCGCGGTTCGGCCCCTGCGCCGGCCATCCGGACCTGGGCGCCGCCGCCTATTCGCTCTCGCACCACTGCTCGAACGGCCGGACGGTCTACAGCTTCTGCATGTGCCCCGGCGGCACGGTGGTGGCGGCGGCGTCGGAGCCCGGCCGCGTCGTCACCAACGGCATGAGCCAGTATTCCCGCAATGAGCGGAACGCCAACGCCGGGATCGTGGTCGGGATCACCCCCGCCGACTATCCGAGCGACCATCCGCTGGCGGGCGTCGAGCTGCAGCGCCACTGGGAGGCCCAGGCCTATGAGGCGGGCGGGCGGAGCTATTTCGCGCCGGGCCAGACGGTCGGCGACTTCATCGCGGGCCGCCCCTCGACGCAGCTGGGCGCCGTCGTTCCCTCCTACAAGCCGGGGGTGACGCCGACCGATCTCTCTTCGGTTCTGCCCGCCTACGCCATCGAGGCGATCCGCGAAGCCCTGCCCGTCTTCGGCCGCCAGATCCCTGGCTATGACGCGCCCGAGGCCATGCTGACCGGGGTGGAGACTCGGACCTCCTCGCCGGTGCGGATCACGCGCGGGCGCGATTTCGTCAGCCTGAACACGAGCGGCCTCTACCCCGCCGGCGAGGGCGCGGGCTACGCGGGCGGCATCCTTTCGGCGGCGGTAGACGGGATCAAGGTGGCGGAGGCGGTGGCGTTGGCGATTGCGGGGCGGTCTGGTCTAACGTGCTTTCACGTCAGCGTTGGTGGAGGGGAAAAGATGTTGAGGGCCCTTCTGCTTGCCGGCGCTGTTTCAACATCGCCTGTACCGTTCAAATGGACGTTGCAGGGTAAGGCGACCGAGATTCAGGCGCTACAAGATCGCGCCACAACGACGCCTGGAATCCAAATCCTTGAGCGAGCGTCCGCTGGGGGTGTGGAGTGCCTACGCTTGGAGTTCTCAGGAACGATGCTCTACGGCGACTTCATGCAGTTCCTAAACCGCGTGCAGGATCGCTCGTCACGCGGCTTAATTTCCTTCTCCCAAGCGCCCGCCTGCCTGGATTGGGAATCTAACCGGTCTGGGCGCAGCACCACTCGCTGACGTCCGCTCAGACAGTCTCCCGCAACGCTTGCCCCGCCCGCGAGTCGCCCCCACCTTTCCCTTATGAGCGACCGCCCGACAGGAGCCGCGCCGTCCGTGCTCAAGGCGGTCTTGGGCCCGACCAATACGGGCAAGACCCATTTGGCGGTCGAGCGGATGCTCGGCCATTCGTCGGGGATGATCGGCCTGCCTTTGCGGCTGCTGGCGCGCGAGATCTATGACCGCTGCGTCGCCAAGGTCGGGACGCGCAATGTCGCCCTGATCACCGGCGAGGAGAAGATCGTTCCGCCGAACGCCGCCTATTTTGTCTGCACCGTCGAGGCCATGCCGCTGGGCAAGACGGTCGAGTTCCTGGCCATCGACGAGACCCAGCTCTGCGCCGACCCGACGCGGGGGCATATCTTCACCCACCGGATGCTGCATGCGCGCGGGCGGTCCGAGACCATGCTGCTGGGGGCGGGCACGCTCGAGCCCCTGCTGCGCCGCCTGTTGCCAGACGCCGAGTTCATCCGCCGCCAGCGCTTCTCCAGCCTGACCTACGCGGGCTCCAAGAAGGTGACCAAGCTGCCGCCTAGGAGCGCCGTGGTCGCCTTCAGCGCCGACCAGGTCTACGCCATCGCCGAACTGATCCGCCGCCAACGCGGCGGGGCCGCCGTGGTGATGGGATCGCTGTCGCCGCGGACGCGGAACGCCCAGGTGGCGCTCTATCAGTCGGGCGAGGTCGACTTCCTGGTGGCGACCGACGCCATCGGCATGGGGCTGAACATGGACGTCGACCATGTCGCCTTCGCCGGCCTGCGGAAGTTCGACGGCAAGCGGACGCGCTATCTGCACCCGCAGGAGGTCGGCCAGATCGCCGGGCGGGCGGGCCGCTATCGTCGCGACGGCACCTTCGGCGTCACCGGCGAGGCCGAGGAGATGGACGAGGACCTGGTCGAGGCGGTCGAGAACCATGTGTTCCAGCCGATCGAGGCGGCCGAGTGGCGCAATCCGAGGCTTGATCTGGGGTCTCTCGGCGGGCTGATCCACTCGCTGGCCGAGGCGCCGAACCGGTCGGGGCTGCGGCTGGCGGCCGAGAGCCTGGACGAGCTGACCCTGAAGGCGCTGGCGGGCGATCCGGAGATCGCCGCCAAGGCCAAGCGGCGCGATTATCTGATCAAGCTGTGGGAGGTCTGCCAGACGCCCGACTTCCGCAAGACCACCGGCGACGAGCACCAGAAGCTGGTCCGCACCATCTTCGATCACCTGACCGGCAAGTCCGAGCGCCTGCCCGAGGACTGGGTGGCGGGGCAGTTCGCGGCGCTGGACCACACCGAGGGCGGGATCGACCAGCTGTCGCAGCGGCTGTCGGGCGTGCGGACCCTGGCCTATGTCGCCAATCGCCCGAACTGGGTGCGCAATCCGCAGGAGTGGCAGGCCAAGACCCACGCGCTTGAGGACCGGCTGTCGGACACGCTGCACGAGCGGCTGATGCAGCGGTTCATCGACCGGCGGACGAGCGTCTTGATGCGGGCGCTGCGGGTCTCCGACGAGGTGCTGGCGGGCGTCGCGCCCGACGGTTCGGTGACGGTCGAGGGCCATTTCGTCGGCAAGCTGGAGGGGGTCAATTTCCAACCGGCGGTCGGAGAGAGCCTGCTGGAGGAGCGGGCGCTGCGCCATGCCGCCACGCGCGCGGTCGGGCCGGAGATCACCCGGCGGCTGGGACGGCTGGCGGGCGAGGAGGACGAGGCCTTCGCCCTGTCGCCGGACGGCCTGCTGCTCTGGCGCGGCGAGGCGGCGGGCAAGCTGTCGGGCGGGCGGCCCTTCGCGCCCAAGGTGATCCTGTTTGGCGAGATGGGGCCGGAAGCCGCCCGCGCCCGCGCCGCGCGGCGGCTGGAAGCCTTTGTCGTGGCCGAGGCCGGGCGGCGGCTGTTCGCGCTGAAGGCGCTGGAGACGGCGCTGTCGGGCGGCGAGCTTCGGGGGCTGGCGCGCGGCGTCGCCTATCGGCTGGCGGAAGCCGGCGGGCTGATCGCGCGGCCGGAGATCGCCGGATCGGTCCAGGCCCTGAGCCAGGCCGAGCGGCGGACCCTGCGCCAGCTCGGGGTCCGGTTCGGCGCCCACAGCGTCTTCATCCCCTCGCTGCTTCAGCCCGAGGCGGCGGAGTTCCTGGCCGCCTTCGCCGCCTGGGACGCGCCGTATTGGCGGCCCGTGCCGGGGCTCGTCCCCCTGCCCTCGCCGCCGCCCGGCCCGCGCGTGCTGGCGGCGCGCGGCCTTCGCGCCGTGGCCGGATGGGCCGTACCGGTCGAGGCGCTGGAAGCCGCCGACGCCCTGCTGCGCGAGGCCCCGACCGAGGCGGGCGGGGTGAAGCTGAAGCCTGAGACCCTGGCCCCGCTCGGCTGGCCGCCCGCCGCCGTCGAGGCGATCCTGCGCGCCCTCGGCTGGTCGCCGGCCCGCAAGCCCGAGGCCGACGGCGCGCGGCTGTGGCGCCGCCGCCGTCCGCAGGGCGAGAGCGCCGCGCCGGCGCCGACCCATTCGCCCTTCGCGGCCCTGGCGACCCTGAAGCCGAGCGAGCGGCCGGTCGAACGCCCCGCGAGAAAGCCGCAGCGCCGCCGTCGCTCCAACGCCCGAAGGCCGGCGCTCTAGAGCCCAGCGGCCTTCAGCACCGCCTCGTCGACCGCGCGATAGTCGCCGTTGAAATGGTGACCGCCCGGCAGGGTGATGAGCTGGGCCTTGGGCAGGAGGTTCGGGCAGGCCGTCACCTTGTCGGCCGCGCCATAGACGCAGACGGTGCGGACCTTGGTCATCGCCGCCAGCAGCGGCTTGATCGGGATGGCGTCGGCGGCCTTCAGATCGAGCCAGCTTCGCGGCCGCACCATCATCTCCGCGGCGGCCGATGCGCCGATCAGCACCACGGCCTTCACGTGAGTCCGCGTCTCGGCGGGCAGTCTGGGCCAGATCACCGGCAGGGCGTCGGCGCCGAAGGAATAGCCGACCAGGATCACCCGATCGCGGCCCCAGACGGCGCGGTAGCGGGCGATGACCGCTACGAGATCGGCCGCCGCGCCGTCCGGCGTGCGGCCGGGCCAGAAATAGCGCAGGGAATCGATCCCCACCGTCGGCGCCCCGCCCTCGGCGAGACCGGCCGCGATGGCGGAGGCGGCCTTGGCCCAGCCGCCGTCGCCCGAATAGAAGACCGCCATGGCCGAGCCCGCCCGGCGCGACGGAGCCTCGATCAGCGGCAGGCGGGCCAGGGACCCGGCGGCGTTGGGCGCCTCGCCTTTGAAGGGGCTTTCGCGCCCCATGAGGGCGGCGGACAGCGATCGGACGAACCGGCTCTGAGCGGCGACGGCGGGACCCGCGAGCAACAGGACGGCCAGACTTGCCAAGATGAACGGGCCGCGCCTTGATTTGCCCATGACTGAGCCCGACTCCTCATGCCGGATAGACCTGTGGCTCTGGCGCGCGCGGCTGGTGAAGACCCGCAGCCTGGGCGCCCAGTTGGCCGAGGGCGGCAAGATCCGGCAGAGCCGCGGCGGAAGTGAGGCCCGGCTGGACAAACCGAGCCGTCTGGTGCGGGTGGGCGACGTGCTGACCTTCGCCTTCGCGGGCCGTCTGCATGTGGTCCGTGTCGAGGCGATGGGCGACCGGCGAGGGCCCGCCAGCGAGGCGCAGGCCCTCTATACGCGCCTGCCCGATGGTCCCGCGAGTTGACAAGGCGGGACGGGGCGCCGCATGACGCCGCCCGCACCGATCCTCTCGAAGCGCACCCATGACCTATATCGTCACCGACGCCTGCATCCGCTGTAAGTACATGGACTGC
>CANJKM010000139.1 GCA_947474805.1 Caulobacterales bacterium | reverse complement strand
TGGGCGGCGCCGCCCACGCCCTGGCCCTCGCCCGAATGGTGATGGGCGCCCGGCTGCCGGTGCGGCTCAAGGTGCTGGTCCCGGCGGTGGAGAACGCGGTCGGCGGCGACGCCATGCGGCCGGGAGACGTCCTGGACACCCGCAAGGGGTTGACGGTCGAGGTCGGAAACACCGACGCCGAAGGCCGGCTGATCCTGGCCGACGCCCTGCAGCGCGCCGCCGAGTTCGATCCGGTGCTGACGGTGGACTTCGCCACCCTGACCGGTGCGGCGCGCGCGGCCCTCGGGCCCGAATTGCCGCCGATGTTCACCGACGACGAGATTCTGGCGGCGGAGCTCATCGCCGCAGCCCAGTCGGAGCAAGACCCCCTTTGGCGAATGCCGCTTTGGCCGGGCTATGCGGCCGCGCTGGACAGCGAGGTGGCCGATCTCGCCAACGACCCGGCCGGCTGGGCCCAGGCCGGTGCGGTCACCGCCGCCCTGTTCCTGAAACGGTTCGCGCCCGAAACCGGAGCCTGGGTGCATTTCGACGTCTTCGCCTGGAACCCGCGCGGCCGCCCCGGCTGGCCCGTGGGCGGCGAGGTGTACGCCGTCCGCGCGGTGTTCAGGGTCCTGTCGGACCGTTACGGCGCATGAAGCCCTTCGACCCGCGCCTGACCCTCGCCCGCCCGGACCTCGCGGCCCTGGCGCTGGAGGGGCGTCTGGCGGCCGAGCGCTACGCCCAACCGGCGGCGCGTCAGGTCGTCGCCCCCATCGCCGGCCTCTACCGTCTGCCGAACGGCGTGCTGGACGACCAGCTGTTGTTCGGGGAGCGGTTCGACGTTCTGGCCGTCGAGGGCGACTTCGCCTGGGGCCAGGCGCGGCGCGACGGCTATGTCGGCTGGGTCGAAACCCGGCGTCTCGGCGAAACCCTGTCCTCGCCCAGCCATTGGGTCAGCGCGCTCGGGGCCTACGCCTTCTCCGAGGCGTCGCTGAAGACCAAACCGGTTGGGCGGCTGTCGATGAACGCGCTGGTGACCGTCGAGGCCGAGGAAGGCCGTTACCGCAAGCTCGCCGGGTCGGGCTGGGTGGTCGCCGAGCATCTGTCGCCGGTGGGCGTCTTCGCCGCCGATCCGGCCGCCGAGGCGCTGAAGTTTCTGGGAGCCCCCTATCTGTGGGGCGGCCGGTCCAGCGAGGGGCTCGATTGCTCGGGCCTGATCCAGCAGGCCCATTACGCCTGCGGCCTTTCGGGGCCGCGCGATTCGGACATGCAGGCCGAGCTGGGCTCTCCTGCGCCCGGAGACCTGCGGCGCAACGACCTCGTCTTCTGGAAGGGCCATGTCGGCATCATGCTCGACGAGGCCAATCTGCTGCACGCCAACGGCCACCACATGGCGACGGTGGCAGAGCCGCTGTCGGAAGCGGCCGCGCGGATCGAAGCGGCCGGCGCGGGCGCGCCGACCGGATTTCGCAGGCTTTAGGCGGCGGGCGCCGCGGGGGCGGCCGCCGGAGCCGCGGCCGTGGCCGGGGCGGCTTCCGCCGGAGTGGCGGCGGCCTTGGCGGCCGGGATCGGCGGCGGCGAGGCGGCCTGGGTGCGCAGCCAGGCGATCAGATTGATCCGCTCTTCGACCTTCTTCAGGCCGACGAAGGTCATCTTCGTGCCGGCGATGTCCTTCTGGGGCGCGGCCAGGAAGGTGTTGATCTTGTCGTAGTCCCAGGCCGGGTTGGCGCCGCCGTATTCGACCATGGCCGGCGAATAGGCGAAGCCCGGGTGGCTGCCGGGCTTGCGGCCCAGGGAGCCGTAAAGGTTGGGTCCGGTCAGGTTCGGGCCGCCCGCCGCGAAATTGTGGCAGGCCGCGCACTTAGTGGAGACCAGCTGGCCGGCGGCGACATCGGCGGCGGGGAGAACCGCGCCCCAATCGGGCGCGACCTCGGCGACAGGCGCCGCTTCGCCGCTCTCTTCCTTCACTTCGATCGCGTAACCCGGCTTCTCGGGCTCCTCGACATGGAAGGCGGTCTCGGCCACCGTTCTCAAAGCAAGGATCGTCAGACCCGTCGCCAGGACGGCGCCGAAGATCTTATTCATCCGCAAGTCGCTCATCTCGCCCTCGGTCAGCACGCGCCAATTGGCCGTCGGCGGTAAACCGCCCCGGTCTTGCGAGGGCGTCTCTGACACGCTACCGCCTGTCGTGCAACCCGGCCTTTGGCCCAGATCGCGAAGCGCGGCGAAGATGACCCCCATTGTGCTCATTCCGGCCCGGATGGCGGCCGCTCGCCTGCCCGGAAAGCCGCTGGCCGATATTGGCGGAATCCCGATGGTTGTCCGCGTCGCCCGCCTCGCCGAGGCGGCCGGGGTGGGTCCGGTGGCGGTCGCGGCGGGCGATTCGGAAATCGTCGAGGCCTGCCACGAGGCCGGGATCGACTGCGTGATGACCGACCCCGGTCTGCCCTCGGGATCCGACCGGATCATGGCGGCGCTGAAGCTTCTCGACCCCGGCGGCCGCTACGACTGCGTCATCAACCTCCAGGGCGACATGCCCTTCGTCGACCCGCGCACCATCCAGGCCTGCGAACATCTGCTTCGCGGCGAGGCGTCATGCGACATCGCCACGGCCGTGGCCGAGGAAAGCTCGACGGCCGACCGAATCAACCCCGACGTGGTCAAGGCGATCCTGACCCTGAAGCCCGGTCAGCCGGGCGGCCGGGCGCTCTATTTCACCCGCGGGGTGGTCTATGGCGAAGGGCCTGTCTGGCGGCACATCGGCATCTACGGCTACAGGCGCGCGGCGTTGGAGCGGTTCACCGCCGCGCCCCCCTCGCCCTTGGAGAAGCGTGAGAAACTGGAGCAGCTTCGGGCCTTGGAACTGGGGCTTTCGATCTGGGCGGCGGTGGTCGAGACCGCGCCGATCTCGGTCGACACCCCCTCCGATTTGGAGGCGGCCCGCGCCGCTGCTAAAGCCGCGTCATGAGCAGCTTGATGATCGCCTTCCAGGGGGAGGCCGGGGCCAATTCCGACGAGGCCTGCCGCGACGCCTTCCCCGACTATGAGCCCCTGCCCTGCGCCACCTTCGAGGACGCCTTCGAGGCGGTGAAGAGCGGCAAGGCGGGCCTGGCCATGATCCCGGTCGAGAATTCGATCGCGGGCCGCGTGGCCGACGTCCACCATCTGTTGCCGCGCTCGGGGCTGAAGATCATCGGCGAGCGGTTCAAACCGATCCATTTCCAGCTGATGGCCAATCCGGGCGTGAAGCTTGAGGATATTCGCACAGCCTCCAGCCACGTCATGGCGCTGGGCCAATGCCGCCACTTTCTGCGCCGCCAGGGACTGACGATGGAGGTGGCCCAGGACACCGCCGGCGCCGCGCGCGCCCTGGCCGAGCACCCCGACCCGACGCGGGCGGCGATCGCGCCACGCCTCGCGGCCAAGCTCTATGGGCTGGATATCCTCGCCACCGATATCGAGGACCGGCACGACAACACGACGCGGTTCCTGGTCATGACCGCCGACCCCAACCCGCCCTGGCCGCCGGAAGGCAGCCCCTGCGTGACCAGTTTCGTCTTCCGGGTCCGCAACGTGCCGGCCGCCCTCTACAAGGCGATGGGCGGGTTCGCGACCAATGGCGTCAACCTGACCAAGCTGGAGTCCTATATGGAGGACGGGGCCTGGGCGGCGACCATGTTCTACGCCGAGGTCGACGGTCAGCCCGAGGATCCGGCTCTGGCGAGGGCGCTCGAGGAATTGAGCTTCTTTTCCGAACGGTTCGAGATTCTCGGCGTCTATCCGGCCGACCCGTTTCGGCAACGGATGTGATCTTGCCCTAACCCCCTCACCTAGCCTCTCCCCACCGGGGAGAGGGATTGCGGCGCGTTTCCCTCGCCCCGTTGGGGAGAGGGAGGGGACCCGCCCACGGGTCGCGCGAAGCGCGCGCCCGGGGATAAACTCTGCGGGGAGGGTGAGGGGGCTCTACCCCTCGCACCACGCCTTCAGCAGCCAGTGGGCGATGGCGAGCGGTGGCGCGCTGGACATTCCCTCCATGCGGCCGGCCATGAGGTCGCGCGCCTGCGCCTTGCTTAGCCAGATCAGGGCTTCCAGCTCGGTCTGGTCTGGCGCGGCCTCGCCTGCGGCGACTTCGGCCTCCAGGCCGATCATCAGCGAATTGGGGAAGGGCCAGGGCTGGGAGGCCCTGTAGGCGACGGTGGTGACGGTCAGGCCGGCCTCCTCCCGCACTTCGCGGGCGCAGGCCTCCTCGATGGTTTCGCCGGGTTCGACGAAGCCGGCCAGGGCGGAGAAGCGGCCCTTGGGCCAGGCCGCCTGGCGGCCGAGCAGGCACTGGTCGCCCCGAACCGGCAGCATGATCACCACCGGGTCGGTGCGGGGAAAGTGTTCGGTCCCGCAGGCCGGGCAAACTCGTTTCCACCCGGCTTCGGCGACGCGGCTTTCGGCGCCGCAGGCCGAGCAGAACTTGTGACGTCGGCGCCATTCGAACACCGCCTTGGCGGTGCAGGTCATGCCGGCTTCGGACGCGGGCAGGAGGGCGGCGGCGTCGCGAAGGCCGATGAAGTCGCCAAGCCCCTGCAGAGGACCAGCGGCGGGATCGGCGGCGCCCTCCAGGTCCAGGGCGAAGACCGCCGAGCCGTCCGCCTCGACGCCGAGGAAAAGCAGGTGCTCCTCGCCGCCGGAAAGATCATGCGCGAGATCGGCGGGCAGGCGCGCCAGGGCCCCGTCCTTGACCAGCACAGCGCCGTTCCAGAGCGCGAGGCCGGCGCTGGTTTCGTCGTGCAGGCGCGCGGTCAGCCAAGCCTTGTCGAGCCGGCGGTCATGGTCGCGGTCGAGGGGGTTGCCGGCGAAGGTCTGGACGGGAATTCGCATCTGGGCGTCATACGCCCCTCGACCGTTCAATATCTAGCCTTCCGGCGGGGCGGCGGGCTTTTCGATGGCCGAGGACGCCGAAGAGGCGATGGCGACCGGGTCGAAGGCCGCGCCCAGCGCGCCCTTGCGGGCCAGGGCCAGGTAGCGCTGGCGCGGGGTCATCGGCTCAGGCTCGACGGGCTGGGCGGCCGGGACGACGGAATGAACGCGCCCGTCGGCATTGACCTCGATCTTGGCTATCGACGGCGTTCCGCGCGCGGCGAGGCGCAGGGATGCCTGCTGAAGGCTGGGGGCGGAGACCCGCTCGACCCCCGCGTAGCGGCCGCCGAAGGCCTCCGGGCGGCCGGCGTCGCCGGCCCAGCGGTAGAAGATATGGGTTCCGACCTTGGCCACCTTGTGAACCGTGGGGGCCCACCAGGCGACGATATAGTCGGTGTGATAGTGGGTGGCCTGGCCGACCTTGGCCATGACGTGACCGTTCAGAGCGGCCTCGGCCACCTTGCGCGAACGGTCCCAGGCCCAGGCGATGTGGCCGCGGGCCATGGAGCCGTCGCAGGCGAAGCTGAACTGGCAGCCGGTGCGCATCTGCGCGCCCTGATAGACCACGCCGCAGACGCTCTTGGGGAAGATAGGGTGGCGGACCCGGTTCAGAATCACCTGGGCCACGGCTTCCTGACCCTCGGTGGGCTCCAGCGCCGCCTCGTAATAGACCGCCTCGGTCAGGCACTGGACGGCGCGCGCCCGGTCGGAGGGCGAGCCGGTCAGGCGGAAGGGGGCCGCCGATGTCGCGTCGGCGACGGTCGGCAGGCTGGCGTTGACCGCGCGGGCCCCGTCCAGGGTCAGGCCGTGTAGGGCCGCCTTGGGGGTGTCGAGGTCGAGCGCATAGAGGGGGCGGGCCTCGACCGGCCGGCCGGCGGGGTCGTAGCGCTTGACGATGGCGGCGCCCTCCGGCGTAAGGGCCAGGGCGGCGTCGTCGAGGCGCCCGTGGGTCTCCGCCGCCAGGTCGCCGGCGCGTTGGGTCAGTTCGAAATCGCTCTTGCCGACGGCGCCGGCCAGGGGGCCGGTCGCCATCAGGGCCGCAAAGGCGGCGAGCGCGCCGCCGAACTGCAGGGCCGTATGGGCCTTGGATGAAACGTGGAAGGACAAGAAGCTTCTCTCGGTCGCGCCTCGGGGGGAGGCAGGGGCGGGCCGTCGGATCGGGGGCTTATAGCGCCTCCGACGGGAAATACATCCCACAGGAGCGTGGCCTCCATGTAGCGCCGATCGGCCGAGAAACAAGGGCGCTACGAGAAAGGGCGGCCGTTGCGGGCCGCCCCTGCAAGCTTTGATTGAGGTCCGCCGGGCTTACTTCGGCAGGATGATCGAGCCGCGCAGCCGGGAGACTACCTCGCGGGCGTCGAAGGCGTTGCGGTCATTGGCCGGCTTGGGACCCTTGCCCATGAAGACTTCGGCCGAGGCCTCGTAGCGCGTGACTTGGCGCATGTTGAAACCCTGGTTTCCGCCCCAGTAGCCGGGACCCCATCCGCCCCATCCGCCCCATCCACCCCAACCGAAGCCGCCGCCGTAGCCGTAGCCGAGACGCCAGGACGGACCCCAGTAGCCGAAGCCGGGGCCGTAACCGCCGTAGAACATCGGGTCGGTATAGGTCTGGACATTGCGGTCGGTCCTGCGGTCGACATTGGCGAACCAGTCGAAGCCCTGGCTGAGGGTGAGTTCGGCCGAGCGGAACAGGAGGTAGGTCTCGACCGTCCGGCGGTCGGTGAGCGAATTGCCCGCGAAGGTCACCCGCCAGCGGTTGGCCTCGATCTGCTGGTCGGTGAAGCCGCCCGACTGCGCCTGGCCGGGGACCAGGGGCTGGTAGGGTGTGGCCGTGCCGCAGGCCGCCAGGCTAAGGGCGGCGAAAGCGACGGCGGCGACGATGATTTTTTTCATTTTGGTCGATCCTGCGTTCGAGGACATTCGTATAGCTAACTATAGAACCCGCACAGCCCCAGCCGGGTTTCCCGTTCCACGGGAGCATACGCCCATCGCCTGAACGTCGCCTGAACGAAGGCCCGACAGACCGTAGGGTTACGGGAAGCCGAGGAAAAAGGATCACCCATGCGACCGCCCAATTCGAGCCTGATCATGCGGACGGCGGATTCGGAGGCCGTCTGGCAGATCGGGTACGACCCGGCCGAGCAGGCGCTCTACATCCGTTTCTCGTCGGGCGACCTTTACGGCTACGAGGCCGTGCCCGAGGCGGTCTACGCCAGTTTCGCAGCCGCGCCCTCGCAGGGTCGCTTCTTCCAGACCGAGATCGAGGGAATCTATCGGTACGAGAAGCTGTAGCCTAACCCCCCTCGCCTAACCTCTCCCCACCGGGGAGACGGATGGCGTCGCGTTTCCCTCGCCCCATTGGGGAGAGGGAGGGGACCCGCGTCAGCGGGGAGGGTGAGGGGGTCTAGGCGTCCCGCTTATCCCGTTTGGCCGCCACGCGCAGGCGTAGGGCGTTCAGCTTGATGAAGCCGGCGGCGTCGCGGTGGTCGTAGGCGACCTTGCCCTCTTCGAAGGTCACCAGATCCTGGTCGTAGAGCGAATAGGGGCTCTCGCGACCGATGATGGTGACATTGCCCTTGTAGAGCTTCACCCGCACCCGGCCGGTGACCATCTTCTGGCTGTGGTCGATGGCGACCTGCAGCATCTCGCGCTCGGGCGAGAACCAGAAGCCATTGTAGATCAGCTCCGCATAGCGGGGCATCAGCTCGTCCTTCAGGTGCATCGAGCCGCGATCCAGCGTGATCGATTCGATGCCGCGGTGGGCGGCCAGGAGGATGGTCCCGCCAGGGGTCTCATAGACGCCGCGCGACTTCATGCCGACGAAGCGGTTTTCCACCAGGTCGAGACGGCCGACGCCGTAGTCGTGGCCGAGCTCGTTGAGCTTGGTGAGCAGCTCGGCGGGCGACAGCTTGACCCCGTCGATGGCGACCGGGTCGCCGTGCTCGAAGTCCATGCTGAAGACGGTGGGTTTATCGGGCGCGTCCTCGGGCGCGATGGTGCGCATATGGACGAACTCGGGGGCCTCGACCGCCGGGTCCTCCAGCACCTTGCCTTCGGAGGAGGAGTGCAGAAGGTTCGCGTCGACCGAGAAGGGCGCGTCGCCGCGCTTGTCCTTGGCGATCGGGATCTGGTGCTGTTCGGCGAAGGCGATCAGGGCCTCGCGCGACTTGAAGTCCCACTCGCGCCAGGGGGCGATGACGGTGATGTCAGGCTCGAGCCCGTAATAACCGATCTCGAAGCGGACCTG
>CANJKM010000138.1 GCA_947474805.1 Caulobacterales bacterium | reverse complement strand
CAGCCGCATGGAGGAAGACGGCTTCAGATCGAGCCCGCCGGTGTCGAACACCACGCCCTTGCCGACGATGGCGACCAGGGGCGCCTCGGGGCCCGCGCCAGACCAGGAGATCTCGATCATCCGGGGGCCCCGCTCGGGCACGGCGGCGCGCCCGACGGCGGCCACGGCCGGATAGCCGGCGAGCAGCGCCTCGCCCTCGGTCACCTCGATCGCCGCGCCGAACTGGCGGGCGATCTCGCGGGCGATGGCCTCGATCTGGCGCGGACCCATGTCGTTGGCCGGGGTGTCGACCATGTCGCGGGCCAGGGCGCAGGCGTGAGCCGTCATCCGGACGCCCTCTGCGTCCTCCACCACCAGCCGGGGCCGGCGCTCGGCCTTGGCCCGCACATCGGCCTTGTAGCGGTCGAACACCCGCGCCCCGAAGGTCCAGGCCAGGGCCAGCAGGTCCGGGCGCAGGTCCTCCCCGCCTTCAAATTTGTAATCGCCCGGCGGCAGGCGCGAGGGCAGGCCGCGCGCCAGCATCGGGTCGCCGCCCTTGCCGAGGCCGAACAGGACCGCCTCAAGCGCGCCATCAGGGCGATTGACCAGAAGCAGCCGCCCGGCCTGGGCCTTGAATTCGCTTTGAGCGGCCAGCGTCTGCAGGCGCGGTTCGGAAAGGGCCGCCTCCAGCCCCGCCTCGGTCACCAGCCGGATCGGAACCGTAGGCCCCGCATGCGGGACCGGGGCCAGGCCGTCGTGGATTTCAGCACTCAAGGTCAGCTCCGGCGATCATGCTTAACGCTTGGTTTACAGCGGTGGCGGACACTGTCGCCCTCTCTGAAGGATCGCGCCATCATGTGTCGCAAGCCCGCCCTCGCCGCAACCGCTCTCGCGGTCGTGATGCTCGCCAGCCCCGCCTTCGCCTGGGGCGGAAAGAAGACCGACGCGAAGCAGGCCGCCGCCGCTCCGGCCCAGCCGGCGCCCGCGCCGAAGGCCACCGCCGCCGAGCGCGCCGCCGCCGACCGGCTGGACCCCCTGGCCCGCGCCGCCTTCTACGCCCGGGTGCTCGACAGCGACCCGCGCGACGTCGACGCCGGGCTGAAGCTCGCCAAGGCCCTGCGCGCCATGGGCCGCAACGAGGACGCGGCCCAGACCGCCCAGCAGGTGCTGGTGGTCCAGTCCGACAACTACGAGGGTCTGCTCGAGCTCGCCCGCGCCCATATCGGCGCGGGCGCCGCCTTCTATGCGCTGGAGCCCCTGACCCAGGCCATGAGCATCAACCCCAAGGACTGGCGGCCCCTGTCGCTCGCCGCCATCGCCTATGAGGCCACGCGCCAGCCCGACCAAGCCACCGCCGCCTTCGACGCGGCGTTGAAGCTGGCCCCCGACGCCCCGGCGCTCCTGACCAACCACGCCCTGTTCCTGGCCGGGCGCGGCCAGACCCAGGCGGCCGAGGCCGACGCGCGCCGCGCAGCGTCTCTGCCCGGCGCCGGTCCACAGGAGCGGCAGAACCTCGCTCTGGTGCTTGGGCTCGCGGGCCGGTTCGACGAGGCCGAGAAACTGATCCGCCGCGACCTGCCGCCCGAGCAGGCCGACGCCAACCTCGCCTATCTGCGCGCCGCCTCGGCCCCGGGGGCGAGAAGTTGGGGCGATGTACAACGGACGCGGCAATAGCGTCTCACGCCATGGTGATTGGCCTGCGAGCGGGCCCGGGCGCATTCTGACCTCCTTGGATGGAGGTCCAAAGTCCCTCGCGCCCGTCGCCTACCGGTTCGCCGGCAAAGCGGCGGGCGCGTTCTCTTTTACGCCCTGGAATCGCTAGCCGTCGGGATTGGTCGCGATCCACTGGGTGATGTAGGCTTGGGTCTTCATCACCAGCGGCGCCGGACCGGTGAAGTGAAACTCGCTCCCGAACCACTTCTTGTGCTCGCGCCAGCGCAGATCGCCGGTGTCGCCGGTGGTCAGCACATGGCGCAGCCGGTTGCGCTTGCTCTTGGGAACGAACGAAACTGCGGTGATATCGACCATGACCCCTCCCGTGTTCAGCATGGTGAGGCTCGGGCGATTCCTTAACGGCGACCAGAGGCGTGGCGTCGCACCCTTCAACCGGGGCGCGAGCGCCTAGCGGAACGGCGGCTCGTCGAAGGCGCGCAGCTTGCGCGAATGCAGCCGCTGGCCCTCCTTGCGGAGCAGCTCCACCGCTTCGACCCCGATCCGCAGGTGCTGGCTGATCGCCTGCTCGTAGAAACGGTTGGCCTGGCCCGGCAGCTTGATCTCGCCGTGCAGCGGCTTGTCCGACACGCACAGCAAGGTCCCGTAGGGCACACGGAAACGATAGCCCTGGGCGGCGATGGTGGCGCTCTCCATGTCGATCCCGACCGCGCGGCTCTGGTTGAACCGCACCGCCGAGAGGGCGTAACGCAGCTCCCAGTTTCGGTCGTCGGTGGTGACGATGGTGCCCGTGCGCAGCCGCCCCTTCAGCGCCTCGCGGCTCTCGCCGGTGACGATCTCGGCGGCGCGTTGCAGTGCCTGCTGCACCTCGGCGATAGGCGGGATGGGAATCTCGATCGGCAGCACGTGATCGAGCACATGGTCATCGCGCAGATAGGCGTGGGCCAGCACATAGTCGCCGAGCTTCTGGCTGCCGCGCAGGCCGCCGCAATGGCCGATCATCATCCAGGCCTGGGGCCGGAGCACCGCCAGGTGATCGCAGATGGTCTTGGCGTTGGAGGGGCCGACCCCGATGTTGACCAGGGTGATGCCCTGGCCGCCCGGCGCCATCAGGTGGTAGGCGGGCATCTGGTGACGCCGCCATGGGCCGTTGGCCACCGTGGCCTCGGGGTCGGGCGTATTGGCGTCGACCACCACGTTTCCCGAGCAGGACAGGGCCGTGTAGGGCGAGCCGGGCCTTTGCAGCTCGGCCGCGCCCCAGCCCACGAACTCGTCGACATAGCGGTGGTAGTTGGTGAACAGCACGAAGCTCTGCGTGTGTTCGGCCGGGGCGCCCGTGTAGTGCTGCAGCCGCTTCAGGCTGAAGTCGACGCGCGGGGCGTCGAACAGCGACAGGGGCAGGGCCTCGCCCGGGCCGGGGATATAGACCCCGTCGGGAATCTCGTCGCCGATGTCGGCCAGGGACGAGGTCGGGAACCAGCGCGACAGCTCTGCCGCGCCCGCCTGATCGATGGCCAGGTCCTGGCTGCCGTCCAGCACATAGGGATAGGGGATTTCCTGGCTGGAGAGGCCGATCTCGATCTGCACCCCATAGTCCTGAGACAGGAGGGACAGCTGCTCGACCAGATAGTCGCGGAACACCTCGGGCCGCGTGACCGAGACCGCGTAGGCGCCCGGGCCGTTCATCCGGGCGAAGGCCCGATTTACGCTCGGCCAGGAGGCCGTCTCGGGCTGATAGACCACCCGAACCTCGGGATAGCAGAAGGCGCCGGCCGCGCGGGCCACCGGATCGGGCCGGACGCCCTCGCCGATATAGGCCGCCAGGGCCGCCCTCAGATTGTCGCAGGAGGTCGCGTGCAGGGCCGACAGTTCATCGACCAGTTTTCCGATGTCGTTCGTTTCATTCATCGGCCAAGCATAGCGGCTGCAGGCGCGAAGTAAAAATGACGGCCGTCCCCCTCACCTGGCCTCTCCCCACCGGGGAGAGGGAGGGGCCCCGCGCGGCGGGGAGGGTGAGGGGGTTGACCGCCGCCCTCCGCCCCGCTTCAACAGCGCCGACCTCTGCGAGAGCCGACATGCAACCCTTCGACCGTCTGGAAGGCCGCGCCGCGCCGCTGCCGCTGGCCAATATCGACACCGACCAGATCATCCCCGCCCGTTTCCTTAAGACGGTCGAGCGCAAGGGCCTGGGCGCCAAGGGCCTGTTCGCCGAGCTGCGCTTTAATCCCGACGGCTCGGAAAAGCCCGAGTTCGTGCTGAACCAGCCGGCCTTCCGCGGCTCGCAGATCCTGGTCGCCGGCGACAATTTCGGCTGCGGCTCCTCGCGCGAGCACGCGCCCTGGGCTCTGACCGACTATGGGATCCGCTGCGTGATCTCGACCTCCTTCGCCGACATCTTCGCCAACAACTGCCTGCAGAACGGCCTGCTGCTCATCCGCCTGCCCGCCGCCGAGGTCGAGGCGCTGATGGACGAGGCGCGCGGCGGCAACCACGTCTTCGCCGTCGACCTTGAGGCCCAGACCGTCTCCGGCCCAGCCGGGACCGTGCACCACTTCGAGATCGACCCGGCCGCCAAGAACAAGCTGCTCAAGGGCCTGGACGCCGTCGGGGAAACCCTCGTCCACGCCAAGGACATCGACACTTTCGAGGCGCGCCAAGACGCCGCCCAGCCCTGGATCGCCTGATGACCAAAAAACTCCTGCTCCTCCCCGGCGACGGCATCGGGCCGGAGGTCACCGCCCAGGTGTCCCGCGTCGTGTCCTGGCTCAACGACAACGCCGGTCTGGACCTTCAGGTGGAGACCCGCGACTTCGGCGGCACGGCCTATGACAAGTTCGGCTCGCCCCTGCCCGACGAGACCCGCGACCTGGCCCTCAGCTGCGACGCCGTCCTGATGGGCGCGGTCGGCGGCCCGCAGTGGGCCAAGAACCGGCGCGCCCTACGCCCGGAGGCGGGCCTGCTTGGCCTGCGCAAGGCGATGGACGTCTACGCCAACCTGCGCCCGGCCCTCTGTTTCGACGCCCTGGCCGACGCCTCGACCCTGCGCCGCGACGTGGTCGCCGGGCTCGACATCATGATCGTGCGCGAGCTGACGGGCGGGGTCTATTTCGGCGAGCCGCGCGGCATCGACGACCTGCCGGACGGCCAGCGCCGCGGCTATGACACCCAGGTCTATACGACCAGCGAGATCGAGCGGGTCTGCCGCGTCGCCTTCCTGCTGGCGCGGGGCCGCAAGAACAAGGTCATCTCGGCCGAGAAGTCGAACGTGATGGAGAGCGGCGTTCTCTGGCGCGAGGTGGTCACCGCGCTTCAGCAGCGCGAATTCCCCGACGTCGAGCTGGAGCACATGCTGGCCGACAACGCCGCCATGCAGCTGGTGAAGAACCCCAAGCAGTTCGACGTCCTGGTCACCGACAATCTGTTCGGCGACATCCTCTCCGACGAAGCCTCGATGTGCACGGGCTCGCTCGGCATGCTGCCTTCGGCCGCCATCGGCGAGGCGGGCAAGCCGGGCCTCTATGAGCCGATCCACGGCTCGGCCCCCGACATCGCCGGCAAGGGCTGGGCCAATCCGCTCGCCGCCATCCTGTCGTTCGAGATGGCCCTGCGCTGGTCGCTGGACCGCGCCGATCTGGCCGATCGGCTGTTCGCGGCGGTGAAGACGGCGCTCGACAGCGGCGCCCGAACCCGCGATCTCGGCGGGTCGCTGAGCACGACCGAAATGGGCGACGCGGTGCTGAAGGCGCTCGCAGCCTAAAGCCACCCCGCCTGACGCAGCGCCGGCAGGGCGGTGCGGCTGACCGGCGCCTCGATCCCCGACTTCAGGGTCAGGATCGCGCGGCCGTCCGCCTTTACAGCCTTGGCCACCGCCGCCTTGGCCACCCACCAGGAGCGGTGGGTGCGGAATCCCTCAGGCCCGTGCAGTTCGGCCGCCGCGTCGGCCATTCGGCAAAGCACCAGATCGCTGCCCTTGGAGGTATGGACCCGCAGATAATGGTCCTCCGCCTCGACCGCGTAGAGCTCGGCCGCCCGCAGCGGCAGGGGCAGGCGTTTGAGGAACCGCACCTCGACCGCCTTTTCCGCCGCGACGTCCGGCCACTGCGCCCGGCGCCGCTCGACCAGCAGATGCAGGGCGGTCATCCCCGCCGAGATCATCAGCACCACCGGAAACAGACCGACCGGGCTCAGCTGGGCTTCCGCCGGGGCCAGCGCCCGCGTCACCAACCAGACCACCCCTGTGTAGAGGATCGCCATCAGCACCGTGCCGAGGCTGTTGCGAATCCAGGGGCGTGTTTTCAGCCAGGCGTTCCGGCCAAGGACCAGGAAGGTCAGCTGGGCGATCGGCGTGCCCGCCATCACCAGACCGAGCCAGTAGACCAGCCGCAGCCAGAGCGGCATCTCGCCCGTGCCGAAGGCCCCGGCCACCGCCAGGAACACCCCGACCACGCCCGAGATCAGCGCGCTACGCCCCCAGTCGGTCGCCGTCCACGAAGCGCGAACGACTCTGGGCCGCCGTTCGCGAACGACGGCGACCTCTTCACGAAACGCCACGGGACCCCTTCACAGTCAGACGCTAGCTCCAATTCCGACGCGCCGATCCAGGGCGCGCGAGATGAGGAACTGAGGATGTCCGACGCCGCTCTGTCAACCGAAGCCCGCGCCCCCTTCTGGCGGCGCAACTTCCGCTATCTGATCAGCATCCCGCTGACCGCCGTCATTATCGGCCTCGCCTTCGGTCCGTCCGGCCTGGCGCGGGTGGCCAGCCTGGCCGCGACCGCCCATCCCCACCTGCCGCGCCTCGACCTCATCGCCGCCGAGCCCTTGGCGGTGAAAATCCACCTCGCCACCATCGCCGCCTCCTTCGTGCTCGGCGGCGTGCTCTTGAGCGGCCTGAAGGGAACACGGCTTCACCGCGCCCTCGGCTGGGGCTGAGTCGCCTTCATGGGGACCACCGCCGTCGCCAGCCTCTTCATCCACGGCGCCGGGCGGGGCTTCTCGATTCTGCACCTGTTCACCGCCATCACCCTGATCTCGCTGCCCGTGGGCGTCTGGGCCGCCCGCCGGCACAATGTGAAGGGGCACCGCAACACCATGACCAGCCTCTACTTCGGCGGGCTGATCGTCGCCGGAGTGGTGGCCTTCCTGCCGGGGCGGCTGATGTGGAACGTGTTCTTCGGGTGAGGCCGCTCTAAAAGGGCGAGCGCGGCCCGGACTTTCGCGTTATGCAGCGGTCCCCGCGCCGCCCTGGACCGCTCCTTCTATGGACTCCCTGCTCGCCCTCGCTGTCGATCCGGCCGCCTGGATCGCCCTCGTCACCCTGATCGTGATGGAGGTGGTGCTGGGGATCGACAACCTGATCTTCATCGCCATCCTGGTGAACAGGCTGCCCGAGAGCTACCGCGACAAGACCCGCGTCGTCGGCATCAGCCTGGCCCTGATCATGCGTCTGGCCCTGCTCTCGACCATCGCCTGGCTGGTGCATGTCCAGGACCCACTGTTCGCCATAGGCCAGTTCGACTTCTCGATCCGCGACCTGATCCTGATCGCCGGCGGCCTGTTCCTCTTGTGGAAATCGACCGTCGAGATCCACGAAAAGGTCGACCCCAACCCCCATCCGGAAAAGACCAGCAAACTTGCCGGCAAGGCCGCCTCGGGCTTCGTGAGCTCCATCGTCCAGATCATCATCATCGACATGGTCTTCTCGGTCGACTCGATCCTGACCGCCGTCGGCATGACCGGCGAGCTGCCGATCATGGTCGTGGCCGTGGTCATCGCCGTGCTGTTGATGTTGGTCGCCTCCGGGCCGCTGGCGGCCTTTATCGGGCGCAACCCCACCATCGTCATGCTGGCCTTGGGCTTCCTCTTGATGATCGGGGCGATGCTGATCGCCGACGGTTTTGGCGCCCACATGCCGCGCGGCTATATCTATGCGGCCATGGGGTTCTCGGCCTTCGTCGAGTTCCTCAACATGGCCCAACGCAAGCGCGATCTGAAAGCCGGCGACCACTAGGTGACCACGCACGCCCCCATCCAACAGGCCTTCACCGCCCAGGAGCGGAAGGTCACCCTCGCCGCGGTGATGATCGTCTTTCTGCTCGCGGCGCTAGACCAGTCCATCGTCTCGACCGCCATGCCCAGGATCGCCGCCCAGCTGAACGGGCTTGGCCTCTACACCTGGGTGACCACCGCCTATCTGCTCTCCTCGACGGTGATGGTGCCGATCTACGGCAAGCTGAACGACATCTACGGCCGCAAGCCCGTCCTGGTGACCGGCGTGCTGATCTTCGCCTTCGGCTCGGCGCTCTGCGGCCTGGCGGGCGAGTTCGGGCCCTTGCCGCTGCTGGGCGGCGGCATGGTCCAGCTGATCGTCTTCCGGGCCGTCCAGGGCATCGGCGGCGGCGCCCTGTTCACCACCGCCTTCGCCATCGTCGCCGACCTCTATCCGCCGCGCGAGCGGGGCAAGTTCTCCGGCATCCTCGGCTCGATGTTCGGCCTGGCCAGCGTGCT
>CANJKM010000137.1 GCA_947474805.1 Caulobacterales bacterium | reverse complement strand
TCAGTGGTAGAGCATTCGACTTTTAATCGAATGGTCGTGGGTTCGAACCCCACCCGGCCTACCAATTCCTCATCTCTGTAAAGACGCCGCCTCTAGAGGCCGACGCCACCGCTGTCAGGCGGCGATGGAGACCCGCATGCCGGCGGCGGGGGCGGCGCGCAGGATCTCCTCGGACATGCCGTCCAACTGCTCGTTGAGGTCCTTGAACGCCGTGTCGGCGTCCTCGAAGGTCTTGTCCGTCTCGTCGTCGCGCTTGCGGGCGCGGGCCTGGGTGCGCGCGGTCTCCAAGAGATCGGTCAGCGCCTTGGCGAGGCCGCGCACTGTGTCGATGAATTCGAAGCCGTCGCGGCCGAGCTGCTCGCGGGCGGCCTGGATGGTCTCGTCGTAGAGGCTCTTGGGCGGCGGGCCCGCTTCGCTTTCGGCCTGGGCCGCCGCCTGTTCGTCCTCGGACAGAGCGGCGCGGACGCCTTCGCCGGTGGCGTCCATCGACTGTTTGTTGGCTTCCCGGAAGGACTGGACCGCCGACTTCAGCTCCTTGAAAATCTGGGCGAGCGCCTTGGCCATGCCCTTCGGGTTGGTCCCGTAGAGCTGCTTTATGATCTTTACACGCTCGCGGATGGCCTCGATCTTGGCCCGCGCCATCTGTTTGACGCTGTCGATGGCGCTGAGGCGGCCGCTCGACAGGGCCTTGGTCACCACGGTCTCGACATCGCGCTTGCGGGCGGCGGCCAGCGCCTCGACCGCGTCGCGGCGGGCCTTGAGCTGTGCGTAGCTGGCGCCCGGACCGGGCGACGGAATGGCGATGTTCATCGAGACAAGCTTTCTGCTTTCGATCAACGCATCCTTGCGGCTGGCGCTTAAAAACCGGTGTAGGTCGAAGTTGTTCGCCGCTTGAGCTTGGCGTTGAGCCTCGCCTGGGAGGCGAGTAAGCTTCGACGCAGATCAAACCGTGGGGTTCCTCAAATGCGCAAAGCGCTCGTCGCGGCCGTCTCTCTCGGCCTTCTCGCCTCGATTGCCAATTCCGCTTCCGCCGCCGGCGCCTTCGGTCAGGACAAGAATCCGCCCAAGAACACCGCCACGCCCGAATTGCCGCGCTGCGACCGCGCGCTCGGCACCGCCGCCATCCAGGAGCCGGAGAACCGCTGGTGGGTGGGCCTTGGCCTCTCGAGCCCCGAAGCGCTGCTGAAGCTGTTCGCCGCCCGTTCGGGCTGCCTGCGGATCGTTGATCGCAACGGCGGGCTGGCCATGCGCAACCAGGAAGCCGAGCTCGGGCGCGGCGGCGACCTGCAACGCAACTCGAACGTCGGACGCGGCCAAGTGGCGGCGGCAGACTTCTTCCTCATTCCCGATATCGCCAATTCGAACTCAAACTCGGGCGGCAACGCGCTCGGCGGCATCGCTGGGGGTCTGATCGGCGGGCGTCTTGGCGCCCTGGCCGGCGGGATCAACACCCGGCGGGCCGAGGCCCAGACTTTGATCACCCTGGTCAACGCCCGCACGACCGAACAGGTCTATGTGGCCGAGGGCGTGGCCAAGAAGACCGACGTATCGTTCGGGATCGGCGGCGGCGCGGGCGGCTGGGGCGGCTTCGCGGGCGCTGCCGGCGGCGGCTACGCCAACACCGATATCGGCAAGGTGATCACGGCGGCCTATTTCAACGCCTTCATCGACCTCGTCGGCTATATGCAGCGCCAGCAGCCCGGCGCGATCCAGGCCGCCGCGCCGATCCAGGCCTATTCGATTAAGGTCGCGGCCCAGCTGCGCGCCACCCCCTCGCCGACGGCCAAGCTGGTGCGCAACTTCGACGCTGGCGACATGGTCTATCCGACCGGCCAGAAGAACGGCGTCTGGTGGGAAGTGGACGACGAGACCGGCAACCGCGGCTGGGTCTCCTCGGCGCTGATCACCGCCCGCTAGGATATCGGACGAGGGCTATTTGTAGTCCTGGTCCTCGTCGCGCCGAAAAGCCGGCAAGGCCCAGCCGTAGCGAAGCGCGCCCGCGCGCAACGCAAAGCCGGCCGTGACGCCGATCGCGGCGGCCGTGGCGGGGTCGATCCCCATGAGCTTGAGGGCGACGAAGGCCCCCGAGCCCACCACTGCGCAGGTGATGTAGATCTCGCGCCGGAGCAGAACCGAGGGCTCGTTGGCGAGGATGTCGCGGATCACCCCGCCGAAGCTGGCGGTCAGGACGCCCATCACCACGGCGGTCAGGGGCGGCGCGCCGAGGTCCGCCGCCTTGGCGGCGCCGACGACGCCGTAGACGGCCAGACCAACGGCGTCGAGCCACAGGAGAGCGAGGAACCGCCAGGGGCGCTCGCCCACAGCCCAGACGGCGCCGGCCGCCGCGATGCAAAGAGCCAGATAGGTCGGCTGCTGAATCCAGAACACCGGCACGCCGAGCAGGACGTCACGGAGCGAACCGCCGCCGAGCCCGGTCGCCGCCGCAAAGAAGCAGAAGGTGACAATGTCGTACCCGCGCCGCGCGGCCGTCAAAGCGCCCGTAAGCGCGAAGAAGGCGACGGCCGCATAGTTGAGGAACACGGCCAGGCCGCTCAGATCACTCATTCAGACTACCAGGCTCCGGTGTTCTGCATCGAGGCCCAGGGTTCGGCGGGCGCCAGCTTGTCGCCGGCTTGCAGGAGCTCGATGGAAATCCCATCCGGCGACCGAATAAAGGCCATCCAACCGTCGCGGGGCGGCCGGTTGATGGTCACGCCCGCGTCCATCAAGCGCTGGCAGACGGCGTAGATGTCGTCGACCTGATAGGCCAGATGGCCGAAGTTGCGCCCTCCAGTGTAGGTCTCGGGCTCCCAGTTGTAGGTCAGCTCAAGCTCAGGCGAGCGGTTGGCCTTGGCCGCGCCGACGTCGGCCGGACCGGCGAGATAGACCAGGGTGAACCTGCCCTGCTCGCTCGTGATCCGGTGCGTCTCCTCCAGCCCGAGCTTATTGCAGTAGAAGTCGAGCGAGGCGTCGAGGTCGGCCACTCGGACCATGGTGTGCAGGTATCGCATCGGGGCTCTCCTCGGGTCGTTGGATAGATGGGTGTCTCTACGCTTCGCGCGTCTGTTTGCGCCATAGGGTCGCGTACTCGCCCTTGCTGGCCAAGAGGGCGGTGTGATCGCCGCGCTCGACGATCTTGCCCCCCTTCACCACCAGGATCTGGTCGGCGTCCGCCACGGTGGAGAGCCGATGCGCCACAACCAGCGTCGTCCGGCCCTGGCGCGCCTGGCGCAGGGTGGCCTGGATCGCCTGTTCGGTGCGGCTGTCGAGCGCGCTGGTCGCCTCGTCCAGCACCAGGATGCGCGGATCGGTCAGCAGAGCGCGGGCGAGACCGACGCGCTGGCGCTCTCCGCCAGAGAGCTTCAGGCCCCGCTCGCCCACGGGGGTCTCCAGCCCGTCCGGCAGGCCACGGATAAAGCTTCCAAGCTCGGCCGCATCAGCGGCTGCCCAGATGTCGTTCTCGGTCGCGTCGGGGCGGCCGAAGCCGATGTTGGCGCGCAGGCTGTCGTTGAACAGGGCCACGTCCTGGGGAACCAGGGCCACGGCGCGGCGGATCGAGGCCTGGCGGACATCGCGCAGATCGACTCCGTCGATGCTGACAGCGCCCTGCTGAGGGTCGATCAGGCGCAAGGCCAGCCGAACCAGAGTGGTCTTGCCCGCGCCCGAGGGGCCGACCAGGGCCACGGTCGAGCCGGGCTCGGCCTCGAACGAGACCTCGCGCAGGCCCTCGACGCGGGCGGTGTGCCGATAGCTGACGCCCTCGAACTTCAGCGCGCCGCCTCGCCGGTCGGCGGGCGGCAGGTCGAGCGCGCCGGGCGCGTCCGCGACCTCGGGGGCCTGAGCGCGGAGTTGGACCATGGTTTCCATGTCGATGAAGGACTGGCGCACCTCGCGATAGGCGAAACCGAGAATGTTCAGCGGCTGGTAAAGCGAGATCATGATCAGGACCGCGGCGGTGACGTCGCCGGGACCCATTCGTCCGGCCGCCGCCTCCATCCCCGCCATCACCGCCATGGCGGCCAGGCCCGCGCCCATGATCGCCGCCTGTGCCATGTTCAGGATTGCCAGCGAGGTCTCGGCCTTGACCGAGGCGTCGCCATAAACCGTCAGGGCGTCCTCATAGAGCTGGGCGGTGCGGGCCTCGGCTCCGAATGACTTGACCGTCTCATAGTTCATCAGGGCGTCGACCGCCCGGCCGGAGGCTTCGCTGTCGGCCTCGTTCAGGGCGCGGCGCTGGCCGATCCGCCAGTTGGAGATGGAAAAGGTGAAGCCCGAATAGACAGCCACGGTGACGACGGCGACGAGGGCGAAGCGCCAGTCGTAGGCCTTGGCGAGCACGGCGGCGGCCAGCACCAGCTCCAAACCGGTCGGGGCCAGGTTGAAGGCGAGAATCCGCAGGAGATAGTCGACGGCCCGGGCGCCGCGATCGACGGTCCGCGCCAGGGCGCCGGTGCGTTTGGTCTGGTGGTAGTCGACCGATAGCGACAGGGCGTGGGCGAAGGTGTCGGCGGCGGCGCGGCGCGAGGCGGCGACGGCCACCCGACTGAAGATGATGTCGCGCAGCTGCGGCGCGGCGGCGGCCAGGAACCGCACCAGGGCCCACCCCGCCGCGAGGGCGGCGAAGCTCCAGCCCAGCTGCTCGGCCACGGACATCCCCTTGCCGCCGAGCTGATTGACGGCCTTGCCCAGCATCAGGGGCGCCAGGACGCCGGTGACCTTGCCGGCGACAGTCAGGAAGAGGGCCGCGGCCAGACGCAGCTTGAACTGCGGGACGTCCGCGCCCGCCAACAGGGCGACGAGCGAACGCAGGGCCGCCATCGGTCTCGGCTTGGGCGGCGGCTCCAGCGCCGCGCTCCGGTCGCCCCGGCCTCGAAACGCCATCAGGAGCCCTTGATCCGCTGGTCGATCAGGACGGTGGTCTGGGCTCCGCCGCCGGGCGGCGCCCAGTCGATCCGCCATCCGTCGGCCTCGCGAGCGGCGCGGAACGGCGACTTCAGCGGCGAGGCGGCGGACAGGACGATCCTCGCGCCGGCGGTCCCGGCGGGAGTCTGGACGGCGAAGGCGTGGGCGCCAGGCCGGGCCTGGCCGCCCGTAACGGCGACGCCGAAGCGACCTCGCGCGTCAGCCTGCCCCTGGCCGGCCTGAACGCCGTCCACGGTCAGGCGGATGGTCGCCCCGGGGGCCGCGAAGCCCCCGACGGAAACGCCGCCGCCGCTATCGTAGTCGAGGCTAACCAGCGTCAGGGCTCCGTCGCCGTCGCCGGCGGGCAGGGCTGAGGCTCCGGCGCGGGCGAGGAGCAGCGGAAAGGCCGGCGCCGGGGCGGCGATTACCGCGCCCTCGGAGCGCAGCAGATGGCCGTCGGCCTCGGCCGAAAGGGCGAACATGCGGGGTTGCCCGGAGACAGGCAGACCAAGGCTCCAGGCGCCGTTCGAGCCCGCCGTGACGGCGAAAACCTGGCCGTCCGGCGAGGCCAGACGAACCTTGGCCCCCGCGGGGGCCTGACCGGAAAGGCGCAGGCCTGCCCCCGAACGGGACGCGGACAAAAGTTGCGGCGGGGCCAGATAGCCGGCCTCGGTGGCCTCTGCCGGCTTGGGCGGGGCGGAGGGCGCCGGCCTCTGAGCAGGACCGCAGGCGGCGAGCGCAAGCGCGGCGGCGAGCCCGCCGACACGAGCGGCGCCTTGGGGGTTCGGGGTTGTGCTCACAACGAAACCGCTTGCGTCACCGATACGAAACCCGAATCCTATTGGTTTGGTCACAAGCGGCTCCGGTAGGAGCCGCCCTACTAGCGAGAGTTCGATGAACCAAACGACGCCGACGGGCAAGTTGAAGTCGGTCTGTCTGTTCTGCGGGTCGTCCAATGCGACCAATCCCGCCTACCTGGAAGCCGCCGCCGAGTTCGGCCGCGTGCTCACCGCCAACGGCGTGCGCCTGGTTTATGGCGGGGGCGGCATCGGGCTGATGGGGGCCGCGGCCAAGGGCACGCACAACAGCGGCGGCAAGGTCTTGGGGATCATGCCCGAGTTCCTGCGTAGCCGCGAAGTCGTCTACGACGACGTCGAGACCATCATCGTCGACAATATGACGGTGCGGAAGAAGATCATGTTTGAGCAGTCGGACGCCTTCGCGGTCATGCCCGGCGGGGTCGGCACCCTGGAGGAGGTGGTCGAGCTGATCTCCTGGCGCCGGCTTGAGCTGCACTTCAAGCCCATCGTATTCGTCAACCTCAACGGCTTCTGGGACCCCTTCTTCGCCCTGATCGACCACACCGTACGCGAGAAGGTGACGCCGGACTGGGTGCCGGGCACCTGGGGCATCGCCGACACGGTCGAGGACATCCTGCCGGTGATCGAAAAGATGCTGGCCGAGGCGCCCGATCCCTCGCTGACGCGCGGCGAAGTGGCCTCCAAGGGCCTGGCTTAGGTCTAGGGCAGCGCCGGAAAGCCGACGGCGGTCCGCAGGGCGCGGGCCTTGTCCAGGGCGACCGGAGCGGCCGCCTTCCAATATCGCGGGTCCGACGGACCGGCCGCGGCGCGCCGGCGCTGGGCCGCATAGGCCAGCATCAGCGCATGCTGAGCCCTGATGGACGCGAAGGCGCGGGGCTGGCCCGGCAGGGTTGCGCCCGAGATGCGCGCGCCCGCGAAGGCGACCGAGGGGGAAGGAAACCAATGCAGCATGACGCTCGACCAATGGCCGGTTCGACGCGCCTTTTGCTGGTCGAGACGGGAGCAAGAGCGTGGTTCGACGCTCGCTATAGATAATCAACAGCCTGTGGATAGTTTTGTTCCGCGGCAGGATTGAGGCGTCATTTCGGTCATGGCGCCACGATCGACCCCTCCCCCCGCTCCAAGGGGTCAGGGAAGGCCTCGCCGCTGGCCGTGAAGCTCAGGGCGGCTGAGTTGATGCAGTAGCGGAGACCCGTGGGCGGCGGCCCGTCCGGGAAGACATGGCCCTGGTGGCTGTCGCAGCGGGCGCACCGGGTCTCGATACGCTCCCGGCCGTAACTGGTGTCGCGCACCTCGACCACATGCGCCGGATCGAACGGGGCGTTGAAAGACGGCCAGCCGGTGCCGCTGTCGAACTTGGTCCCAGCCTTAAAAAGCGGCAGGCCGCAGAGGCCGCAGCAGAAGGTCCCGTTGCGCTTCTCACCCAGGAGGGTTCCGCAGAACGGCGCCTCGGTGCCGTGGGCCAAAAGGATGCGGCGGGCTTCCGGGTCAAGGCCCGCTTCGAGCCTAGCGCGCTGATCTTCGGACGGCGGCGAGAGGTCGAAGCCGGAGACGGAGGTGTCGCTCATCATCGTTCCTTAGCCGTCGAGGCCGATGGGGCAACTGACGCCCGTGCCCTGCAGGCCGCAATAGCCGTTCGGGTTCTTGGCCAGATACTGCTGGTGATAGGCCTCGGCGAAATAGAAGGGTCCGGCCGGGGCGATCTCGCTGGTGATGGTTCCAAGCCCCCTGCCCGTCAGAGCGGCCTGATAGTCGGCGCGGGATTTCTCCGCCGCCCGCGCCTGGTCCTCGCCGTAGGTGTAGACGCCCGAACGGTACTGGGTCCCCAGATCATTGCCCTGGCGCATGCCCTGGGTCGGGTTGTGCTCCTCCCAGAAGACCTTCAGCAGCGCGTCGTAGGAGATCAGCTTGGGGTCGTAGGCGATCAGCACAGCCTCGGTGTGCCCGGTGCGGCCGGTGCAGACCTCCTCATAGGTCGGGTTGGGCGTAGAGCCGCCGACATAGCCGACGGCGGTCACCCAGACGCCCGGCAAGGTCCACAACAGCCGCTCGACACCCCAGAAGCAGCCCATGGCGAACTGTGCCAGCCGCACGCCCTCGGGAAAGGGCCCCTTGAGGGCGTGGCCGTTGACGAAATGGGTCTCGGCGGTGGGCAGGGGATCGGGCCGGCCCTTAAGGGCTGCGACCGGATCAACCACGGCGGTAGGCTTGACGGACAACAGCATGGCTCACCCTTTTGGCTCGGCCTCCTAGATAGGATCGAGCGATCCTTTTCGCGAGAGCGAGAACGCGCCTTGCCGCCGGGGCGCCCCTGAGTATATTGCGCGCCTTCCGCTAAGCCGCTGATTTGGGCTCGGTCGGGGTGAGGTGGCCGAGTGGTTGAAGGCGCACGCTTGGAAAGCGTGTTTACGGGAAACCGTAACGAGGGTTCGAATCCCTCTCTCACCGCCAC
>CANJKM010000136.1 GCA_947474805.1 Caulobacterales bacterium | reverse complement strand
GATCCCGCTCGCGGCGGCGTCGTCTAGCTCGGCCGGGTGGCTGATCTGGTGGATGTAGCCGCGCTCTTGCAGCGTGGTCAGGAACTTGGATTTGAAGGCTTGGTCGGTCATGGCGGGCTCTGTCTAAACAAGGCTGGCGACCTTGTCCTCAACGCCCTGTCTAGCCGTGGTCGCGCTGGAATGGCAGTCAGTGCGGATGAAGGTTCTTGGATTTATGAGCGGGACATCGCTCGACGCGATCGACATGGCGGTGCTGGAGACCGACGGCGAAGGCATCCAGGCCTTCGGGCCCGCCGGCGAGCGCAAGCTGAGCGAGGCGACGCGCGCCCTGGTGCTCGCTGCGACGAAGGACGCCCTGGCCTGGGAGCGGGGGACGCCGGAGCCGGCGAGCTTCGCTCCGGCGGCCGGGGCGATCGCGCGCGAGCATTTCGCCGCCGCCAACAAATTTCTCGCCGTCAGCCGCCTGAACTGGCGCGAGATCGACCTGGTAGGCTTCCACGGCCAGACGGTGCTGCACGAGCGGCCCCAGCCGGGGCGCCTGGGCCGCACGGTGCAGCTTGGCGACGGCAGGTTGCTGGCCAGGCTGTCTGGCGTGCGGGTCGCCTATGACTTCCGCAGCGCCGACGTGGCGGCGGGCGGGGAGGGGGCGCCGCTGGCCCCGATCTACCACCAGGCCCGCGCGGCCGCCTCGGGCATCGAGCCGCCCTCGGCGGTGCTGAACTTAGGCGGCGTGGCCAATGTCACCCTGTTCGGGCGGGAGACCGACCCCCTCGCCTTCGACACCGGCCCGGCCAACGGGATGATCGATCTTCTGGTCCAGGCGCGGGGCCTGGGCCGCTACGACGTGGACGGCCGGCTGGCGGCGGCGGGCAAGGTGGACGAGACGGCCCTGCGCGCGCTGCTGAGCCATCCCTATTTCGCGGCGCCGCCGCCCAAATCTTTGGACCGGCACGACTTTTCCCTGGCGCCGGTTGAGGCGCTGTCGACCGAGGACGCCTGCGCGACCCTGGTGGCGTTCACGGCCGAGGCGGTGGCGCTCGGCGTGGCGCTGGCCAAGGAGCCGCCGGCGGTGGTGATCGCCTCGGGCGGCGGACGGCGCAATCCGCAGATCATGAAGGCGCTGGCTGAGCGGCTGCCCTGCAAGCTGGTGTCGGCCGAGGCGGTCGGCTGGCGCGGCGATGCGATCGAGGCCGAGGCCTTCGCCTATCTGGCGGCGCGCTGCGCCAAGGGCCTGCCGATCAGCTTTCCGGGCACGACGGGGGTTCCCGAGCCGATGACCGGCGGGAAGATCGCGCGGCCCTAACCCGGTAGGAGGGGCGGGCGGCCTAGACCAGCCCGTCCGCGACCATCCGCTTGTCCAGATACTGGCCGACCTTCTCCTCCACCGAGGAGAGGTGGTTCTGCCAGAAGTGGCTGGCCTCATCGATCAGCTCATAGTCGATGACGATGCCCTTCTGGGTGCGCAGTTTGGCGACCACGCGCTCGACCTCGTTGGGGGTCGCCACGGTGTCGGCCGCGCCGTGCAGGATCAGGCCCGAGGCCGGGCAGGGGGCCAGGAAGCTGAAGTCATAGATATTGGTCGGCGGGGAGACCGAGATGAAGCCGTCCGTCTCGGGGCGGCGCATCAAGAGCTGCATCCCGACCCAGGCGCCGAAGCTGTAGCCGGCGACCCAGCATTGCGAAGCCTGCGGGTTCATCGCCTGCAGCCAGTCCAGCGCCGTGGCCGCGTCGGCCAGTTCGCCGATGCCGCTGTCGAACTCGCCCTGGCTGCGGCCGACGCCGCGGAAGTTGAAGCGCAGGGTCGAGAAGCCCCGCTTCATGAACAGGTGATAGAGCTGCACCGCGACCGGATTGTTCATGTGCCCGCCCGCCTTGGGGTGAGGGTGCAGGATCAGGGCGATCGGGGCGTTTTCGGTCTTGCCGGGGGCGTATCGGCCTTCAAGTCGTCCGGCCGCGCCGGTCAGCACCACTTCGGGCATTCTAGTCCTCGCCTCGGCGGGTAATAGTTGACTACAGGGCTTGGTTTTCTTATGTCCAGGCTCCGCGAGGCGGGGGGTTTAACACAGCACCCCCCCTGATCGCCTAGCTTTTTGGACTCACCCCGATGCGCCTGTCCACCAAGGGCCGTTACGCCGTGATGGCGATGACCGACCTGGCCCGCCACGGGGCCGAGGGCGAGGCGGTGAATCTGGCCGCCATCGCGGGGCGGCAGGAGCTGTCGCTGGCCTATCTCGAACAGCTTTTCGCCCGTCTGCGCCGGGCCGATCTGGTCAAGAGCGCGCGCGGTCCCGGCGGCGGCTATCGTCTGGCCCGGCCGGCGGGAGAGACCTTCGTCGGCGACATCGTCAAGGCGGTGGACGAGCCGCTCTCGGCCGTCCGCTGCGGCGGCGACGCGCACCAGGGCTGTATGGCCTCGGGCGAGCGCTGCCTGACCCACGGCCTGTGGGATGCGCTCGGCCGTCAGATCGAGGATTTTTTGGCGGGCGTCAGCCTGCAGGACGTGGTCGAGCGCCGTTTTGACGCGCCCGCCGCCAGTGTCGCCGCGTGAGTAATTTTATGAGTAGCGCCCATCCCAGCGTCGTTTACCTCGACCATGCCGCCACCTCGCCGATCCGCCCCGAGGCGCGCGAGGCGATGCTGGCCGCCCTGGATATCGGGGCCAACGCCTCGGCCGTCCACGCCAAGGGCCGGTCCGCGCGCGCCGTGATCGAGACCGCGCGGTCTGACGTCGCCCGTCTGGTCGGCGCCGAGCCGAGCCAGGTCGTCTTCACCTCCGGCGGCGCCGAGGCCAACACCCTGGCCGTCGAGGGGCTCGCCGCCAGCGGGGCCAAGACCCTGATCGTCAGCGCCATCGAGCACCCCAGCGTCTCGGAGGCCGCCAAGGCCACGGGCGTTCTGGTTGAGGTCTGGCCGGTGACCGCCGAGGGGGTCGTCGACCTCGATTGGCTGTCCGCCCGCCTTGAGGCCTGGGATGAGGCGACCGATCGTCGGCTGGCGGTCGGCCTCATGCTGGCCAACAACGAAACGGGCGCCATCCAGCCGGTGGCCGAGGTCTCCAGGCTGGTGCGGGCCAGGAACGGCCTCCTGCATATCGACGCAGTCCAGGCGGTCGGAAAGATCGCCGTCGATCTTGAGGCGCTCGGCGCCGACACCCTGACCCTCTCGGCTCACAAGATCGGCGGCCCGCAAGGCAGCGGCGCCCTGGTGTTCGGCCCGCGCGCGGTGATCCGCCGGCGCATCCACGGCGGCGGCCACGAGCAGGGGCTGCGCGCCGGCACCGAAAATCTGTCGGGCGTCGCCGGCTTCGGCGCGGCGGCCAAGGTCTCGCTGGCGCACCTGCCGCAGATGGCCCAGCTGGCGCTGTGGCGCGACGCGGCCGCACAGAAGGCCAAGGCCGCCGGCGCCGTGGTGGCGGCCGAGGCCGCGCCGCGCCTGCCGACCATCCTCAACATCGCCGTCCCTGAGTTCCCGTCCCAGACACAGCTGATGCTGCTGGACCTCGAGGGCGTCATGGTCTCGGCCGGCTCGGCCTGTTCGTCGGGCAAGGCAACGGCGTCCGGCGTGCTGACCGCCATGGGCTATGGCGATCTCGCCAAGGGCGCGCTGCGCGTCTCCTCGGGCTGGTCGACCACGGAGGCCGACTGGGATCGATTCACGACTGTCTGGCTGGCCGCCTACGCCCGCCACGCCGCGCGTCATAAGCCTTTGGGCGAGGTGGCGTGATGGCCGCGGTCAAGGAAACTGTCCGCACGGTTGAGGGCCTGGGCGAGGGCTACGCCCACGGCTTCGTCACCGACATCGAGCAGGAGTTCGCGCCGGTCGGCCTGACCGCCGACACGGTCCGCTATATCTCGGCCAAGAAAAACGAGCCGGAGTGGATGCTGGAATGGCGCCTCGCCGCCTTCGAACGCTGGCTGGCGATGGACGAGCCAGACTGGGCCAAGCTGAACTTCCCCAAGATCGACTATCAGGCCGCCCGCTACTACGCGGCCCCCAAGACGGACGGGCCCAAGAGCCTGGACGAGGTCGATCCCGAACTCCTGGCCATGTACGAGAAGCTCGGCATACCGGTGCGCGAGCAGGCCGTTCTGGCCGGGGTCGAGGGCGCGCCCAAGTACGCGGTCGACGCCGTGTTCGACAGCGTTTCGGTGGTCACGACCTTCAAGGCCGAGCTGGCCAAGGAGGGGGTGATCTTCTGTCCGATCTCCGAGGCTCTGCGCGACCACCCCGAGCTGGTCCGCAAATACCTCGGCACGGTCGTGCCGGTGACCGACAACTATTTCGCCTGCCTGAATTCGGCGGTCTTCTCCGACGGGTCGTTCGTCTATGTGCCGCCGGGCGTCCGCTGCCCGATGGAGTTGTCGACCTATTTCCGGATCAACGCCTCGGAAACCGGCCAGTTCGAGCGCACCCTGATCGTCTGCGACAAGGGCGCCTATGTCTCCTATCTGGAGGGCTGCACCGCCCCCATGCGCGACGTAAACCAGCTGCACGCCGCCGTGGTCGAGCTCGTGCTGATGGACGACGCCGAGATCAAATATTCCACCGTCCAGAACTGGTATCCGGGCGACAAGGACGGCAAGGGCGGAATCTACAACTTCGTCACCAAGCGCGCCGACTGCCGGGGCGACCGCTCAAAGGTGTCCTGGACCCAGGTTGAGACCGGCTCGGCCATCACCTGGAAATATCCGTCCTGCGTCCTGCGCGGCGACGGGTCGTCGGGCGAGTTCTATTCGATCGCCATCACCAATAATTTCCAGCAGGCCGACACCGGCACCAAGATGATCCACCTGGGGGCGAATACGAAGTCGCGCATCATCTCCAAGGGCATCTCGGCCGGCCATTCGTCCAACACCTATCGAGGCCTGGTCTCGGCCCACGCCAAGGCGCTGGGCGCGCGCAACTTCACCCAGTGCGACAGCCTGCTCATCGGCAAGGACTGCGCCGCGCACACGGTACCCTACATCGAAGCCAAGAACGCCCAGTCGACCTTCGAGCACGAGGCGACGACGACGCGGCTGTCCGACGACCAGCTCTTCTACGTCATGCAGCGCGGCCTCTCCCAGGAGGAGGCGGTGCAGCTGCTGGTCAATGGGTTCGTCAAGGACGTGCTGCAGCAGCTGCCGATGGAGTTCGCAGTCGAGGCCCAGAAGCTGGTGGCCGTGAGTTTGGAAGGAAGCGTGGGCTAATGCTGTCGATCGAGAACCTGCATGTGACGGTCGCCGAGAAGGCGATCATCCGTGGGCTGTCCCTGAATCTGCCGGCGGGCGAGGTGCACGCCATCATGGGGCCGAACGGCGCCGGCAAGTCGACGCTCAGCTACACCCTGGCCGGCCGCGACGGCTATGAGGTGACCGAAGGCTCGGCGGTGCTCGATGGGGTGGACCTGCTCAGCCTGAACGCTTCGGAGCGCGCGGCCGAGGGCATCTTCCTGTCCTTCCAGTATCCTCTTGAAATTCCTGGCGTTCCGGCCCTGACGTTTGTCCGCGCGGCGCTGAACGCCCAGCGCAAATCGAAGGGCGAGCCCGAGATCAGCGCTCCCGATTTTCTCAAGCGCGCCCGCGAGGTCGCCGGCTCCCTGAAGATGGATTTCGAGATGCTGCGCCGGGGCCTGAACGTCGGCTTCTCCGGCGGCGAGAAGAAGCGGATGGAGATCTTCCAGATGGCCATGCTGCAACCGCGGCTGGCCATCCTCGACGAGACCGACAGCGGGCTCGACATCGACGCCCTGCGCATAGTGGCCGAGGGGGTCAACGCTCTCCGCGCAGCCGACCGGGCCATGCTGGTCATCACCCACTATCAGCGGCTCCTCGACTATATCCGCCCGGACCGGGTGCATGTGTTGGCTGGGGGCAAGATCGTCGCCTCGGGCGGGCCGGAGCTGGCGCTGGAGCTCGAGCGCGAGGGCTACGACCGCTATTCCAAGGCCGCCGCATGAGTCTCGCCGCCGCCATACGGTCGCGAGACGTCTCGACCCTGCCTAGCCGGCGGGACGAAGGCTGGCGCTGGTCGGAGCTGGCCAGCGTGGTCCGCGCCGCGCCGCCGCTGGCCGGGGCTATCACAGTCGCATCCGGCGGCGGGCCGTTCGCCGAGCTGACGGCGGACGAGGAAATTGTGTTCGCCAACGGCCAGGGCGACGCCTCGCCCCTGGTGGTCGAAGGCGAGCGTACGGTGAAGCTGCGCTTCGTCACCCGCGCCGACGCCGCGGCCAGCCTGTCGGCGGTGTCGATCCTGGTGAAGGCGGGCGGGTCGCTCACCCTGCTCGAAAGCTACGAAGGGGAGGGCGAGGCCTATGTCGCCGACGCCTCGCTCGACATCCAGCTTGAGAACGGCGCCCGCATGGAGCGGATCGTGGTCGCAGAGGACGCCGAGACGGCGGTTTCGGTCTCGACCGCGCAGGTCCGGCTGTCGGCCAACGCCGACTACGCCCAGGCCGTGTTCGCGACCGGGGCCAAGCGCCAAAGGATCGAGACCCGGGTCCAGCATCCGGGCGCCGGCGCGGCTCTGCGCATGGACGGGGTCTATCTCGTGGGCGGCCATCGCCACGCCGATCTGACTACGGCGGTGACCCACGCCGGCGTCGACGGGACCACCAGCCAGATGATCAAGGGCGTCGCCGCGGGCTCTGGCCGGGGCGTCTTCCAGGGCCTGATCCGGGTCGCGCACGGCGCCGACCGCACCGACGCCCGCATGCGCCACGACGCCCTACTGCTTTCCGACAAGGCCGAGATCGACGCCAAGCCCGAACTCGAGATCTTCGCCGACGACGTCTCCTGCGCCCACGGCAACACGGTCGGAGCTTTGGACGACGCGGCCATATTCTACGCCCGCCAGCGCGGCCTGCCGCTGCACGAGGCCCGCGTCCTCTTGACCGAGGCCTTCGTCGGCGCGGTGATCGAGCGGATTGAGCACCCGGGCGCCCGTGAGGTCGTCGCCGCTCTGGCGCCGCGCAAGCTGGAGGCGCTGACGTGCTGATCCAGCCGAAAATCACGGCGGCCTTCGATCCGCATGCGATCCGGGCCGAATTCCCGATCCTGTCGCGGCAGGTGAACGGCAATCCGCTGGTCTATCTCGACAACGCCGCCTCGGCCCAGAAGCCGCGCGCGGTGGTACAGACGATGGTGCGTGCGCTGGAGGGCGGCTACTCCAATGTCCATCGGGGCCTGCACACATTGGCCAACGAGACCACCGACGCCTTCGAGGCGGCCCGCGACAGCGTCGCCCGCTTCATCAACGCCGGCCCGAACGAGATCGTCTTCACCAAGGGCGCGACCGAGGCGATCAACCTCGTGGCCTCCAGTTTCGGCCAGGGCCTGAAGGCCGGCGACGAAATCGTGCTGAGCGAGGGCGAGCACCACGCCAACTACATCCCGTGGCACTTCCTGCGCGAACGCCAGGGCGTGGTCCTCAAGTTCATCCCCGTGCGGGACGACGGCTCGCTCGATCTAGACGCTTATCGCGCTCTGCTGGGGCCCAAGACCCGGATGGTGGCCGTCACCCACATGTCCAACGTCACCGGCGCGGTGACCGACACCAAGGCCATCGTCGAGGCGGCCAAGGCCGTCGGCGCGCAGGTGCTGTTCGACGGGGCCCAGTCGGTGGTGCACGCACCGATCGACGTGAAGGCGCTCGGCTGCGACTTCTTCGTCTTCTCCGGCCACAAGCTCTACGGCCCGACCGGCATCGGTGTGCTCTGGGGCAGGCCGGACGCGCTGGAGGCCCTGCCGCCCTACCAGGGCGGGGGCGAGATGATCTCCTGGGTGGCGCTCGACGCCGTCGCCTACGCCGACCCGCCGCACCGGTTCGAGGCCGGCACACCGCCCATCGTCCAGGCCATCGGGCTCGGGGCCGCTTGCGAATGGCTGGGCGGCATCGACCGCGAGGCCGCCGCGGCCCACGAGCACGCCCTCTATCAGCGCGCGCTGGAGCGGCTCCAGGGCCACAACTGGTTCAGGCTGATCGGCGACGCGCCGGGCAAGGGCGCGATCATGGCCTTCGCGGTCGAGGGCGCCCACGCCCACGACGTCGCCCAGCTATTGGACAAATACGGGGTGGCGGTGCGCGCCGGGACCCATTGCGCGGAGCCTTTGATGCGACGCTTCGGCATGGCGTCGAGCGCCCGGGCGTCTTTCGCCCTATATAATACGCTGGAGGAGGCGGACGCCTTCGCCGACTCGCTGATCAAGGTGCAGGGTTT
>CANJKM010000135.1 GCA_947474805.1 Caulobacterales bacterium | reverse complement strand
TGGCGGGCCAGGGCGAACATCATGGCGATGGCGTGCTCGGCCGTGGTGATCGAGTTGCCGAAGGGGGTGTTCATCACCACGATCCCGGCGGCGGTGGCGGCTGGGATGTCGACATTGTCGACGCCGATGCCGGCGCGGCCGATGACCTTCAAATTCTTGGCGGCGGCGATGACGTCCTTGTCCGGCTTGGTGGCCGAGCGGACGGCGAGGCCGTCATAGAGGTGGATGATCTGGAGCAGCTCGTCCTTCTTCAGACCGGTCTTGACGTCGACCTGGAGGCCCCGTTCTTCGAAAATCTTGACGGCGGCGGGGGAGAGTTCGTCGGCGATGAGTACGCGGGGCATGGAAGCCTCCTAAAAATTCTTTGGAAAGAAGCCCCCCTCACCCTCCCGCTGCGCGGGGCCCTCCCTCTCTTCAATGGGGAGAGGTTAGGTGAGGGGGCTCGAATTAAGCGGGTTGCAGCTCGGAGACGACGGCCTCGAAGGCCCAGTCGAGCCAAGGCGTCACCGCCTCGACATCGGCGGTCTCGACCGTGGCGCCGCACCAGAGGCGCAGGCCCGGAGGGGCGTCGCGATAGCCGCCGGCGTCGAGGGCCACGCCCTCCTTCTCCAGGGCCGCCGCCAGCTTCTTGGCGAAGTCGGCCTGGCCGTCGGACGTCAGGCCGGTGACCCGGGGATCGACCACCTTCAGGCAGACCGAGGTGTTGGAGCGGATCGACTTGTCCTCGGCCAGGAATTCGACCCAGGCGGTCTTGGCGACCCAGGTTTCCAGGGCGCCGAGATTGGCGTCGGCGCGGCGCTTGAGGGCGCCCAGCCCGCCGAGCGAGGCGGCCCACTTCAGGGCGTCGATATAGTCCTCGACGCAGAGCATCGAAGGGGTGTTGATCGTGGCGCCCTCGAAGATGTCGAGCGCAACCGAATTGCCGCCCTCCTTCTTCGCCTTGGTCATGCGGAAGATCTTCGGCATGGGCCAGGGCGGGGTGTAGCTCTCAAGCCGGGCGACGGCTCGCGGCGAGAGGATCAGCATGCCGTGCGCGGCCTCGCCGCCCATGACCTTCTGCCAGGAGAAGGTCACGGCATCGAGCTTGTCCCACTGCAGGTCCTGGGCGAACACGGCCGAGGTGGCGTCGCAGATGACGATCCCTTCGCGGTCGGCCGAGATGAAGTCGGCGTTGGCCACCTTCACGCCCGAGGTGGTGCCGTTCCAGGTGAAGATCAGGTCGGCGTCGGGGCGGACCTTGGAGACGTCGGGCAGCTGGCCGTAGGGGGCGTCGAGCACCTCGACGTCGGGCAGCTTCAGCTGCTTGGTCACGTCGGTGACCCAGTCCTTGCCGAAGCTTTCGAAGGCGACGATCTGGATGGGCTTAGGGCCCAGCATCGACCACATCGCCATTTCCACGGCGCCGGTGTCGGAAGCCGGCATGATGCCGATCAGATAGTCCGCCGGCACGCCCAGCACCTCGCGGGTGCGGTCGATGGCGTCCTTCAGACGCGCCTTGCCGATCTTGGAGCGGTGCGACCGACCCAGGACTGCGGACTGCAAATTTTGGAGGCTCCAACCAGGGCGCTTGGCGCAGGGGCCGGAGGAAAATTCGGGACGCGCGGGGCGCATCGCCGGCTTGGCGAGGGTAGTCATTCGGATTGTCTCCCATCCTTACAGATGGACTGCACCCCGTTGGGGGGGTGTGGCCCGCCGGCGAGAAACTGCTTTTCGGCCGACGATGCAAGCGATTTTATTTTTCCCGTCATCCTCCGGCCGCGACGCGGACAGGTGGACCCAAGCGAGGGATAAGCTGTTGTAATCGTTGCTTCGGTCGCCCGATCTAGTCGGGCGATGACGGGGTTTAAGGGATTTCCGCGATGGTCAGTTCTGGCCACCGCGCCTGGGCCGACCGGGTGGTGCGAACCCAGCCGGTCGCCAACTGCCGCAAGGGATTGGGGCGGATGTGCATGGCGAAAAGATCGTCCAGGCCGAAGGGGGCGGCGATGTCGATTTTTTCGTCGGGCAGGAGCTTCACCCCGCAGGCGAAGGCCGGGGAGACGAATCGCTCCAGCGCATCGTCGGCGGTCCGCAGGGGCTCGTAGGGTTCCTTGAACTTGCCCTCGAACCAGAGGTGGACGCGGGCCTGGTTGCGCACCTCGACCATTTCGCTGAGGGGCGAGGGGAAGGCGGCGACGACCCGCTTGATGAAGACATCTTCCGCATCCCAGCTGGTGTCGGGGTCGTAGTAGGCGAGGTCGTAGTCGCGCACGCCGTAGTCGGGATCGCGGCCGGTGAGACTGTTCCAGACGGTCTGGTAGACGGCGCCCGACACCAGCCGCCAGTGCGGCAGGTCGAGGTCGCGCAGGGTGGTGAGGACGCGCATCAGGGTGGGGCTGGCGCGGACGATGTCGGCGAGGCGGGCTTCGAGGTCGGCCATGCTTCGATCTAGCCTAGCGACCGCGCATCGGCCAGCCGTGGTCGAGGGGGCCGTGGCCCTGGCCGAGGCCGGGCGCGCGCCGGATGGCCTCGAGCACATAGTCGCGGGCCGCCTGCACCGAATGCTCCAGCGAGTGGCCCTGAGCGAGGCCCGCGGCGCAGGCCGAGGCCAGGGTGCAGCCGGTGCCGTGGGTGTGGCGGGTGTCGATCCGGCCGGTCTCGTAGCGGGTCTCGGCGTAGGGGGTCAGCAGCAGATCGACCACCCGGTCGCCGGGGATGTGGCCGCCCTTCATCAGCACCGCCTGGGCGCCGAGAGCCAGCAGGGCGTCGCCGGCGCGCTTGAGGTCGTCGGTGGTCCGCACCGGCAGGCCGGTCAGCGCCTCGGCCTCGGGGGCGTTGGGGGTGAGGAGGGTCGCCTGCGGGATCAGGAACTCGACCAGGACCTTGACCGCCTGCTCCTGGAGCAGGGCGGCGCCGCCCTTGGCGATCATCACCGGGTCGATGACGGCGGGGATCCCGTATTCGGCGATCAGGGCGGCGACGAGCTCGACCACGGCGGCGTCGGCCAGCATGCCGGTCTTGATCGCGTCGGCCCCGATGTCGTCGAGCACGGCGCGGGCCTGGGCCTCGATGACGTCGAGCGGGATGTCGTGGACGCCGGTGACGCCGAGCGTGTTCTGGACGGTGACGGCGGTGATGGCGGTCGAGGCGTGGCCGCCGAGCGCGGTGACGGTCTTGAGGTCGGCCTGGACGCCGGCGCCGCCGCCGCTGTCGGAGCCGGCGATGATCAGGACGCGGCCGAGGTATTCGTGGGCGTGTTCGTTCGGGCTCAAGGGGTCTCCTCCACGGCGCGCAAGAGGCTTAGCGCCTGGGCGGTCTGGGCCACATCGTGCACCCGCACGACGTCGGCGCCCTTGGCGGCGCCGATCAGGGCGCCGGCGAGACTGCCGCCGAGCCGGTCGGGTCCGGGGTGCAGGCTCTCGATGAACCGCTTGCGGCTAAGGCCGAGCAGGACGGGAAAGCCGAGATCAATGATCCGATCCAGATGCCGGATCAGGGCGAGGTTGTGGGCGGGCGTCTTGCCAAAGCCGACGCCGGGATCGAGCCAGATCTTCTCGCGCGAAACTCCCGCCGCCATGGCCGCTTCGGCGCGGGCGGCGAGCCAGGCGGCGACCTCGGCCACCACGTCGTCGTAATGGGGCGCGGCCTGCATGGTTCGGGGCTCGCCCTGCATGTGCATGAGGACGACCGTGCAGCCGAGCTCGGCGGCGGTCTCGGGCGCGCCGGGGGCGGCCAGGGCGGTGATGTCGTTCCAGATGGAAGCGCCGGCCTTGACGGCGGCGCGGGCGACGGCGGGTTTGTAGGTGTCGATGGAGAGGGTCAGGCCCGCCAGACCCTCGATCACCGGGATGACGCGGGCCAGCTCCTCGGCTTCGGAGACGGCCTCCGCGCCCGGCCTCGTGGACTCGCCGCCGATGTCGAGGATGTCGGCGCCCGCTTCCGCCAGCGCCCGCCCATGCGCGATGGCGGCGGCGGGGTCGGAGAACCGCCCGCCGTCGGAGAAGCTGTCGGGGGTGACGTTCACCACGCCCATGATCCTGGGAGACCGCATGGACCCTCTATATCCGAGTTCTCGGTCCACAATTCCCCGAATTCCCCGGCGAAGGCCGGGGCCCAGTTGCAGAAGCGTTGGCCGGACTAGCGCTCTCTTGCCCGCAGGGCGGCGGACCTAGGCCCCGGCCTTCGCCGGGGAATTCGGATTTTGAGGTTGGCTCGGGCGCGGAGCGGGCGCCGTCGCGTTGACCGCATCCGTGAGGAGAGGAAATTCAGCCGATCTTCCGAGGAGCCCAGACTGGCCTTCTGCACCTACATGCTGGCGAGCCGACGGAACGGAACACTTTACACCGGATCGACCTACGATCTGGCGAGGCGCCTATACGAGCATCAAGTGAGGGCGCGCGGAGGGTTTACGGCCAAACACGGCGTTGACTCCATGGTTTGGTTCGAGGGCCACGAGACGCGGGAGGCCGCCAAGGAACGCGAGCGTCAGATCAAGGAGTGGCGGCGAGTCTGGAAGCTGCGGCTGATTGAAGGGGAGAACCCCGACTGGCTCGATCTCTCAGACCGGTTGAATGATCTGGCGGGTTTCTAGCCCCCGAGTTCCGCCGCCCTGACAGCAAAAGAGCGCCAGCCCTATCGGCCAGCGCTCTCGCACCTGGACCCCGGCCTGTGCCGGGGAATTCGGATTTTGCCTAAGCCGGTTCCGGCTCCGCGCCGCCTTCGGGTTCGTGGGTGAGGGGCACGCCCAGCGACGGGCCGGTCGGTTTGGAGCTGTCGTCGGCGGCTTCGCGCACCGGTTTGACGCCCTTCAGGACGTTGATGATTTCGTCGCCCGAGAGGGTCTCGAATTCGAGCAGGGCCTTGGCCAGCTTGTGCAGGTCCTTGATCTTCTTGGTCAGGATGCGGCGCGCTTCGTCCTGGCCGCCCTGGACCAGCTTCTTTACTTCCTGGTCGATGATGTTGGCGGTTTCCTCAGAGACGCTCTGGCTGCGCGCGACCGAGTGGCCGAGGAAGACCTCGTCCTGGTTCTCGCCGTACTCGACCGCGCCGAGGAGGTCGGAGAAGCCCCATTTGGTCACCATGGCCCGCGCGAGCTTGGTGGCCTGGGAGATGTCGGAGGAGGCGCCCGAGGTGATCTTGTCCTTGCCGAAGATGATCTCCTCGGCGACCCGGCCGCCGAACAGGATGGCCAGTCGCGAGGTCATCTGCTCGGAGCTCATCGACAGCGTGTCGCGTTCGGGCAGCTGCATGACCATGCCGAGCGCGCGGCCGCGCGGGATGATGGTCGCCTTGTGGACGGGGTCGGTGGCCGGGACGTTCAGCGCCACCAGGGCGTGGCCGCCCTCGTGGTAGGCGGTCATCTTCTTCTCTTCGTCGGACATGACCATGGAGCGGCGCTCCGAGCCCATCATCACCTTGTCCTTGGCCTCCTCGAAGTCGCGCATCTGCACCATGCGGCGGTTCTTGCGCGCGGCCATCAGGGCGGCCTCGTTGACGAGGTTGGCGAGGTCGGCCCCCGAGAAGCCGGGGGTGCCGCGGGCGATCACCCGCACATCGACGTCGGCGGCCAGGGGGACGTTGCGCATGTGGACGCGCAGGATGCGCTCGCGTCCGACGATGTCGGGGTTGGGCACGACGATCTGACGGTCGAAACGGCCCGGACGCAGCAGGGCCGGGTCGAGCACGTCGGGCCGGTTGGTGGCGGCGATCAGGATGATGCCTTCGTTGGCCTCGAAGCCGTCCATCTCGACCAGCAGCTGGTTGAGGGTCTGTTCGCGCTCGTCGTTGCCGCCGCCCAAGCCCGCGCCGCGATGGCGGCCGACGGCGTCGATTTCGTCGATGAAGATGATGCAGGGCGCGTTCTTCTTGGCCTGTTCGAACATGTCGCGCACGCGGCTGGCGCCGACGCCGACGAACATCTCGACGAAGTCGGAGCCGGAGATGGTGAAGAAGGGCACGCCCGCCTCGCCGGCGATGGCGCGGGCCAGCAGGGTCTTGCCGGTGCCGGGCGGGCCGATCAGCAGGGCGCCTTTGGGGATCTTGCCGCCGAGGCGCTGGAACTTGCCGGGGTCCTTGAGGAAATCGACGATCTCCTGCAGCTCCTCCTTGGCCTCCTCGACGCCCGCGACGTCCTCGAAGGTGACGCGGTTCTTGTTCTCGGTCAGCAGCTTGGCCTTGGACTTGCCAAAGCCCATGGCGCCGCGCGCGCCGCCCTGCATCTGGCGCATGAAGAAGACCCAGACGCCGATTAGGAGGATGATGGGCAGGAGCGAGCCCAAGAGCTGGAACCAGCCCGAGGGCTGGTTGGACAGCACCTTGATATTGGCGCCGTTGGCCTCCAGCCGCTTGAGCAGGTCTTCTTGGCTCTGCGGGGTGACGACGGTGAAGCGGCGGCCCTGGGCGTCCTGCCCGGAGACGGTGTCGCCCTGGATCCTGGCGTCCTTGACCTGACCGCTGTCGATCTTGGCCAGAAGCTGGGAATAGCTGATCTCGGCCCCGGCGGTCGATTTGGTCGAGGGATTCATCACGCTGTAGAGCGTGACCAGGACCGCGACGATCACGCCCCAGATAGCCAGGTTGCGCAGGTTCATTAAGGCTCGCCTCTCCAGGGCCGGAAGATCCAGCCTAGCATACTGAGGGTGAAGATAGGATGGGCGGGCGCCGCTCGCCACGCGGGCGGGCTCAAATGTCGCTCTCGTGTTGAATCATAGCGAGCGCGGCGCGAAGGCGGGCGGGGCCAAGGGCGTTGATCCGGGCCAGGGTCAGGTGGCCGTCGGGGTGCAGATGAGCCGGCATTGTCGGGCGCGCCCAGGCGGGCAGGGCGGCGAGCTCGGCCCTGTCGGGGCCAGAGAGCAGGGACTGGCGACCCGAGAGCGGGACGACGGCGACCCCCTGCGCGATCAGCTCGAAACGGCCGTCCCAGACGAGGACCTGGCCGGGCTCGGTCGCGACGGCGGGCAGGCCTTTGCGGCCGGGGTCGCGGCCGATCAGGACGGCGCCGGCCTCGGCGACCAGACGCGCGCCGGCGAGGGTGGCGGTGAAGTTTTCTCCTGTTCGCAGGCGGGCGAGGAGGGCGTGAAGGCGCTCGCCGCGCGGGGGCGTCGTGGTTCCGGCAGCGCAGAGCAGGGCGGCGGACAGGGTGCGGGCGTCCGTCGAGCGGGGGAGGGCGAGCAGGCCGTCTTCTCCTCCCCCGTGTCCATGGGGGAGGGGGACAACGCTCTCGCGCAGTGGAGGGGGCGTGGCGCCGCGCTCGCCCCCCTCGCCATCCTGCGGACGATCCCCTCCCCCCGCTTCGCAGGGGGAGAGAAGGGTGAGCCGCGCTCTCGCCCTGGCGTAGCGGGGGTCGTCGTTGGCCGGATCGTCGAGCCAGGGAATGGCGCGGGCCTGGAGCCAGGCGCGCAGCTCGGCGCGGCGCGTCTCCAGGAGCGGGCGGCAGAGGAGGAGCCCTCGCCCCTCGGGCCAGGCGGGGGAGGGGTCCCATTCGCTCATGCGGCCAAGGCCGATCAGTTCATTTTCCAGCCCATCGTCGCGGGTGTGGCCGGTGAGGAGGACGCGGGCTCCGGCCGCGCGGGCGACGTCGGCGAGGAGGCGATGGCGGGCGGCGCGGGCGGCGGCGGGCAGGCCCGAGGCGGGCTTGTCGCCCGTCCAGGCTAAGGCGCGCCAGGCGACGCCGAGCGGGCGGGCGGCCTCTCCGGCTTCCTGCGTCCAGCGGGCGCTGTCGGGGTTGAGGCCATGGTCGACGGTCAGGGCGAGCAGCGTCCGTCCATGACCGGCGGCCCAGGCGGCGGCCAAGTGCAGCAGGGCGACGGAGTCGCCGCCGCCGGACAGGGCGAGGGCGACGGGCGCGCGGCTGTTCGGATCAAGCCGCCGGTCGAGGGCGGCCCGAACTAGGCTTTCCAGGGTCCCTCCGGGAGGGGCCAGGGGCTCAACCGCACTTGAGGCGGGTCTTGAGCGCGGCCGCATCGGCCTTGACCGCGACGGTGGCGCGGACGGCGTAGCTCTTGTCGTATTCGGCGAGGGCGGCGCAGGCCTGGGCGGGCTGACTGCCGGCGTTCAGCGACTGGGCGAGCCGCACCATGGCGGCCGAGCCCCAGGCGGTCTTCGGGCTGGAGCGCAGGGCCGAGGCGTAGGCGGCGGTGGCGTTGGTGTAGCCCTTGCGCTGATAGAAGCTCTCGCCCAGCCAGTAGTAGGCCTCCGGCGTGCGGGCGTCGTTCGGATAGCGGGTGATGAAGTCCTGGAAGCCCGAGGCGGCGCCGGCCGGGTCGCCGGAGGCCCGGGCGGCGCGGGCGCTCTGGAAGGCCTGGGCCGGGGTCGGGGGCG
>CANJKM010000134.1 GCA_947474805.1 Caulobacterales bacterium | reverse complement strand
GGGGGGGAGCGATGAAGAAGACTCTGATGGGCGCCGCCTTGGGCCTGATCGCGCTGGCGTCGGGCGTCGCCATGGCCGCCAATACGCCGCCCCTGACCGGCACCTACAATGGCGTTCCGGTCATGCCGCTGCGCAACTCCTCGGGCTTCCCGGCTCCGCGAACGGTCGAGGGCCAGCCGGTCGAGACTCGCCCGCCCGAGCTGGCGAGCGACAAGCCCGCTTTCCCCGGGCAGACCCGCGCGCCTTACAAGACCACCGTTCCCGTCAAGGTCGCCACCATCGCCTCGGGCCTGAAGGCGCCCTACGCCCTGGTCTTCCTGCCGAGCGGCAAATTCCTGGTCAGCGAAAAGCCCGGCGCCCTGCGCCTCGTCACCGAGGCCGGCGCTGTCTCCGACCCGATATCGGGTGTGCCGGCGGTTAACTACGGCGGCCAGCCCGGCCTGCTCGACGTGGTCCTGGACCGCGACTACCTCCGCAACCGCCGCATTTTCTTCACCTACAGCGAGCTGGTCGGAACCGACCAGGCCAATCTGGTCGTCGCCGGCGCCAAGCTGGAGGAGGCCAAGGCCGCTCTGAGCGATGTGAAGGTCATCTTCCGGGCCCTGCCGCTGCTCCCCAAGGCACTGTCGGGCATCCAGGGCGGGCGGATCGCTGTCGACCCCAAGGACGGTTCGCTGTTCGTCACCGTCGGCGACCACTCCAAATCGCCGCCCTGGCGGATCGCCCAGGACCTGTCGAGCCATCTGGGCAAGATCGTCCACATCACCCCCGAGGGGCGGCCGGCGGCGAACAATCCCTTCCTGCGCACAAAGGGCGCTCTGTCCGAGATCTGGTCGTTGGGCCACCGCAGCGAACAGGGCCTGGCCTTCGACGCCAGGGGCCGCCTCTGGGAGACCGAGCACGGCGCGCGCGGCGGCGACGAGCTGAACCTGGTCAAGCGCGGGGCCAACTACGGCTGGCCGCTGCATTCCCACGGCATCGACTATCCGGGCTTTCCGTTCAACGACGGCCGCACCGGGGCTCCGGGTTTCGAGGAGCCTCGCTACTATTGGGATCCGGTGATCGGTCCCTCCAGCCTGGCCTTCTATCGCGGCGATCTTTTCCCGGCTTGGAAGGGCAGCATCCTGGTCGGCGGCCTGCGCGGCAAGCTTCTGGCCCGGCTGAAGCTCGTGGGCGACAAGGTGGTCGAGGAGGAACAGCTACTCTACGACCAGCAGACCCGGGTGCGCGAGGTGAAGGTCGCGCCGAACGGCGCGGTCTACATTCTGACCGACACGGGGTTGCTGCAGAAGCTGACGCCGAACTAGGCGCGCGTCGGCCGCCGATCAGATAAGGCTGGGGCATGAGCGCCCTGTTCGAAGAGATCGACTACCGCCCCACGCCGCTAGGCGCGATTTCGCTCCGGCGCAGGCGGCTCCTGTCGCTGGACCGCGACGTGCTCGAGGTGATGCTCGGCGACGAGCATCTGATGTCGAGCCTGTTCACCGAGGGCGAGATCGCCCTGACCCACATCGGTCTGGCCGCCACGGAAGCGCCGGTCCTCGATGTCGTGGTCGGCGGTCTCGGGCTCGGCTACACCGCCGCCGCCGCCCTTGACGATCCGCGGGTGCGCTCGGTGGTGGTCATCGACGCCATCGAGGCCGTGATCGACTGGCACCGCCAAGGTCTCGTTCCGCTCGGCGCGCGCCTATCGGGCGATGCGCGCTGCAGCCTGGTCCACGGCGATTTCTTCGCCCTGATGACCGCTGACGAGCCCGCCCCGCGCCAGGTCCACGCCGTGCTGCTGGATATCGACCATTCGCCGCGGGCTCTTCTCAACAGCCAGAACGGCGCCTTCTATTCGGTGGCCGGCCTCACCGACGTCGCCGCGCGGCTCGTTCCCGGCGGTGTCTTCGCCATGTGGTCGGACGAGGCCCCCGACCCCGAGTTCGAGGCGACCATGGCGTTGGTGTTCGAGGTCTGCGCGGCCAAGCTTGTCGAGTTCCCGAACCCGCTGACCGGCGGCATGTCGAGCTGCACCATCTACACGGGGCGTAAGCGCGGAGGACCCTCCGCCACCTAGTGGTGGAAGGGCCCGAACGGCATGCCGTAGAGGTTGGCCTCGGTGACGGTCGCCGTCACTCCGACCAGCACGACGACATGGGCGGCGGTGGTGGCGCCCTTGGCATAGACGTCAAGCTCCAGCGCCTGAGCGCCGCTGACCGTGACCACATGCTGGTGGACCCCGCCGTTGGCCTGGGCGGCGGCGGCGGTGGTGTAGAGCTTGGAGGGACCGAACCCGACCAAGGCGAGGTGATCTTTCTCGGATACCTTGAAGTCGGTGATGGTGGTGGTGGCGCCCGCCGTGGCGGTCCGCTTGTCGACCACGAACAGGTCTGCGCCCGCGCCCCCGGTCAACCGATTGGTCCCGGCTCCGCCGTTGATGATATCGTTTCCGGCCAAGCCCGAGATGGTATCGTTTCCCGCATCGCCATAGATGCGGTCGTTATTGGCGGTGCCGGTGAGGGTGTCGGCGCCCGTGGTGCCCTGGAGCGTCCAGACCGGAGGGGGCGCCGGACGCGGCGCTGTGATCTGGGGCGTAATGGCCGGTTTGGTCATGGGTAAATGAACAGGCAGCTTGATCGCCATTTGGGCTTCCTTTGCCGCGCGGCTGCTTTTTCGGCCGCGTCCTTCATTCTCATCGCGACAAGCTGAAGCCTAATTTGAGCGGAGGTCAAAGGGTTGCGTCAGAAGCGGATGCGGCTTTTTGACGTCCGACCAGCACAGGATCGAGTAGGTCTCGCCCATGCCTATACAACGACGATTGATTTTCATGCGCAAATCGCGTGCGCTTCACTAGCGGAGACGCAGATGAGGTCCCTTGGTGTCGAGCAAGGGGCCCCATCTGAAGTGTCAATTCTTAGTGGGCGGATAAAATCGAGGCGATCAGCCCAATGGCGGCGGCGAGAAAGCGTGTCATGGCCTGGATCCTGGGTTTGGCGCGGCGTTCACCCTAGGAACCGCCCTTGAGCCCAGTCTGAACGCGCACGAGGGGGCGACGTTCATTTGGAGCGGATTTTAGAAGGCCGCCGTCATCGGATCTGGACCGATCCGCCCGGCCGGCGAGTCCAGCGCCGCGATCCGCGCCCTATCGCCCTCGTCCAGCGTGAAGTCGAACAGGTCCAAGTTCTGGCGTATGCGCTCGGGGTGCACCGACTTTGGGATGACGATCAGGCCTTCGTCGAGATGCCAGCGGAGGATGGCCTGGGCCGGCGACTTACCGTGCTTCTTGGCGACCGCCTGGATGGTGGGATCGTTGAGGAACTGAGCCTGACCGAGCGGGCTCCAGGACTCGGTGCGGATTCCCAGTTCTTCATGCACGCCGCGCAGGGCGCGCTGCTGGAAGCGGGGATGCAGTTCGACCTGATTCAGGGCCGGGGTCGCGCCGGTCTCGCCAATGATCCGGCGCAGGTGGTCGGCGTTGAAGTTGGAGACCCCAATCGAGAGGGCGCGTCCTTCGTCTCGAAGCCTGACGAGCGCCTTCCAGGTCTCAACATAGCGGTTCTTCTTCGGGGCCGGCCAATGGATCAGATAGAGGTCGACGGTCTTGCGCCCGAGCTTCTTGGCGCTCGTCTCGAAGGCGCGCAGGGTCTCGTCATAGCCCTGGTCGTCGTTCCACAGCTTGGTGGTCACAAAGACCTCGCGGCCCGCGATCGCCTGACCCACGCCTTCCTCATTGCCGTAGATGGCGGCCGTGTCGACGTGGCGATAGCCGGCGTCGAGCGCGCTAGTGACCACCGAGGCCGCCGTCTCCGCCGGGGTGCGCCAGACCCCCAGGCCCAGTTGGGGCATGGCGCGGCCGTCGTTGAGCGTGACGTCGGGCTGGGCGGCCATGATGAACTCTCCGGAAAGCGAAAGTGGGTCTAGCGCAGGCCGTAGGTGACGGTGGTCACCACCCGCACCTTCTTGAACACCTGGCCCGAGGGATCGTAGCCGACGTCGTCGCGGCCGGTGATTTCGAACGAGCCCTGGCTGGCCGAGCGGATGCCCGAGAGTCCCGCCTCGGCGTCGCGGGCGAACTGCTGGGCCCCGGTGCGGGCGCTGGCGGTGGCCTCGGCGATCATGGCCGGGCGCACGTCGTTCAGCTTGGTGAAGACATAGGAGGGGCCGGCGTAGTCCTGCAGAACGACGCCCTGGCGGACCAGTTGGTCGAGCTGGCGGGTGGTGGCCTGGACCCGGTCGACGTTGGTGGTCCGAACGATCAGGGTCTGGGCGACGCGGTAGCGGGCGGCGACGCCCTGCTGCTGGTATTCGCGGGCGCACTGGTCGGTGACCTCCAGCTTGCCCAGATCGATCTCGGCCGGCTGATAGCCCTGGCGGGTCAGGAAGTCGCGCACCGCCTTGGTGTCGGCGTCGACCTTGGCCTGGACCGCCTGCAGGTCGTCCCCGGCGCCGGCGAACTTTAGCGGCAGGACGGCGAGGTCGGCCTTGACGATCCGCTCCGACAGGCCGCGCACGCTGACGGATCGGTCCCCGACCCGGGCGTTCTCCAGCCCCTTGCCGACCAGAAAGCCCGCGCCGGCCAGCCCGGCCGCGAGCAGGATGCCCGCGATGGCGGCCGGGAGGAGGGGGCTGTCGCTCATCGGCTTAGGCCTGACCCGGGACGAACTTCAAAGCGAGCCCGTTCATGCAGTAGCGCAGGCCCGTCGGCTTGGGGCCGTCCGGGAAGACATGGCCCAGGTGCCCGCCGCAGGTGGCGCAGAGCACTTCCGTGCGGACCATGAAATAGCTGCGGTCGGTCTTGGTCTGGATCACACGCGGGTCGATCGGCTGGTAGAAGCTGGGCCAACCGGTCCCGCTCTCGAACTTGGTCTTGGAGCTGTAGAGCGGGGTGTTGCAGCCAGCGCAGACGAAGCGGCCCTGGCGGTGCTCCTTGTTCAGCGGGCTGGTCCCGGCCGGCTCGGTGCCCGCCTGGCGCAGCACCTGAAACTGGGCGGGGGTGAGCAGCCGCTTCCAGTCGGCTTCGGACTTCATGATCGGGTAGCGCTCTTCGGCCATCGCCAGTCTCCCATGCACAGCCAATTATATAGGGGCGTTAACGTGTCCGGGACAGGGCCGGTTCGACCGACTAAGCTCCCGCCGCAATGAAATTTGATGAGCGCTTCCTGGACGAGATCAAGTCGCGGCTACGGCTCAGCGACGTGATCGGCCGCACGGTCAATCTGCGCCGCCAGGGCCGCGAGTACGTCGGCCTCTCGCCCTTCAACAAGGAGAAGTCGCCGTCGTTTTTCGTGAACGACGACAAGGGCTTCTTCCACGACTTCTCCTCAGGCAAGCACGGCGACCTGATCACCTTCCTGCAGGAGACCGAGCGCCTCTCCTTCCCCGAGGCCGTCGAGCGGCTCGCCGCCGAGGCCGGAGTGCCCATGCCGGCTCCCGACCCCCGCGCAGCCGAGCAGGAGAAGGAGCGCGCCTCGCTCGGCGACTGGCTGGAGCAGGCGGCCCGCTGGTTCGAGGCTCAGCTGCGCCGCCCAGGGGCCGAGGCCGCCCGCGCCTATCTGCACAAGCGCGGCCTGCCCGAGGACCAATGGTCCCGCTTCCGCATCGGCTATGCGCCGGGCGGCCGCACCGCGCTCAAGGACTTCCTGGTTTCCAAGGGCGCCCTGCCCAAGGAGCTGATCGAGACCGGCGTGCTCATCGAGCCGGAGGCCGGCGGCGCGCCCTACGACCGGTTCCGCGAGCGGATCATCTTCCCCATCGCCGACCTGCGCGGCCGGGTGGTCAGCTTCGGCGGCCGGGCGCTCGATCCGGAAGCCCGCGCCAAATACCTCAACGGCCCCGAGACCCCCGTCTTCCACAAGGGCGGCATGCTCTACGGCATGGGCGAGGCGCGCCGCCTGCTGCACCTCGGCGGCGACGACACCGCCCTGGTGGTGGTCGAGGGTTATATGGACGTCATCGCCTGCCAGCGCGCCGACATCCCAGCCGTGGCCCCGATGGGCACGGCCCTGACCGAAGACCAGATGGCCGCGCTCTGGCGTCTGCACACCGAGCCGACCCTTTGTTTCGACGCCGACGGCGCCGGCCAGCGCGCCGCCGCCCGGGTGATCGAGCGGGCGCTGCCGCTGCTCAAGCCCGGCCGCTCCTTCAACTTCGCCATGATTACCGGCGGCAAGGACCCCGACGACGTGCTGCGCGAGCAGGGGGCCGGCGCGCTGAAGGCCCAGCTCGCCGCGACCGAACCCTTCGTCGACCGGCTGTTCAAGATCGAGCTTGAGGCCGCCCAGCCGCTGGAGACGCCCGAGCGCCGTACGGCCCTGAAGGTGAAGCTGCGCAAGCTCGCCGCCGCCATCGCCGATCCCGATCTTTCCCAGGCCTATCGCGAGGCGCTGCTGCAACGCTACGAGGGCCTCTGGCCGCTGGAGCGGCCAGCCTTCACCCGCGCCGACGCCGCCCGCGCCATGGGCCGTGGCCGGGACGGCAAGCGCAGACAGCCGCTGACCGGCGCCACCCCGGCCGCCCGCAGCGCTGCCCGCCGCCTGACCCAGGGCCCGCATCCCCTGGCCGCCGCCGTCGCCCAGGCGGTCATCGCCGACCCGTCCCTGCTGGGCGACCGGATCGAGTTGATCGATTCCCAGGGCTTCTGCGACCCGGAGCTCGATAAGCTCGCACACGCTATCGTCGGCCTGTTCCTGCAGGGCGGCGCCCTTGACTCGGGGGCGCTCGAAAGCCATCTGAGGTCGCTCGGGCACGGCGAATTGCTAAGGGAAATCACCGAGGCCGCACGGAAGGCTCACGCGCCCTTCCTCGATGCGGCGGCGGCGCAGGATACGCGCGCGGCGAGCTGGTCCGAAGCCTATGGGCAACTGGTCAGGATCGCCGCCCTGGAACGGGCTTTGCAGGCGGCCAAGGCCGACCTGGAGAACCGTTTCGACGTTTCCAGCTTCTGGCAGTTGAAGACCGAACGCGACGCCCTGCAGCGGGCGTTGAAGACGGGCGAAGGGCTGGGCGGAGAGACGCTGCTGCACTGAGGCTAAAGAGTCGCGGCGCCTTGCGTCGCCCCTAAGGTTGTTTTCGGCGCGCGCGACCCAATGTACGCGCGTCCGGAGCGGAGATAGAAGACCAGATGAGCACCAACACCGCCGAGCCGGAAGCCACCGAGACCGCGTCCGATGGGCCGCTGCTCGACCTCACCGACGCTGGCGTAAAGCGCTTCATCAAACAGGCCAAGACCCGCGGCTACGTCACCATGGACGAGCTGAACAAGGTCCTGCCGTCCGAGGAATTCACCTCCGAGCAAATCGAGGACACCCTCGCCATGCTCTCGGAGATGGGCATCAACGTCATCGAGGCCGAAGAGGCCGCCGAGGAAGGCGAGGGGACCACCGAGGTCGCCCAGCGCGAGGAAACCGCGGTCGCCGAGACCACCAAGCCCGAGACCTACGACCGCACCGACGACCCCGTGCGCATGTATCTGCGCGAGATGGGCTCGGTCGAACTGCTGTCGCGCGAGGGCGAGATCGCCATCGCCAAGCGGATCGAGGCCGGCCGCGACACCATGATCCGCGGCCTGTGCGAGAGCGCGCTGACCTTCGAGGCCATCATGGTCTGGCGGGAGGAGTTGTCGACAGGCCGCATCCTGCTGCGCGAAGTCATCGACCTTGAGCAGACCTACGGCGGCACGCCCGGTCAGATCGCCGAGGCCGCCGCCGCCCAGGCCCTGGCCAACGCCGAGGCCGGGATTGTCGAGGGAGAAGCCGTTCCTCCGCCCGCCGATCCCGAGGCCGCCGGTGAAGCCACCGCCAAGGCCGAAGGTGAAGCCGAGGGCGACGACGACGATTTCGACGACGGCGCCGGCCCCTCCGTCTCGGCCATGGAGGCCGAGCTGCGCGAAGGCGTGATGGGCACGCTCGATGCCATCGCCTCGGAATTCGACGCCTTCCGCAAGCTGCAGGAAAAACTGGTCGAGGCCCGCCTCGCCGGCGTCGACCTGTCGGACGCCGACCGCAAGAAGTACGGCGCCCTGGCGCTGGGCATCACCCAGCAGCTGAAGACGCTGAAGCTGAACAACAACCGGATCGAGGCGCTGGTCGAACAGCTCTATGCGATCAATAAACGGCTGATGGGCCTGGAAGGCCGGCTGCTGCGCCTGGCCGACAGCTACGGCATCTCGCGCCCCGAGTTCCTCAAGGCCTATCTGGGCTCAGAGCTGCATCCCACCTGGACCGACACGGTCAAGGCGATGGGCGTGCGCTGGACCAAGCTCGTGGAGAACGACGCCTCCCAGGTCGCCGAACTGCGCCGGGAAGTGGCCTCCCTGGCCACCGAGACCGGCGTGCCGATCGACGACTACCGCCGCATCG
>CANJKM010000133.1 GCA_947474805.1 Caulobacterales bacterium | reverse complement strand
GGCTGGACTATCTCTATTGGGACATCGAACTGGAGGCCTGACGGGTCTGGTCTGGCTGGTTGTCGGGGCCACCGCGTCTCAGGCTTGCAGGCGGCCTTAGAAGATCTTCCTCAACCGCATCATGATGAATGGCTCCATCTCCGCCGATCGTTGTTCAACGGTGCTGACCACGCCATTGCTGCGCGGACCACTATAGATCACCCGTTCGCGCCGCCGTTCACGCGCGAAAGCGTTCTCATATTGCACCGTCAGGCTGAACTTCGGGTTGGGCCGCCAGTTGTACTGGATGTTGATGTAATTGGGCGTTGTGTAATCGGTTCGGGTCTCGTTGCTTCGGAACTGCCTGGCCTTGGCGCCCAGGGCCATGCTGGTGATCACGAAGGTCGACTTCAGCCGTGGCAAATCCTGCGTCAGGGTAAACTGCCCGTCCCACGGGTTCAGCGTGGAGAAAGGCCGCTCCACGCCCGTGGTGGGATCGGTCACGCGGGACCGGCGCCAGGTGTAGTTGACGCGCAGGTCCAGCCCCTTCCAGCCGAGCCTGTCGAACGGCACGGCGAGGTCGATCTTGAGCTCGTCCTTTTTCCCGTCGCCAAGGTTCCCTGGCGCATCGAACACGGTGTTCCTGCTGAAGATCGGGATCAAGTCGACCACCGATTGCACCTCGCTGTGAGTGGCTGTCAGCACCAGCGCTCCCTTGCCCCAAAATCTCTGCTCCCAGGCCCCTTCCACCACCCAGGCTCGCTCGGGCGCAAGGTTGGCATTGCCGACGTTGAGCGAGCCGACGGACAGGTCGCCATTCGCGGCGAAGTCCTCGAAGTTGAGTTGCCCGACCGTACGCTCCAAGCGCGCCCGCAGCTGGGTGGAGGACGACACTTCATAGGCCAGGATCAGGCGCGGCTTGGGGAAGGTCAGGGTCCTTTCTTTCGACACATCGCCGGTCTGCGTTATGGTCGAGGTCTCCACCCGCAGACCCGCGTCGATAGACAGACGGGCCAGGGGTTTGACCGAAGCGTTGAGGAAGCCTTCGGCGCGCTTCTCGGCGATCCGCACGCTGGCCGACGGTAGCAGAACAGGCGCGCCGCCCTGGTTGATACTGTTGGCCACATCGAGGCTGTTGACGGCGATTTCGCCGCCCGTCTCCAAGGTAATGCCTGAGAAAACGCCTCGCAGTGTCGAGCGGATGATCGCCTCGCTGCCGTTGCTCTTCTTGGTGGAGAGGTTGGAGACGCCCGGACGCGTCTGGGCCGAGACGAGGTCACTGTCCTTATAGGTGTAGAGGCCGATCACCCGTCCTGTCAGGCCGTAGCCGAGCTTCCGCTGATAGTCGCCCCCGACCTCCAGCTTATTGTTGACCAGGTCGTTCACGACCTTTTCGGTGCTGTGCACGCCCAGATTGTTGACAAGGTCGGCATATTCGGTGCGCGGGGTCTCTGTCCGCTCGCCGCCGAGGTTGAGACGGAAGGACTTATATTCGGCCGCGCCGTTGAACGAATATCGGCGGTCTTCCACGTTGGCGTAGAAGGGGCCTCGTGCGATCAGTTCGCCTCGACCATTACGTCGGATGAAGTTGCCGTCGCCGGAGTCGCCCTGCTGTTTTTCGAGGCGGGCGATGAGGGCGCCGCTCAGGCGCAGGCCGCCAATGCGGGTCGCGGCGTCGATCCGCGGCGCCACGCCCGGGTTGTGATCGTTGTAGAGCTTGAGCATGGATTCGAAGGAGAAGGTGGTCTCCGACCCCTTCTTGCGGATGACGTTGGCCACCACGGTCTGGCCCTGCATATCGACGCCGGGCGCGCCGCCGCGGATCAGGTCGATGCGCTCGACCTGTTCGGGTTGAATGCGCCGCAGCGCCTCATCGACGCTAATGGTCTTGGACGATGGCCGCTCGCCGTCGATGAGGACATTGCCCGCCGAGCCGGCGAAGCCGCGCACATCATCGCCGCCGCTCCGGTTGAACCCCGGGATGCGACCGAGCATGTCCGAGGCCGTCGTGGGACGAAATTCGGCGAAAAAGGATGGCGGATAGCTGATCACCCCCTGGGCCGGAGCGGAGGCTTCCGCCAGATCGGTCCCGATCGGCTCGGCGGGACTCTCCTGCGCCAACGCTTCGCCTGCACCAGCCAAGGACAGCACCCAAGCCACTGCGAGCGCGCCCGGAATATTCTGGCAGATCATTGTGAGAGTCCGACCCCGTTCGAATCTGGCTAGCCGATGATCGGTGTAAACTATTTGGCGGAGCTGCGCCCCTGCTCCGACCTCACACCGCTTTGTTTGATCTCGTTAGCTGAGATCAAATGGGCGCGGCTTTCGATAGTCACAGAAAGACATTCGTCAGTATCGGCTATACTGCGGCGCGCTTGCTCGCTCTGTTGGAGGGCGGGCTCGCCGCCTCCAGCGGACCGCTCGGTCATACCGAACTCCCCCCCATCCGCGGCTTCAGATCCTATCCGGACGATGGGCGAACAAAGACCTTGAAGCCAGCAAACGAGTTGAAACCGCGATCTAAATCGTCAACCTCGATTGCGACCAAAATAAATCAATCGCTTTTGTGCGTTATCGTACAAATAAATTTCTCTCGCATATCTTTCTAATGGCGAGCATCCTGATGTTCGCTGCTGAATTTAACTGTGTGTCGACATGCCCGACGAAATGGCCCTGTTTGCACATCGTTTGAATATAAAGAACTTTCGCGACCGGCTACTGGCCTGCGAGAACGGTTCCGAACGAGGCCGGCTTGAGGACCTTCTCGCCAACGGGGAGATCAGAGCCGAGGCCGCCGCCTTGCGCGACACACCCAAATCCGATCCCGGCTCGGTGTGAGATAAACAATACGCACGGCGCCGCCGAGGCGCGGCGACCGAAGCCCCCCTCTTTGCCGGTGTGATCCCGTCGCTTCGCGCCCGAAACCGTTTGCGAAGAATCAAGCGCGCCTCGCTATTTGATGCGAAGATACTCTGTCTCCGTCCAAGAGGTAGGCCATGGCTTTTCGTTCCCCATTTGCTCTCGCCGCCGCCGCGATGCTCGCCATCACCCTCTCGACCGGCGCCGCCTCGGCCGCGCCGGGCTCCACCGTGCGGGGCGAGGAGCTGGTCAAGCGCAACTGCACCCAGTGCCACGCGGTGGACCGTCCGGGCGGCAGCCCCAACTCCATGTCGCCGCCGCTTCACACCCTCTACCGCTATATCAAGATGAAGGACTTGGCCCTCGCCCTGAAGCAGGGCCTGCTGAGCAAGCATCCGGCCATGCCGTCCTTCCGCTTCAGTCCGGTCGAGATCGACGACATCATGACCTACATCCGCTCGATCCAGGAACAGGCCGAGGCCATTTAGCGGCCCCCGACATGATCGCCTTGCTTGTCGCCGCCGCGGCCCTCGCCGCCTCGAGACCAGACATCGACGCGGAGCTGCGGCGGGGCGAGGCCATCGCGGTCGCGCGCTGCGGCCGGTGTCACGCGGTCGGCTTGGATGGCGTCAGCCTGCGCCAGGCCGCGCCGCCCTTCCGGGAGCTTGGCCGCGTCTATCCGGTTGCGGACCTGATCGAGGCCCTGGCCCAGGGCGCGACGCCGACCCACGCCGACATGCCGCCCTTCACCCTGCCTCTCGCGGAAGCGCGGGCCCTCTCGGCCTATGTGCGCTCGATCCAAACGCGCTGAGGGGTCAGGCGGCCGCCTTGCCCAGCCGCCGCATCCGCGTCAGCCAGGCCTGATGATGGCCGGGGTTTTCCTCGACCATGCCCAGGAGGGTGCGTCGGATCGGCGAAATGCCTGAGAGCCACAGCACGCCGCGCTCGATCGCTTTCACCCCGGCGGCGCCGAACACGACACGGTAGGCGACCGCCGGCATCCCCATGGTGATGACGAGGTGGGCCGAACGTCCCTTCAGCAGTCCGCCCAGCTTCTTTCCGCCGGCCGGAAGCGCGAAGCCATAGCGGAAGACCTGCTCGAAGAAGCCCTTGAGCAGGGCTGGCGCCCCCCCAAGCCACAGGGGGAGGATGATGACGATGTGTTCGGCCCAGGTGATAGCCGCCTGGGCGTCCGCGGCGGCCGGCGGAATGACCTTACCCTCAAATTCCGCGCGGCTCCGGATCAGCGGCAGATTCAGCTCGGCCACGTCGAGACGGCGCAGCAGGTGCCCGCCGGCGCGGGCGCCCTCCGCGTAGGCGTCCGCGAGCGCCGAGCAGAGCCGCCCCGGCGAGGCGTCGGGATGGCCGTTGATGATGAGAATGCGCCGGCCCATGGTCAGAGCCCGTCGGGTCGGCGCAGGACGACCAAGCCAAGACCGCCGAGCAAGGCCACCAGCGAGATCAGGCCGATCAGGATGACGCCCGGCATGCCGATGCTCAGCAGCCGGTGCGCGTGCGCCTCCGAAGGGCTGTAGATCAGGAAGGCCAGCGGCGCGACGCCGCCGGCTCCCAGAAGCGACATCAATACACCGACCAGGATGCGTGACATGGCCATCTCCTAACGGCTGAAGAGCACCGGCTTGCGGCAGTCCTTGAGCAGGGTCTGGGTCGTCCCGCCGAAGGCCCATTCGGAGAGGCGGGGGTGCCCATAGGCGCCCGCGACGATTATGTCCGCATGATGATCCAGCGCGGCGTCCGCGAGCTCGTCGCCCGCCGCAAGGTCGGCTCCGGCGCGGAAGATCGGGACCGCCTCGACCCCGTGCCGCCTCAGACGCTCAAGCACATCGTGGTGACGCGGCGGGCTCGATCCCTTGCCGTCCGGATGAACATGAAACAGCACGACCTTCTTGGCCTGCTTCAGGAAGGGGATGGAATCGGCCAGCGCCCGGCGCGCCTCGTGAGTGTCCTTCCAGGCCACCAGAACCGTCTCCGCCCTTACGTCAGTGAAGTCCTCGGGCAGCACCAGCACCGGCGTGCCGGCCCGCATGATCAGGCCGCTGGGGTGGGCGAAGGTGTTGTCGGTATCGCCATGGCGCGGCCGACCGGCGACGACCAGATCGGCGCCTCGCGCCAGTTCGGTCATGAAGGTCGCGGGATAGGTGACCGCCGACCGCCAGGAGATAGGCTCGGAATAGTCCGCGCCAAGGGCGAGAAAGGCGGCTTCGGCGGCGCGCAGATTGTCGTCGAGCGCCTCGCGCGTGGCCTGGATCGCGACGGGGTCCACAAAGGCGAAGTCGGGCTGGACATAGGGCGCCCAGGCCTCCGCGCCGGCCCCGATCACGGCGGCGCCGAACAGCCCGCCGACGGCCAACGCGGCGCGGACGCGGGCGCCCGCCTGGGGGTCGACGCCGCCTTGGACGAGTATCGTCTTATAAGACATGGGCTTTTCCTGACGTGGGCTAAGACACCCTGAACGTGTTCAGCGGAACGCCCATTGATCCGGCGCAAGTCCCTAACCGCCCCTTGACCAGGATCAAGTCGCCCCAGCGCCCCAGCGGTTAGAGAGAAACCTCCCGTTCAGGAGAGCGAGATGAAGAACATCTACGTGCCCGACGCGCCCTGGCGCCGGAGCAAGACGCCGCTGGGGGTCCTTGAGCGCTGGCGCGTGCGCAATGGCGAGAGCGTCGAACGCGGCCAGGCCGTAGCCGAGGTTCGGGTGGATGACGCCCTGCACGAGCTGGTCGCGCCATGCTCGGGCCAGATGCGCACCTTCGCTGAGAACAACGACCTAGTCGCGCCGGGCGTCCTGATCGGCCGGATAGAAAAACCGGCGATCCACTGAAGGACCGCCGGCGAGTTTGCGAAGAGCGCAGGAGCTAGCGCCTCCGCCAGACCGATTGGGTTAGGCCGCCAGCAGAGCGGCCCGATTCTTCAGGATCGCCTGACGCGTGTTGGGCAGGGCGATCACATTGTCTCGCTCGAACTGGGTCATGGTGCGCGACACCGTTTCGATCGTCAGGCCGAGATGGTCGGCGATGTCGCCCCGCGACATCGGAAGCTCCACGATGTCCGACGCGCGGCGGTCGGCCAACTTGAGCAGGAAGCTAGCGACCCGCTCGGCGGCGTTCTTGCGGCTGAGAACCAGCATATGCTCTTGAATCCGCTCAAGATCCTGCGAGGTCAGAACCCAGAGTTCGCGCGCCGCGGCGCAGTCGCGCTCCACCGCGCGGTCGAGAGCGGAGCGGCGGATGACCATGATCTGGCAGTTGGTGAGCGCCTCGGCCGAGAACCGGTGCACTTCGCCGCGTTCCAGGCCGAACACATCGCCCGGCAGGTGAAAGGCCTCGATCTGGCGGCGGCCGTCGCAGAGGAAGCGCGTGGTGCGAACCGCGCCGGAGGCCACCTTATAGACGAAGTCGGCCGGCTCCTCCTCGCCGAAGATCTCTTCATTGCGGGCGAACCCCATGAAGAACCCCGGCAGGGACAGGTTCGGGGTGAGCGGCAGCAACCGCCCCATCGGGGACACGTTCGTGGCCGTCGGGGCCTCGTTCGTCACGCTTTCGATCTGCATCGCCCAATCCTCCAGTGGTGGAGAGTGGGTACGCCCGGTCCCGAAGCCGCGATATTTCGGCCCATTACCTACGGGATATCCCGGAATGGACGCCTCCCGCGCGATCGTCGAGACAGTGGGGCTTCGCCGAGCGAGCCTTGATGTCGAACCGGTCCGCCCGTACGTCCTTACCCATGGAAAGCCTGTGGGAGGTCATGGCCAAGGGCAGCGCCGCCGAAGAGCGTCCCCGCGCCCGCGTCGCCCCTCACATCTACGCCGGTCTGGCGGTCCTGGTCGGGCTCCTCGCCCGCATCGCCCTCGAGCCGGTGATGGAGAGCGGCAGCGCCTTTCTCTTCTTCGTTCCGGCCCTGCTGATCGGCGCCTTCTCCGGCGGACTGGTCGCGGGTCTGACCGCCACCGCGCTTGGCTGCGCGGCCGGCGGACTGCTGTTGTTCCGCTACGGCTTTCCGATGACCTCGGCGATGGACGCACCGCTGTTCGCCGCCCTCGGGGTGGCCATCGCGCTCGGCGGCGAACGGTTGCGCCAGGCCCAGCGCGAGGCCGCGGCGACCAATCTCCACCTGCTCGAGCGCGACACCTATCTGCAGTCGCTGCTCAACACCGTGCCGGACGCCATGGTCGTGATCGAGGAGCATGGGCTGATCCAGTCGTTCAGCCCCGTCGCCGAGTCCCTGTTCGGCTGGCGCGCCAACGAGGTCATCGGCCGCAATGTCAGCATGCTGATGCCTTCGCCCGACCGCGAGGGGCACGATGCCTATCTCGCCCGCTATCACCGCACCGGCGAGCGGCGGATCATCGGCACCGGCCGGGTCGTCGTCGCCCAGCGCAAGGACGGGAGCACCTTCCCGATGGAGCTCGCGGTCGGCGAGATGAGCTCCAGCGGCCACAAATATTACACTGGCTTCATCCGCGACATTTCGGTGCAGCGGGAGGCCGAATCCCAGGTCCAGAGCCTCCAGGCCGAGGTCGTCCACATTTCGCGACTCTCGGCCATGGGCGAGATGGCCGCCACCCTGGCGCACGAGCTGAACCAGCCGCTCTCGGCCATAACCAACTATCTCAGCGGCGGGCGCCGCGTCCTGGACAAGGAACTGCCCGGGAGCCGGGCGCTCGAAGCCATCAACAAGGCCTCCGAGCAGGCGCTGCGGGCGGGCCAGATCATCCGCCGCCTGCGCGAGTTCGTGGCCCGGGGCGAAAGCGAACGCCGGGTGGAGAACCTGCCCGCCCTGCTGGACGAAGCCAGCGAGCTCGCCCTGGTCGGCGCGCAGGAGCGGGGCGTGCGCGTTGAAACCCGCCAAGACCCCGCCGTGAACGATGTGCTGGCCGACAAGGTCCAGATTCAGCAGGTGGTGCTCAACCTGATCCGCAACGCCTTGGAGGCGATGGAGGCCAGCGACAAGCGCGAACTCCTCGTCTCCACCGCGCTGGAGCCCGACGAAATGGTCAAGGTCTCGGTGATCGACACCGGTCCCGGCGTCAGCCCCGAAATCGTCGACCAGCTGTTCCAGCCCTTCGTCTCCACCAAGGGCGCGCAAGGAATGGGCGTCGGCCTGTCGATTTGCCGTACAATCATCGAGTCGCACGGTGGTCGGATTTGGATGGAGCCCGGCCCAGAGGGCGGCGCCGCGTTCCACTTCACCCTGAGGCAGGTGAGCAGCGAGGAGGCCGACTGATGGAAGGCCGGACGATCCATGTGATCGACGACGACGACGCGGTGCGCGAGTCGCTGAGCTTTCTTCTGGAAACCTCCGGCTACGCCGTCACGTCCTACAACACCGCCCAGGCCTTTCTGGAGGCCCTGCCGCCGAGCCAGGGCGCCTGCGTGATCACCGACATCCGCATGCCCGGCCTCACCGGTCTGGAGCTGGCGGCGAAGCTGAAGGCGCAGGGTTACGCCGCGCCGATCATCGTCATCACCGGTCACGGCGACATTCCCCTGGCGGTCGAGGCCATGAAGGCCGGC
>CANJKM010000132.1 GCA_947474805.1 Caulobacterales bacterium | reverse complement strand
GCCGCGCGGCACCCAGTTGAGCACATATTCCGCTCCGACCTTGGCCAGGGCCAGGGCCTTGAGGGTGCGGTTCAGGGTGGCCACAATCATCAGCCCCCCCGGCGCGACCAGCCGCGAGGTGTCGCGCAGATAGGCGCCAGGCTCGGCGGTGTGCTCCACCACCTCCATGTTCAGAACCAGATCGAACGGCGGCTCGCCCGCCGCCAGCAGCGCCTCGGCGGTGTCGCAGCGGTAGTCGATCTCTAACTCGCCCTCGGCGGCGTGCGCCTTGGCCGTGCCGATATTGCGTGCAGAGGCGTCGACTCCCGTCACCGAAAAGCCCAGCCGCGCCATCGGCTCGCACAAGAGGCCCCCGCCGCAGCCGATGTCGAGCAGGCGCAGGCCCTCAAACGGCCGCGCGGCCGCGCCGTCCCGCCCGAACCTCTTGAGCGCCTGCTCGCGGATAAAGGCGAGGCGCACGGGGTTGAACCGATGCAGGGGCGCGAACTTACCTTGCGGGTCCCACCATTCGGCGGCGATGCGGGCGAACCGCTCGACCTCTTCGGGATCGACGCTGGAGCCGGAGGCGAGATCGGGTTGCATGCGGGCTGTTTATCCCGGACGTGACGAAAGCAAAAACGCTCGTTAGAAGGTCGCTCCCGCGCGCCAGCCCATCGGAGCGCGCCGATTGAGGAAGTTATGTCTCGTCTGGTGATGAAGTTCGGCGGCACTTCGGTGGCCGACCTGGAGCGCATCCGCCGCGTGGCCCGTCTGGTCGCCGCGGAAGTCGCCGCCGGCCACAAGGTGGCGGTGGTGGTCTCGGCCATGTCCGGCAAGACTAATGAGCTGGTCGCCTGGACCGACGACGCGGGCCCGTCGGCTCCGGGCCTGCCCGCGCACGACGACGAATACGACGTGGTGGTCGCCTCGGGCGAGCAGGTGACGGCGGGCCTCCTGGCCATCGCCCTGCGCAAGATCGGGGTCGACGCCCGCTCCTGGCTCGGTTGGCAGATCCCGATCATCTCCGACCACGCCCACGGCCGGGCGCGGATCGACGACATTCCCGGCGAGGCCCTGGCGGCTTCGGTGGACGGCGGACAGGTGGCGGTTATCGCGGGCTTCCAGGGCGTGACGCCTGAGGGCCGCATCACCACCCTCGGCCGGGGCGGCTCGGACACATCGGCGGTGGCGGTGGCCGCAGCGCTGAAGGCGATCCGTTGCGACATCTACACCGACGTGGACGGGGTCTATACGACCGACCCCCGCATCGAGGACAAGGCCCGGCGCATCAAGAAGATCTCCTACGAGGAGATGCTCGAGATGGCGTCGCTGGGCGCAAAGGTTTTGCAGACCCGTTCGGTCGAGCTGGCGATGGCCCAGCGCGTGCCCGTGCGGGTCTTGTCGAGTTTCGTGGAGCCCGGGGAAGCCGACCCGGATACCGGCACCCTGGTTTGCGACGAGGAGGAGATCGTGGAGAAGCGTATCGTGAGCGGCGTGGCCTACAGCCGCGACGAAGCCAAGATCACCCTGCTGGGACTGCCCGACCATCCGGGGGTGTCCTCGCGCATCTTCTCGGCGCTGGCGGACGCCAATGTGAACGTCGACATGATCGTGCAGTCGCGCTCGAAGGACAGCTCGGTCGCCAACATGGACTTCACCGTCGGCAAGCGCGACGCGGCCAAGGCGCTGGAGATCATGAACGCCGCCAAGGCCGAGATCGGCTTCGAGGAGGCCAAGGTCGACGAGGACGTGTCCAAGGTCTCGGTGATCGGCGTCGGCATGAAGAGCCACGTCGGCGTGGCCCGCACCATGTTCACCGCCCTGGCCGGCAAGGGCGTCAACATCCAGGCGATCTCGACCAGCGAGATCAAGATCAGCGTCCTGATCCCCTCAGCCTACACCGAACTGGCCGTGCGAGCGCTGCACGCCGCCTACGGCCTGGATCAATAGGCCTTAGCGCCGTCACCCTGGGGTTGATCCCTAGGGCGCCGATGTTTGGCTGTAGGGCGCGCCGGGGCTAAAGCTTTGGCGTGCCGCAGACTCTCCTAGACCAGATCGCCCCCTGCGGGCCCGTCGCCGACGCGGCGGCGGCCGAGCGGGTGCGCCACGCGCTCGAGGACCAGCCCTGGCTTGAGGTCGCCTGGCCGGCCCTGGCGCCGGTGGCTGGCGCGTCGAGCTATCTTGGCGGGCTGATGCGCCGCAACCCCGAGGGGTTGGGCGTCCTGCTCCAGGCCGATCCCCAGGCCTCGCTGGAGCGGCTCCTGGCCGAGGCCGCGGCCGTCGAGCGCGCCGGCGAGAACGACGAGGCCCGCGCGGCCCTGCGCCGGACCAAGGCCCAGCTGCACCTCCTCACCGCCCTGGCCGATCTCGGCGGGGTTTGGAACCTCGATCAGGTCACCGGCGCCCTGACCCGTTTCGCCGACGCCGTAACCCGCGCCGCCCTGGCGGTGGCCGTCCGCGAGGCGCAGGCCCTGGGCAAGATGCTGGCCGCGCCGGACGGCGCCGCAGGGCCCGCGCCCGGCTATTTCGTGCTCGCGCTCGGCAAACACGGCGCCTTCGAGCTCAACTACTCCTCCGACATCGACATCACCGTTTTCTATGATCCTGAGCGGCTGCCGACGACGGACTACGTCGAACCCCAGGCGCTCGCCCTGCGCATCACCCAGACCATGGCGGCGGTGCTGCAGGAGCGTACCCACGACGGCTATGTCTTCCGGGTCGATCTGCGGCTGCGCCCCGATCCCTCCTCGACCCCCGCCGCCATGCCGATCGACGCGGCCATGGAGTATTACGAGACGGTCGGCCAGAACTGGGAGCGCGCGGCCTTCATCAAGGCGCGCGTCTGCGCCGGCGACATCCCGGCCGGCGAGGCCTTCCTGAAGGAGCTGCAGCCCTTCATCTGGCGCCGCGCTCTCGACTATGCCGCGATCGAGGATATCCATTCGATCAAGCGCCAGATCCACACTTACAAGGTCGACGAGCGGCTCACAGCCAAGGGGCACAACCTCAAGCTTGGGCGGGGCGGCATCCGTGAGGTCGAGTTCTACGTCCAGACCCAGCAACTGATCCTGGGGGGGCGCGATCCGTCGCTGCGCAGCTTCCGCACCCTCGACGCGCTCGACGCCCTGACCAGAGCGGGCCACGTGAAGCCGGAGGCGGCCCGGGACCTCGCGGCGGCCTATGACCTGCTGCGCGCCTGGGAGCACCGGGTGCAGATGATCGCCGACGAGCAGAGCCATACCTTGCCGGAGAGCGACGCGGCCCGAAGGCGCATTGCGGCCCTATCAGGCTTTCCCCAGCTCCGTAGCTTCGATGCGGCGGTCGGGAAGGTGCTCAAGCGGGTCAACGCCCGCTACGGCGAGCTGTTTCCCGACGACGAGGCTCTGTCGTCCAAGTTCGGCAGCCTGGTCTTCACCGGGGTCGAGGACGATCCGGAGACCCTGGCCACCCTGGCCCGGATGGGCTTCTCCAACCCCGAGCAGGTCTCGGCCACCATCCGGTCGTGGCACCACGGCCGGATCAGCGCCACCCGCACGGCGCGGGGCCGGGAGCTGTTCACCCGCCTCGCGCCTCGGTTGCTCGAAGCCGCTCACGCCGCCGGCGCCCCGGACGAGGCCTTCAACCGGTTCGGCGACTTCCTCTCGGGTCTGTCGTCCGGAGTGCAGATCCAGTCGCTGTTCCTCGCCGAGCCCAAGCTGTTCGAACTGGTGGTCCAGGTCCTGGCCTATGCGCCGAGGCTCGCCCAAACTCTCGCGCGCCGGCCCGCCACCCTCGACAGCCTGGTCGATCCTGGTTTCTTCGCCGCCATCGACGAAGGTGAGACCGCTGAGATCGTGATGGACGCCGTCGCCCGCGCGGGCGAATTCGAGCCGGCCATGGACGCCGCCCGCCGCGTGCACCGCGAACAGGTCTTCCGCATCGGCGTCCAGGTGATGTCGGGCACGGCGGGGCCGGTCGAGGCCGGGCGGGCCTTCGCGGCCCTGGCCGACGCCTGCATCGGCGGTCTCGCGCCCATCGCTCTGGCCGAGACGACGCGGCTCGGCGGCGCCTTTCCCGGCGAGGTGGCGGTGGTGGCGCTCGGCAAGGCCGGCTCGCGCGAGATGACGGTGGGCTCGGATCTCGACCTGATGACGGTGTTCAGGGCCAAGGCTCCCGACGCCATGTCACAGATCAAGGCCTGGGGCGGGGAGACCTTCTACGCCCGCTTCACCCAGAGGCTGATCACGGCGCTGTCGGCCCCGACGGCCGAGGGCGATCTCTATGAGGTGGACATGCGGCTGCGGCCCTCAGGCGCCGCCGGGCCGGTGGCGGTCAGCCTGAAGGCCTTTGAGAACTATTATGCCGCCGAGGCCGAGACTTGGGAGCATCTGGCCCTGACCCGCGCCCGGGTGGCCTGGGCCACGAGCCCGGCCTTCGCCGATGTGGTCAATGGCGCGATCGTCTCGGCCCTCCGTCAGCCTCGTGACATCAAGCGCGCCGCCCGCGACGCGCGCGAGATGCGGGCCCTGATGGCCAAGGAGCGGCCCGCGGCGGGCTTCTGGGACGTGAAGCTGATCGAGGGCGGTCTGGTGGACGTAGAGTTCGCCGCCCAGTTCCTCCAACTGGCCCATGCGGCCGAGGGCGGGCCGCTGCGCACCGGCACCATGGCCGCGCTCGACGCCCTCGAAGACGCGGGCCTGACGCCCAGAACCCTGGCCGCGCCCCTTCGGGAGGCCTTCGAGGTGCAGCAGGCCCTCTCCCAGGTAATGAAGCTGGCCCTGGCCGACACGGCCGATCCGGCCGGCGAGCCACCTAGACTGAAAGCCCTGCTTGCCCGCGCCGGCGGCGTTCGCAATTTCGCCGCAATAACCGACAAGTTGAAACAGATAAGGACGGCGTCACATAAAGCTTTCATCGAGGCTCTAAGGTGTCGCGACTAAGGCGAGAACGACAAACGCACGAAACTTAGGTCTGATACGGCTGTCATCAACGATCCCCTGTTTGGAGCTTTGCGATGAAATCCTCTCCTTTGTTTATCGGCGCGCTGACCCTTGCGCTGGCGGTCCCGGCCCTGGCAGCCCCCGCCGCCCCTGCGCCGCCTTCTTCTCCGCCGGGCGCCCAGGCCGGACAGCACGGCCCCGGCATGATGGAGCATGGCCGGATGGGGCCCGGCCAAATGGGCCGGATGGGTCGGATGGGTCCGGGCCATATGGGGATGGGCATGCGCCTCACCCCCGAGGAGCGGGCCAAGCGCCGCGCCGATCAGTTCGCCAGGATCGACGCCAACAAGGACGGTAAGGTGACCGAATCCGAGTTCCGCGCCTTCATCGAGGCGCGCAAGCGCGAGCGCGAGCACCAGATGTTCCTGCGCTTCTCGGGCGATCAGGAGGCGGTGACGCTCGACCAGCTGAACGCCCGGGCCTTGACCCGCGAGCGCGCGATGGAGAACCGGATGCGGGGCCGCCGCGGGATGCCGAGCAGGCCCGCCTCGCCGCCCGCCGCGCCCCCGGCTCGCTAGCTTCTAAGCGACCGCGACAGCCGCCGCCCCGCGGTCTTCCGCGGGGCGGCGCAGCGGCAGAGTGAAGCTGACCGTGGTTCCGGCGCCCGGCTGGCTTTCCATCTTGAATTGGCCGGAATGCATCTCGACCAACGACTTGGTGAGGGCGAGGCCAAGGCCGGTGCCCTGGGTCGTCTTGGCCTGCTGGCCCTCGACCTGCTCGAAAGGCCTCGCCAGCCGCGACAGATCTTCCTTGGCGATGCCGATTCCGGTGTCGGTGACGCTGACCGCCATCCTCGTGCCGCCGGCGACCAGCTTGGCGCGGACCGTGATGGAGCCCCCGCGCGGCGTGAATTTCACCGCGTTGGACAAGAGATTCAGCATCACCTGCTTGAGGGCGCGGTAATCAGCCTCAAGTTCGGGGATGTCTGACGGGATATCGATGGCCAGGGTCAGACCGGTCTGCTCGGCCCGGTCGCGCACCAGCCGCATCGAGTCTTCGGCCACATCGACGATATCGATCTTCTCGAAGCGCAGGTTCATTTTGCCCGCCTCGATCTTGGACATGTCGAGGATGTCGTTGATCAAGGCCAGGAGGTGCTGGCCAGACGACAGGATGTCGGCGGCGTAGCTGGCGTAACGCGGGTCGCCCAGCGGCCCGAACATCTGGCTCGCCATCATTTCAGAGAAGCCGTTGATGGCGTTGAGGGGCGTCCGCAGCTCGTGGCTCATATTGGCCAGGAACTCGCTCTTGGCGCGGTTGGCGCCCTCGGCCTTGATCTTCTCGTTCTCGTATTTGTGCGCCAGCTCCGCCAGTTCGGCGCGGCTGGCTTCCAGGCCCGAGACGGCCATCTGCAGCTGCTCTTCGTTCAGCCGCCGCATCTCTTCCTGGCGTTTGACCACGGTGATGTCGGAGGCGGTGACGACCAGGCCGCGTTCGGCCGTGCGGCGCTCGGAAATCTGCACCCAGCGGCCGTCGCTGAGCTCGCACTCGCGCACCTCGGCCCGGCCGCCGGGATCGCTGCGCCAGGATTTGATCGCCAGCTCGGCGATGCGGCTGACCTCCTCGTGGCGGGCGCCGGGCTTCAGGAGGCGCGGTTCGATACCGAAAAACTCGCGGTAGTTGTTATTGCACATGAGCAGCCGCCCATGCCGGTCCCACAGAACGAAGGCTTCCGAGACGCTGTCGATGGCGTCGCGCAGACGCCCCTCGGCCGCCTGGGCGCGGTCCTGGGCCATCCGCTCCTCGGTAACGTCGAGCGCCACACCGATGATCGAGGCGTAGCCGGCCCGATCCGGCTTGCCGAAGGCCTGGCCGCGCGCATCGATCCAGGCCTGGCCTTGCGCGCCTGGCACGCAAAAGGAGACATCGAACGAGCCGAAATCGGCCGCCCCGCGCAGGGCTTGGCGGACCCGCTCGCGGTGCTCGGGCGCGATCCGGGCGATCACCTCGTCGGCTCGGACCACCCCGCCGCCGCCCCAGCCCAGCATGGCTCCGGTGACGTCGGACAGATAGACCGCCTCCTGGCGCAGGTTCCATTCCCAGATGCCGCAGCGCGCGCCCTCCACCGCCAGCCGGAACTTGCGTTCATTGTCGACCTGACGTCGACGGTTGGCCTCCGAGCGGCGGCTCACGATCATCACCACCAGGGCCAGGAGCAGGGCCGCGCCCAACGGAGGCAGGAGGGGGCCGATACTGTCGGCCAGCCGGGTCCGCGCGGCGCCTTCGACCGCGCTCATCGGCTCGGCGGCGACCGCGATTAGGGCGCCCTCCAGAGCGGGGGCGGTCCCGAACAGCGCAGGTTTGCCCTCCACCTGGGCCGAGCCGTCGTTCAATCCCTTGGCCGCGCTGGCGAGGTCTGCGGCGGGCAGGGCAGGTCCGGCGGCGGCGAGCACCCGTCCGTCGCCTGCGCCGACCAGCGCGAGCGCGCCGTCGCCCTGCAGCGCCCGGATGGGGTCGGCCACGGCGACGAGGTGCTGGCGGCCCTTGGGCCCCTTGACCAGGGCGGCGGCATAGAGCCGCGCGGGGGAGCCCGCCGTACCGATCCACAGGCTGACGTCGGCGGCTTCCGCGGCGGCCGCCGCCTCGGCCCAGGCGGCCCCCGGGTCGGCCCCGGCGTGGGCGACCACCCCATCGGCGTCGACGACCGCCGCGGCGACAGCGACGGGCTTGGCGAGGCGCAGGGCGGTTTCGGCGGCGTCGAGGGGCTGGCCCGGTTGGCGCGCGAGGCGTTCGGCCGCGGCCAGCACCCCGGCCCGAAGCCGCTCGGCCATGGCGTCGGCGCGAGCCGCGACCAGGGCCGCGCGCTGGCCCACGGCCGAGCCGCCACCAGCGTTTTCGCTGAGGGCCGTGACCTTGCGGACGGTCAGGGCGATGGAGATGGCGAGCAGCAGAACGGCGACGAGAATGACGATGCGGATAGCCACGGGAAAGCCGCCGGAGTCTGAGCCTCCGCCCGCGTCAGTCCCCGCGTCGAAGCGACCTCGGTCGCGCCTGCCCAATCCCTCAACCCCCGCCGATTCAAATGCTTCGCCGGGGAGTCTATCTGCGTCGGAGTCTCGCTGTCATCCCACCTTGGCGTGCGGCGGATCGACTCTTACGCGGGGGCGTCGGCCAGAGCCTTCTGGGCCAGCTCGAAGACGTTCTTGGACACGCCGGGATGGGCGGCGATCCGCTCCAACTGGGCCTTCATCAGCGCTCCGAGGTCCTCGCGATAGCGCCGCCAGTGGCCGAAGGCCTCGACCATCCGAGCGGCCGTCATAGGGTTGAAGCCGTCCACGGCCAGGATCTGATCGGCCAGGAAGCGGTAGCCGGCCCCGCCCGGATCGTGGAAGGCAACCGGGTTGCCCATGGCGAAGGTCGAGACCAGGGCCCTCAGCCGGTTGGGATTCTTCGGCTCGAAGGCGGGGTGGGCGGTCAGGCCGACGACCCGGCCCAGGACTTCCGGCCCCG
>CANJKM010000131.1 GCA_947474805.1 Caulobacterales bacterium | reverse complement strand
CCTAGCCGTAGCGTCAGAGACCGCCATGCACTAACATTGAACCTGGATCACCCCTCGGGGGCAGGCCAAGATCATGTGAGGCTGTGTGTTGAAGGTGTTGTAGATCGCTGCGTGGCTGGAGAGGAACCTTTGGGCTGAGGCCTGGGACTTGAACTTTTGTTGCTTTCGCTCCCGTCGTCGGATGGCCAGGTGGGAGTTTTCGGCACGGTTGTTTTCGCGCATGCCGCCTGGCCGATGGCGATCCGTTAGCCCCAGATCCCTCGCCGCCGCACGATACGAGGCCAGCTTGTCCGTCGTGAAAGTTTCGGGATGAACTCCATGGCTCTTCAATAGCTTGCGTAGAAGTCTCAACGCGGCGGCCTTGTTGCGGCGCTCCTGCACCAGCATGTCCAGAACCTCGCCTTCGTCATCGACGGCGCGCCAGAGGAACATCCGCTTGCCGCCGATCCTCACCACCATCTCGTCCAGATGCCAGCGACCGGTTGGCCTGGACCGGGTGCGCCGGAGGTTCTGAGCGAACAGCCGGCCGAACTTCAGCGTCCAGCAGCGGATCGTCTCGTAGCTAACCTCGATCCCGCGCTGGGCCAGTAGTTCCTCCACGTCCCGGAAACTCAGGGTGAAACGGAAGAAGAGCCAAACCGCGTGGCGAATGACATCCGACGGGAACCAGTGGCGCTTATAGGAAATGGGATTCCACGTCGCCTCCGCCCGGCCGTCATTGGAGACGAGTTAGCGTTAGACTGACAGCACCCTTTTTATCGTTCGCCTGCCAGCACCGATGACAGCACCGACGTCCCAAATCGAGCTCGATTGTCCCAAATCAATTTATCACGATAAATACTGCGTTAGCTGTCTGCTTGCTCGGCTTCATGCTCTTGGGCAGCAAAAGGTATTGAGCTGGAGCGCGTGCGGCGCGCTTGGCGCAGACAGGCGAGGAAACATGGGAGAGGTCGTACTTGCGGCAAAGGTGACGCACGTGCCGTCGATCTTGCTGTCGGAGCGTGAAGGCCCGCTAAAGGGCAAACGGGAAGGCCCCATACAGTCCCTGAAGGAGATTGGCAGCCGGGCCAGAGCGCGGGGCGTGCAGGCCTATCTGATCTTTGACACCCATTGGCTGTCCAACTTCGGATGTCACATGAACGCCAAGGCGCACCATCGGGGCGTCTATACGAGCCACGAGGCTCCTCACCTCATCCAAGACCTGACCTACGATTTTCCCGGCGCTCCCGACCTGGGCGATCTCATCGCGGCCGAAGCCAGCAAGGACGGGCTGGAGGTGCTGGCCCATAAAGTCGACAGCTTGCCGCTAGAGTACGGGGCGCTGGTGCCCATGATGTACATGAACCAGGACGCCTCGGCGGCGGTCCTTCCGGTGGCCGCGCCCCTGTTCGCGACCGTGGAGGAAAATCGCCTGTTCGGCGCCGCAGCCCGCCGCGCGATCGAAGCCTCGCCCTACAAGGTGGCCGTGCTCGCCAGCGGGTCGCTTTCCCACAAGCTCGTCTCCAACAGTCAGGTTGGAGATAACCAGTGGGAGCAGGTCGGAAGCCCGTTCAACCTGCAGGTCGATCTCCATGTCCTGCAGCTGTGGCGCGAGGGTCGGTTTGCGGAATTCGTGGCCATGCTTCCGGAGTACTCCACCAAGTGCAACGGCGAAGCCTTGATGGCGGACACCCATATGCTCTTCGGCCTGCTTGGCTGGGATCGATATCGCGGTCGCGCCGAGCAGCTCTGCGACTATTTCGCCTCAAGCGGCTCGGGGCAGGTGAACGTTCAGTTTCACCTGTAGCGCCATCAGGCCGACAGGTCGTTTCTCGCGGGCAATGCGAGCGCCTTGAGCTCCTCTCCGGCGCCTAGCGCGTCGTCTGGTTCGCGGAACCTAAGCGCGGCGGCGGCCAGGATGAACTGGCGCCGCCGTCCCCCCTTCTCGGGTCGTCCGCCGAAGAGTAGGTGAAGCCTCTCCCCGAGTTGAGATGCTCGTTGACACCGTCATTTTATTTATCAAGATAACGATCTCAGGATATCGGAGAGCGCGGCCAACCGGCCGCAACCGGATTCACGGACCGAAAAACAGATGGCAAGATCGACCATCGCAAGGGGCTTAGGGTGAAAGTGCAAACCGCGGCCGAGGCGACGGTCGACGCCCTTCTGACGAACGGCGTCGACACCATTTATGGCGTGCCCGGCGTGCATAATGATCCACTGTTCGACGCCTTTTACGCGGCGGGTAAACAGCTACGCGTCCTACACGCGCGCCATGAGCAGACCGGCGGCTATATGGCTCTGGGCGCCGCCCTCGCGACGGGTCGGCCCCAGGTATTTTCAGTTGTTCCTGGCCCCGGCGCGCTCAACGCATCGGCCGCGCTGCTGACCGCAACCAGCCTGGGGGCTCCCGTGGTTGCGCTCGTGGGGCAAATTCCAGAGGCGGATATCGACCGTGGTCTGGGGCACCTGCATGAGATGCGAGACCAGATCGGGCTGCTGCGCCACATCACAAAATCAGCGGAGCGCATTTCGGCCGCCCACGAGGCCCCCGGCGTCGTCTCACGAGCCTTCACGACGGCGATCAACGGCCGACCGGGCGCCACGGTCATCGAGTGCGCGATCGATCGCTGGAACGCGTCGGGTCCGGTCGCCCCGGCGGGCCCGGCCGGAAAGACTCATCCTCCCGTGGACCGAAAGAAGGTCGAGGCGCTGGCGGAACTCATTAGGTCGTCGGCGCGCCCGATGATCTTCGTCGGCGGCGGGGCAAGGGATGCGGGTCCTGAAGTCATTGAACTTGCGGAGTTGATCGAGGCGCCAATCGCCTCCTTCCGCACCGGACGGGACGTCGTCGCGAGCAACCATCGCCTCGCCATCAACTATCCGATGGCTCACCGGATGTGGAAGGACGTCGATCTGGTGATCGGCATTGGCACAAGGCTCCTCCCGCAACAACAGGTCTGGGGGACTTCCGGCCTGAAAGTCGCCCGCATCGACATCGACCCTACCGAGCCGGGCCGACTGCGCGCGCCCGACGCCGCGGTGATTGGGGACGCCGCAGAAGTGCTTCGCGCGCTCGTGGATTGTCTTCAAGGCAAGCTGGGTCCCCGCCCCGACCGCGCCAATGAGATTGCGGAAATGCGGGCCTGGATGGATCAACGCCTGGAGCAGCTGGAGCCGCAACGGAGCTATCTGCGAGCCATACGCGCGGCCCTCCCTGACGACGGCATTCTCATCGACGACGTCACCCAAGTGGAGTTCGCGGGACGCCTGGCGTGGGAGACGTCCGGCGTGCCCCGCACCTATTTTTCGCCCGGCTATCAGGACAACCTGGGTTGGGCGTACGGCGTGGCGCTCGGAGCCAAGGCGGCCGCGCCCCACCGGGCGGTCGTGTGCGTCGCGGGCGATGGCGGGTTCATGTACCAGGCGCAGGAGCTGGCAACAGCCGCCGCCCATGGCATCGCGGCCATCGTCGTCGTCTTCGACAACGGCATGTTCGGCAACGTCAAGCTCATCCAGCAACTGAGCTACGGTTCGCGGCACATAGCGGTCGAGCTGGCCAATCCCGACTTCGTCAAGTTCGCTGAAAGCTTCGATATCGATGCGTATCGCGCGGCCAGCCCCAGCGAGCTTGAGGATGCCCTGAAGACCGCGATCCAGAGGGATCGGCCCGCCCTCATTCATGTCCCCGTCGGAGACATGCCCAGCCCTTGGGATATGATCCTAATGCCCCCCGTTCGATAGGCGCCGTCGCGATATAATCCAACAATCAGAGATACCGATTTAGGGAGAGACCATGGGCGCCGCCAGCTCCACGGGAAGGATCGAGCTTCTTGAAGACGTTCGCACCTCAATAGGCAGGATAAGGGGCGCTTTTATCGACGGCCAGCATGTGGCGGCTTCGGGCCCGCCCCTAGCGGTCTACGATCCTTCCAATGGCGGGGAGATTCTCTCGATCCGCGAATGCGACGCCGCCTTGGTCGACCGCGCCGTTCAATCTGCCGAACGCGCCTTCAGGGATGGCCGTTGGTCCAAGCTCCGGCCGGCGGACCGCGAGCGGATCCTACTGCGTTTCGCGGACGTGGTCGAAAGCCACATCGAAGAACTGGCTCAGCTGGAAAGCTGGAACCAGGGCAAGTCCATCCATATCGCGCGAGCGGTCGATGCTGCCGGGTCGGTGGAATTCATGAGATACTATGCGGGTCTGGCAACCAAGATCACCGGCCAGACCTTCGATGTCTCGATCGCCGTCCCGCCTGGCGCGCGCTATACGGCGTTCACTCGCCTTGAGCCGATCGGCGTGGTGGCGGGCATCACCCCCTGGAATTTTCCTTTGGCCATTGGCGTCTGGAAGATCATGCCGGCGCTCGCGGCGGGCTGCAGCATTGTCCTGAAGCCCTCCGAGATCACGCCGCTAACCACCTTCCGGCTGGCTGAGCTGGCGCTCGAGGCGGGCGTTCCGCCGGGCGTCTTCAATGTGATCAACGGGACCGGCGCGATCGCCGGCTCAGCCTTGGTCAGCCATCCCCTTGTCCGGAAGATCAGCTTCACCGGCTCGACCCTCGCCGGAAAGACGATCGCGAAATTGGCGGCTGAAAACGTCACCCGCGTCTCCTTGGAATTGGGAGGAAAAAACCCGGCGATCGTTCTCGCCGACGCCGATCTGAACAAGGTCGCGCCGGGGCTGCTTATGGGCGGCCTTTTCAACTCCGGGCAGGTCTGCGCCGCCGTCAGTCGCATCTATGTCGAAAGACCGCTGTTCAACGAACTTCGCGACGCTCTGGCCGCCGGTATCAAGACCATGTCGCTGGGCCCCGGGCTCGACCCGACCGCCCAGATCAACCCTTTGGTCTCGGCCCAGCACAAAGCGAAGGTGGAGCGGCACATCGAGGCGGCGACGGCCGCCGGCGCGCAAATCCTCCTCGGCGCGCCCTCCCCGTCCGAAGGGTTTTACGTCGCGCCACACCTGGTGATCGGAGCCGATCCGCAAAACCCGATTCAGAGTGAAGAGGTGTTTGGGCCGGTCATGAGCCTCACCCCTGTCGACAGCGCCCACGAGGCGATCGCGCTTTCCAACGCCAGCCGTTACGGACTCGCCGCGAGTCTGTGGACAGAGAGTCTGACGCGAGGGCTTCAGATTGTGCCGGAGATCCAGGCGGGTACGGTCTGGGTCAACAGCCATGTGCCGCTCGATCCCGCCATGCCCTTCGGGGGCGTAAAGCAATCGGGATATGGCCGGGAATTCGGCGATAAGGCGCTGGAGCCCTATCTGGAAACCAAATCGGTCTGCATCGCCCACTGATGTCGCCCACCAAGCGCCGGGCGGGCCTCCTCCAGGAGCGAAGAATCGATCCGTCGCGCCAACGAGACGACCCGACGACAACGACGAGGAGCGACCATGAAAGGACTGATCACGGCAATCGGACTGGGCCTGCTCGCCTCGACGGCAAGCGCCCAACCGGCGACGCCAAACGCCGATCCCTACGCGAACAATGCCGGGGCAGGCCAACTGCGCTTTCCCCTAGCCGCGCAAGCGGGCAAGAACAGCGAGGCGGCCAAGGCGCCGCCTCCCGGCGCGGTCAACAGCGGCCCCTTTGACCCAGCCCTTTGGAAGTACGGGCCTGCTTTCAATCCGCCCGCCGGGGGCAAGATCTGGAACCCGGTCAAATTGAAGTTGATGCAGGGCGGCAAGGTGACTGGAGGCACTCTGCTGAGCGCCACCGACCCCGAAACCTAATGCGCTATGGCGAACGCCGGCTACGATTTCGTCTGGACCGAAATGCAGCACAACACCCGCAGCTGGAACGAGGCGGCCCGGATGTGGGCGACCTGCCCTCACGCCAAGGCGGTGCCCGGCGTGCGGGTCGCCTATGAGAACGAGCGCGAAATCCAGCACGCGCTCGATGCGGGCGCCTTGGTCGTCGTGGTCCCCACTGTGGACACGGTTGAGGAAGCCGAGCGCGCCCGGGACTGGACCTATTTCCCCCCGCTTGGCCGGCGCTCCAACGGCGGAGGCCAAGCCTTCGGCCCCGGGATGTGGGGCGGCGTCCCCGGCGGCTATCGCGCGACAATCAACGACAACGTCGTGTTGATCGTGATGATCGAAACCCTGGAAGGCCTGAAAAACGCCGCAGCCATCGCTAAGGTGCCGGGCGTTACTGCTGTTTTCGCCGCGAGCGGAGATCTGGGCAACTTCTCCGGCTACGCACAGGGGACGCCTGATTACGAGAGGGCGATCAACATCGTCCACGATGCGGCCCTTGGCGCCGGCAAGAGGCTGTGTGGACCTCTGGCGTGGCGCGATCGTCCCGACTTCACCTGTTTTCAGGCCAGCAGTGAAACCGCCCACATCATCAAGGGCGGAGCCGCAGAGCTTGGCCCTCTGGCGAATACCCAAGCCCCAGTGGAGATTGGACCGCTGGCTGGAAAGAACTAATAGGCTGGCGGTTCAGCGCCCGTGGGTGGGTGCATGTTGCTTGCGTTCCTCGAGCACTCGCCTCCGGGTGAAGAGCGGCACGGGCTATTTATTATGGGTGGGGACTGTCGCAAATGGTCGAGCCGGGCAAGCCTGAGAGCAGCGTCCAACATGTCGGGCGATTGATCGACGACGGACCGTGGAGCGTCTATCAAAAAGCGGCCTTGCTGATCGCCGCCCTCGCCGTGGTCCTCGACGGCTTCGACAATCAGATTCTTTCACTCGCCATTCCGACCCTTATCAAGGACTGGGGCGTCACGCGCGACGACTTTAAATGGGTTTTGGTCGTGGGCTTCGCCGGGATGGCGATCGGCACACCACTCTTCGGCATGGCGGGAGACCGGTTCGGCCGCCGCCCCACCCTGATGTTCTGCGTGGCGCTCTTCGCGGCTGTGACACTTGGTATCGCTTTCGTCGGCGGCCTGCCGCCGCTCTATCTGCTGCGCTTTCTCGGCGGCCTGGGACTTGGCGGCGCCATGCCGAACGCCGCCGCCCTGCTGGCGGAGGTCTCCCCGCTCCGGCGACGAAGCATCGCGGTCACGGCCGGAATCGTCGGCATACCGCTCGGCGGCACTGCCGCGGGGTTTCTGGCGGCGGCGCTGCTGCCACTTTACGGTTGGCGCGCCCTCTTCCTGGTTGGGGGCGTCCTCCCCCTCCTGGTGGCCATGCTGATGCTGGCTTTCTTGCCGGAGTCGCCTCGCTTTCTGGCGCGCCGCCCCCATCGGTCGAAGCAGCTAGCGAAAACCCTTCGCCGGATGGGACGTGAGGTCGACCCGGATGATCCGATATTTCTGAGAGTCGACGCGGAAAAAATCCAGAAAGTCTCCCTCGGCACGCTTTTCGCCCGCGGCTATCGTCGCGACACCGTCGGCCTGTGGGCCGCGATGTTCTTCAACCTGACCAGCGTCTACGGGATCGTGAACTGGCTGCCCGCAGTCCTCGGCGAAGCGGGTTATGCGCCGGCCGTCACCTCCACGGGCCTCATGGTGTTCAACCTTGGCGGAGTGGCCACGGCCCTGATCGCCGCCCTCTGTTTCTCGCTTTTCGGTTCCCGCGCGACCCTTCTGTTCATGGCGGCTGGCGCTGTCTTGGCCAGCGTCGGACTAGGAATGACGCCGCTCGACCCCAAGGCCGACAGCACTGGATTGATGGTGCTGCTGGTGCTGCAGGGAGGCTTCCTCAATGGGGTCCAGACCCTGATGTATGCGCTGGGCGCCTTTGTCTATGCGACCGACGTTCGCGCCGCAGGCGTGGGCTGGGCCGTGGGAGTCGGCCGGCTGGGGGCCATCGTCAGCCCGTTGATCGGAGCAGCGCTGCTGGCCCGGCTCGGCTTTTCGGGATTCTTCCTGGGCATCGCCCTGACCATGGCCCTGAGCTTCGTCTCCATCACCCTCGTTACGCGTCACGTCCCCCGGACCGCCGCCGCCCGGCCATAGCCCGAGATCAAAAATGTACACGACGAGCACGGCCTTTCTCGAAGCCCTGGTGGAGGCCGGCGTGGACTATGTCTTCGCCAACATCGGCAGCGATCACCCCGCCATGGTCGAGGCGATCGCCCTGGCGCGGCGCGAAGGGTGGAAGATTCCCACTATCGTCACGTCACCCCATGAGTTCGTCGCCATCTCGGCGGCCCATGGGCACGCCATGATTTCCGGCCAGGCCCAGGCGGTGGTAGTGCACGTCGAATGCGGCACTCAGAACCTTGGCGGCGGCATACACAACGCCTGCAAGGGGCGAACCCCGGTGATGATTTTCGCGGGGGCCTCGCCCTACACCCAGGAAGGCGAACTCCTGGGCAGCCGTAACGAATTCATCCAATGGACCCAGGACGTCTACGACCAGCGCGGCATCGTCCGGGAGTACATGCGCTACGACAACGAGATCCGCACCGGGCGCAACGTGAAGCAGCTCGTGCATCGCGCCATGCAATTCGCCCACTCCGATCCGCAGGGTCCGGTCTATCTGATGGGCGCGCGAGAGCCCATGGAGGAACAGGTTCCTCGGGTCGAAACCAACTTGGCGCACTG
>CANJKM010000130.1 GCA_947474805.1 Caulobacterales bacterium | reverse complement strand
GGTCTGCGCCGGGGCCGGGACCGGCGGCGCGACCGGAGCGGCGGCGGGGTCGGGCAGCACCGGCCCCTGGGCGGCGGCGGCCATGGCCTCAAGCTTGGTGAGGCGATCGGAAAGGGAGCGCAGCTCCAGCCCGCGCTGAGTGTTGTCGGCGGCGGCGTTGCGGCGAAGGGTGTCGAGGTCGTGCATGGCGGTCTCGATGCCGCCGTTCAGGCGGGTGAGCGTCTGCTCCATGTCATCGAGCCGCTGCTGCATGGCGGTCAGTGCGGGGTCGGGCCCCTCGGGGCGGACGAGCACCGGCTGGCCGGTGGCCTGGGCCTGGAGCACGATCTGCTGCAGCGTTTTCAGCTGGCGCTCGATGCGGTCGAAGCGGCGGTCGTCCGCGGTCTGGGCCTGGACCGAGCCGAAGGCGGCGAAGCCGAGGGCCGTGGCCAGCAGCCCGGCGCGGAAGGTGTGGGGAATGCTCATCGCTTCGCCTCTTGCTCAGTAATAGAGGCTTCTAAAGACGAAAGGGGGCGACGCGAAGGCGCCGCCCCGATCCGTGTCGGACGTCAGCCTCAGCGCATACCGGCGACGAGGGTGGTGTGGCCGTTGCGGTTCTTGGCCCAGGCGTCCTCGGTGGAGGCGCCGTCGATCGGGCGCTCCTTGCCGTAGGAGATGGTCGAGATGCGGGCGGCGTTCACCCCGCGCGAGGCGAGATAGGCGCGCACGGACTCGGCGCGGCGGCTGCCGAGCGCCAAGTTGTATTCGCGGGTGCCGCGTTCGTCGCAGTTGCCCTCGACGCGGATGGTCACCTGGGGATAGCGCGACAGCCAGGCGGCCTGGCGGTCGAGGATCTGCTGGGCGTCCGAGGCCAGGCTGTAGCTGTCGGTCTCGAAATAGACGCGGTCGCCGGCCGAAACCAGGAAGTCCTCGAGCGAGCCCGGAACCGGACCGACCGGGCGCTGGGCCACCGGCGGGGGCGGCGGCGGGGGCGGCGCGCTCGGCGGCGGCGGGGTGTTGGTCGCGGCGGGCGGCGGGGGCGGCGTGGTGGCGCAGGCGGCCACCAGAGCCAGGACGCCGACCATGACGGTGGTGCGCAAAACAGTGGTGATAGAGGGCATTGCAGCCTCCTTAGCTTGAGTTGCCGACACCCTCTAAGCGGCGCCGCTAGATTGATACTCGCCTACTTAAGCGGAAGCTTTGCGGTTCCCGCTAGTCATTTTGTGGTCAGTCTCACTTCAGGAGCGGCGACCAGGCCGGATCCGAGGCGGCGCCGGGGAAGGGCGCCGGGCGCGGATTGCGGCCCGAGATGTCCACCGTCCAGAGCCTGGAGCCGCCGCCCGGGGTCTCGCGGCCGAACATCAGCACCCGGCCGTTGGGGGCCCAGGTCGGGCCCTCGTCCAGATAGGAGGTGGTCAGGATCCGCTCGTCCGAGCCGTCGGGCTTCATGACGCCGATATGGAAGGTGCCGCCTGTCTGTTTTGTGAAGGCGATGAAATCGCCGCGCGGGCTCCAGACCGGGGTGGTGTAGCGGCCGCCGCCGAAGGAGATGCGGCGCACGCCGGAGCCGTCGAGGTTCATGACGTAGATCTGGGCCTGGCCGCCGCGGTCGGAGTTGAAGACGAGCTGCTGGCCGTTGGGCGAGAAGGAGGGCGAGGTGTCGATGGAGGGATCGGTGGTCAGCCGCGTCGAGGTGCGGGTGCGCAGGTCCATCAGATAGACGTCGGTGTTGCCGCCGCGCTCGACCGAGAAGGCCACGCGGGCGCCGTCCGGCGAGAAGCGGGGCGCGAAGACCACGCCGGGGAAGCTGCCGAGGATCTCCTGGCGGCCGGTCTCGATGTTGAACAGATAGACGCGGGCCGAGTCCGGCCGCAGCGCCATATAGGTGATCTCCTGGTCGGTGGTGGAGAAGCGCGGGGTCATCACCAGATAGGAACCGTCAGTCAGGTAGGAGGGGTTGGCCCCGTCCTGGTCCATGATCTCAAGGCGTTTGACGCGGGCGGTCTTGGGGCCGCTCTCGGCGACGAAGACGATGCGGGTGTCGAAATAGCCCTCCTCGCCGGTGAGGCGCTTGTAGACGGCGTCGGCGATCTTGTGGGCGACGCGGCGCCAGTTCTCGGGCGTCGACATGAACTGCAGCCCCTGCAGCTGCTGCTCGTTGAACACGTCCCAGATGCGGAAGTCGACGCGCAGCCGGCCGTCGGCCTCGATCACCGCGGCGCCGTTGACCAGGGCCTGGGCGTTGATCACCCGCCAGTCGGGGAAGCGCGGCTGGACGTTCACGTCGAGGTTCTTCTCGACGAAGCCGTTGGGATCGAGCGGGCGGAAGAAACCGGAACGCTCGAGGTCGGAGGCCACGACGCGGGCGATGTCGGCGCCGAGGGTCTGGGCGCGGGCTTCGCCGCCGGTGAAGCCGGGGATGGCGATCGGAAGGGGCTGGACCGCGCCCTGGTCGATATTGACCTCAACGGCGGCTCTCGCCGGGGCGCCTGACAGGACCAGGGCCGCCAGAACGGCGAAGGCGGCGGCGAAGGCTTTCAGGCGATCCATAGTCGGCAAACTCCTCATTGCTCCAGGCGATCCGATAGCCGGGGCGAAATCAGGGCGCAGAGTCGAGAAATTTGGCGAGGGCGTCCAGAGCTTCCGGCTCATCGAGCATCGGGGCGTGGCCGACGCCCTTAACTTCGGCGTAGTCGAGCTGGGGGTCGAGCATCCGCATCGAAAGGGCGCGGCCCTCGTCGATGAGGTCCGACAGGGCGCCGCGGATCAGCAGCGAGGGCCGACCGGAGACCAGCCCGAGGAAGATCGGGGTCAGGTCCGGGGGCGGGGCGTCGGGGTCGGCCGCCTTGAAGGGGACGGCGATGTCGGGGTCGTAGGCCAGGTGGAGCGAGCCGTCCGGGTTGTGGGTGAACAGGCGGCGGGCGAAGGCGTCCCACTGGGCGGGGCCGTAGTGGGGGAAGGCGCGCCCGTTGATCGACCTGGCGTAGTCGGCGGCCTCCATCCAGCCGGACACCTTCACCGGGTTGCCCAGATAAGCGCCGATCCGCTTGAGGCCCTCGGAGTTCAGGGTTGCGCCGACGTCGTTCAGCACCGAGCCGGCGACGGCCAGGGGGCGCAGGGAGGCGATCACCATGGTGATGATCCCGCCCATGCTGGTGCCGACGAACAGGGCGCGGGCGATCCCGAGCGTGTCGAGCAGGCAGAGGATGTCGCCGGCGTAGACGGGCGGGATGTAGCGGGCGGGCTGGGGATCGCGGTCCGAGCGGCCGCGCCCGCGCACGTCGACGGCCAGGACGCGGCGGCCGCGGGCGGCCATCCAGGGGGCGACGGTCTCGAAATCGGCGGCGTTGCGGGTCAGGCCGTGGATGCAGACGACCGGCAGTTTCGCCTCACCGCCCGAGGGGGCGTAGTCGCGGGCGTGCAGGGTCAGGCCGTCGGCGACGGTCCAGGTCCGCGCGACCCAGGGGGCGCTGGCCGGCGGGGCGGGGGGCGCGGCGGAGGCCCGATGCTTGCGCCCGAAGCCGAACACCCTAGCGCCTCGGGTCGCCGACCGGATGGGGGCGCTGGCCGGGGTCCATGCGGGGGTCCCTGGCGTTGCTGAGCGCCGAGCAGGCGGAGAGGGTGATGGCGGCGAGGACGAGGGTGACGAGCGGCTTCATCCCTTCACCCTACACCGGGAAGATGACGCCGCCATATCGGCGGGATCAGACCCGCGAGATGATCCGGTGCATGCGGCGGCCGGGCAGGGGCTGGGCCATCGGCGTCGCGCGCAGCTTGAAGTCGGTCGGGGAGGCGTGGAGGTCGAAGGCGTCGGAGCGGTCGACGCGGACCTTCAGCTTGTCGCCGACCTTGAGCATGCCGCCGGGGGTGACGAAGACATTGCCGTCGATCTCGGGCGCGTCGGCCCAGGAGCGGGCGACCGCGACGCCGTCGGGGCGGATGCTGTCGACCAGGACTTCGAGCGTCTTGCCGACCTTCGCCTTGAGTTTGGCGCGGCTGATCCGGCCGGCGGCCTGCATGAAGCGTTCGCGGCGCTGCTGCTTGACCTCTTCGGGCACGTGATCGGGCAGGTCGCGCGAGGCGGCGCCGGCGACGTTTTCATAGGCGAAGGCGCCGACCCGATCGAGCTGGGCCTCCTCCAGCCATTGCAGCAGAAACTCGAAATCTGCCTCGGTCTCGCCGGGGAAGCCGACCACGAAGGTCGAGCGGATGACAAGGTTCGGCGCGATCGAGCGCCATTTGGCGATCCGCTCCAGGGTCTTTTCCTGGTTGCCGGGGCGCTTCATGGCCTTGAGCACGCTCGGGCTGGCGTGCTGGAAGGGGATGTCGAGATAGGGGAGGATCTTCCCCTCGGCCATCAGCGGGATGACCTTGTCGACGTGCGGATAGGGATAGACGTAGTGGAGCCGCACCCAGACGCCGAGTTCGCCGAGCCCCTGGCAGAGGCCCTCAAGGTCGCCCTTCCATTCCCGGCCGCGCCATTCGCCGGGCGCATAGCGGACGTCGAGCCCGTAGGCTGAGGTGTCCTGGGCCACGACCAGCAATTCCTTCACGCCGCTTTCGACCAGGTCCTCGGCTTCGCGCAGCACATCGCCGATCGGGCGGGAGACGTGGTCGCCGCGCAGGGAGGGGATGATGCAGAAGCTGCAGCGGTGGTCGCAGCCCTCGCTGATCTTCAAATAGGCGAAGTGTTTGGGGGTCAGCTTCAGACCGCCGAGGGTCTGGGGCACGAGGTCGGCGAAGGGGTCGCGCGGGGCGATCCTGTGCACGGCGTCGGCGACGGCGTCATAGGCGTGGGCGCCGGTGATGGCCGCGAGATCGGTGAAGCGGGCCTCGATCAGCTCCTTCTCGGCGCCAAGACAGCCGGTGACGATGACCGGGCGGCCCGAGGCGATGGCCTCGGCGATGGCCTCCATGCTCTCCTCACGCGCGGAGTCGAGGAAGGCGCAGGTGTTGACGATGACGGCGTCGGCGCCGGCGTAGCTCGACGAGGTCTCGTAACCCTCGCCGCGCAGCCGGGTCAGAATCCGCTCGGAATCGACCAGGGCCTTGGGGCAGCCGAGGCTGACCATGCCGATCTTGGGCGCGCTGGCCATGATCAGGCGTCCAGCTTCGTTCTCACGCAGGCGACGACGCCGTCGGCGGTGATGCCGAACTCCTTGTAGAGGGTCTCGAACGGGGCGGAGGCGCCGAAGCTCGACATGCCGACAAAGCCGCCGCCCTCGCCGATGAACTTCTCCCAGCCCTGGCGGACGCCCGCCTCGACCGCGACCCGCACCGGCGCGGCGCCGATGGTCTCGAGCTGGTAGAGGTCGTCCTGCAGGTCGAAAATCTCCCAGCAGGGGGTGGAGACGACGCGGGTCGGGACGCCCTGGCTCTGCAGCTTCTCGCGGGCTTCAAGCGCGACGCCGACCTCGGCGCCGGAGGCGAACAGGCTGACCTGGGCCTTGCCGCCCTCGGCGGCGCGCAGCTCATAGGCGCCGCGGGCCGACAGGTTGCCGGACGGCGCGATCCGGGCCGCCGGGGTCTTCTGACGCGACAGGGCCATGATCGAGGGAGTGAACTTGGCTTCCAGGGCCAGACGCCAGCACTCGGCGGCCTCGACCGCGTCGGCGGGCCGGAAGACCAGGAGGTTGGGCATGGCGCGCAAGGACGCCAGATGCTCGACCGGCTGGTGGGTCGGGCCGTCTTCGCCCAGACCGATAGAGTCGTGGGTCATCACGTGGATCACGCGCACGCCCATCAGGGCGCCGAGCCGGATGGCCGGGCGGCTGTAGTCGGCGAAGGCCATGAAGGTGCCGGAATAGGGGATGACCCCGCCGTGCAGCGCCATGCCGTTCATGGCCGCGGCCATACCGTGCTCGCGCACGCCGTAGTGGACGTAGCGGCCGGCGTAGTCGGGCGTGTCGAAGGCCTTCATGCCCTTGACGAAGGTGTTGTTGGAGCCGGTCAGGTCGGCCGAGCCGCCAACCATCTCCGGGATGGCCGGGGTCAGGCGTTCCAGGGCCGAGCCGGAATGGACGCGGGTGGCGTTGACCACCGGGGCCGCGAACAGGCCGGCGGTATAGGCGTCCAGCGCCTCGAAGGCGTCCTTGGGCAGTTCGCCCTTGATCACCTGGCGTTCGAACTCGGCGCGGTCGTGCGAGCGCTTGAGCCGCTTCTCCCACTTGGCCCGCTCATGCGCGCCGTGGGCTCCAGCGGTGCGCCAGGCGTGCAGCACGGGTTCGGGGATCACGAAGGGCTCGTGGGTCCAGGTCATGGCCTCGCGGGCGGCGGCGATCTCGGGGTCGAACAGGGTGTAGCCGTGGCTGTGCGGGTCGCCCTCTTTCGGGCCCGCGCCTTTGGAGATCTTGGTCTTGCAGGCGATCAGGGTGGGAAGCTTCTGCTTCTTGGCCCAGGCCAGGGCCGTCTCGATCTCTTTGTGATTGTGGCCGTCGATGGCCTTCACGGCCCAGCCGGCCGCCTTGAAGCGCTTCAGCTGGTCGCCGGTCTCGGCGATGGTGGCGGCGCCGTCGATGGTGACGTTGTTGTCGTCGAACAGAACCGTCAGCCTGTTCAGCTTGAACCGGCCCGCGAGCGATATGGCCTCGTGGCTGACGCCCTCCATCAGGCATCCGTCGCCGGCGATGACCCAGGTGTGGTGGTCGACCAGCGGCTTGCCGTAGCGGGCGGCCAGGTGGCGCTCGGCCATGGCCATGCCCACGGCGGTCGCCAAGCCCTGGCCCAGCGGGCCGGTGGTGGTTTCGACCCCGGCCGTGTGGCCGTACTCGGGGTGGCCCGGGGTCTTGGAGCCCCATTGGCGGAAGTTCTTGATCTCCTCGATGGTCACGCCCGGATAGCCGGTCAGATAGAGGAGGGCGTAGAGCAGCATCGAGCCGTGGCCGGCCGAGAGCACGAAACGGTCGCGGTCGGCCCAGTCGGGGGCGCTCGCGTCATACTTCAGCGGTCCGGTGAACAGGGCCGTGGCCACGTCGGCCATGCCGAGCGGCATGCCCTGGTGGCCCGAACGGGCGCGATGGACCGCGTCCATGGACAGGGCGCGGATGGCGTTGGCCATGATGAGCGGCGTGACGTGTGCGGACGCCGGATCGACGGACATGGGCTCTCTCGCGCGGACGGATCGACAGGAAGGGCGGGGTTTTGCGCCAGCCCCGCCGCTTTCGCAAGCGCGAGCGCCTTCAAACCCGTGCCCAACACAGTCTATAGGATGGAGGAGGCCCTGAGTCTTATTGCGGAGCGCCGATGACCCCCGAACCTGAGAGCCGTTATTCGGTGGCCGCCCAGCGGCTGGAGCGGGCGATCCTTGACCTCGAAGCGCGGCTGGCGCGCGGCGGTCCGGGCGCCGATCTTTTCGACGCCGACCGGGCGGATCTGGCGGCCAAGCTGGACGCGGCCAAGGCGCGTGAGAAGGCGCTCGAAGGCCTGGCCGGCGAAGCCTCGGAAGCGCTCGGCCGCGCGGCGGCCGAGGTGCGCGCGGCCTTGAAGGCGGGAGGCTGAGCCCATGTCCACGGTGAATGTCGAGGTCAATGGCCGCCAATACGGGGTCGGTTGCGAAGACGGTCAGGAAGGGCACGTCCAGTCGCTGGCCAAGCTGTTCAACGACCAGGTGGCGGAGGTGGCGGCCCAGGTCGGCCAGGTCGGCGAGCTGCGGCTGTTCCTGATGGCGGCCCTGCTGACCGCCGACGAACTGGCCGACGCCCGCGCGCGGCTGGCGGAGGCCGAAACCCGGCTGGCGTCGATCGAGGACGAGGCGGCGAGCCTGCTGGAGGCGGCCTCGGCGCGGATCGAGGGCATGGCGCGGTAGTCCAGCCTACGCCGTCATGGCCCGATCAAGTCGGGTGATGACGAATAAGGGGAGGCGGGATCAACGCCGCCTTGAGACTGCCTCTATGAAGGCCTATCTTGATCCTCGGCGGGTCTTGCTGCGGCTCGCGTCGAAGGCTTCTAATCCCAGGGACCTTAATTCACTCTATAGGGAGCTAGCTCTGCTTGCGGCCGTGGCTGCATGCATCCGGCGCCCACCTGTTACGACAGGTCTGAGGGGATTGAAATCGCCTTCACGGTTCTTCGCGGCGCCGCCACCCTTCCTCGTCATGGAACGCGGGGCAGGATCCTGATCTGCTCCAGCCCGATCCCCAGGAGACGGGGATCGTCGCCGAGGCGAAGCGACGCCGGCGCCACCGGGTTCTCGATCTCGAACACCACCCGAAGCGTGCCCTTGGCCATCTGGGCGGGCGTCAGCGGATGCTCGACCACCAGGCTCGAACGCTTGAAGGCCAGCAGGTTGCGCTGCTCGGGCGGGTCGTCGCCGACCGTCACCCAGATCTTGCGCTCGGGGCTCTGCGGCGGCACGAAGCCGAAGATGGCGATCTCGGCGTAGGGCGAGCGATAGCGCCGCGTCTTCGGCGGGATCGGCACGTCGACCACCGCCCATTTGCCCAGGGACCAGACCCCGCCGGCTTCCGGCGCCGCCCAGCCCTCGGTCAGATAGGGCGCGCCATCGCCGCCGG
>CANJKM010000129.1 GCA_947474805.1 Caulobacterales bacterium | reverse complement strand
TGACGGTCAAGTCTGACCTGCAGGCTCAGGGCGTCGAAGCGGCGATCCAGGTCGGCACGTTCGGTGTTGGTCAGGCCGCGCCGGTTGTAGCGGGTCTCAAGCCTGTCCAACTGCGCCAGCTGGCGGCGCAGGTTCGTCGCTTCCGCCCGGGTGAGCGTGCCCTGTTGCTCGCCCATGGCGATCCGCTTTTCCAGCCATGATTGGCGCTGAGCCATCGGCACCCATTGGCCCGATCTGCCGTTGCCCCAGCCCTGGTCTCCGAAGCGCGGATCGGTGCGAGGATCGCCGTAGCCGGCTTCCCCCCAGGCAGGATATTGGGCGTTGGAGGTGTAGAGCGTCATGTTGTTGTTAGTGCCGAGAAGGGCGCTGGCCAAGGCTCCGACGATCGCGGCGCCGGTCGATGGCTGCTGGACCGCCACCACATTGCCGCCACTCGCCGTCGCGCCTCGGCAGGCGAGCATGCCGTTCTCGTTAGACAATTCGCTGCGGCATTGCGGGTAGTAGATGCTGCTCCACCGCATTTGGTTTCGACTGTCGCGGCATTCGGCGGTGACATAGCCGTTCTGCAAGGTCTGGACGTTGCTGCAGCCGCCAGACAGACTTTCCGAAGGTGGCCGGCGGTATTGGGCGTGGGCCGACAGCGGCAGCGCGGCCAGCGCTCCAATAGCAAGTAAGGCCTTGGCGTGATTGGGAATCATAATGGTCTCCTTGAGAGCGATCGCAATGTCGCCCAATTCCCGGGCGTCATGGACGCCTGGAATTGGAAGGCCGCGTTTTTGGGCTCACCGGACCAACGTCTCGGCGGTGGAGAAGTTGCAATTCATGGACCAGAGGCGTGACCAGGCCGAGCTTTGATGGTCAGTTTCGGGGCGAGACGGTGACAATCGCCCCGATGCTTTTGGGGCGCTGACCTTTTCGATCGGGTTCGTAGCCGCGGCCGTTCTAGTATTCAGGCTCCAGGTCAGTTCTCGCCCGACCAATCGAACCCGTAGGCTCGCTCCACCTTGGCGATCCGGGTCTTGAAGGCGGCGTACCAGCCGCGCCGGCCCTCGGCCTGGATGACGACGTGGTCGGCATGACGTTTCCAGGCGGCGATCGCTTCTAGGCTCGACCAGTAGGAGACGGTGATCCCCAGCCCCTCGCGGGCGCTCTCGACACCGAGAAAGCCGGGCTGACCTTGGGCGAGTTCGACCATGCGGTCGGACGCGGCGTAATAGGCCTCCGGATCGCGCTCAGTGCGGATCGAGGTGAAGATGACGGCGTAGTAGGGCGGCTCGGGCGTCTTGGCGATCATGCCGCCAGTCTCTCCCAAACCCTGGCTCGATCAAGCGCGCTTGGGATCGCCCCCATGCTTGGCGATGTAGGCCTTCGGGTCCTTGTCGATCGGCCGGACGCCCTTGATGTGCTCGGCCTCGAAGACAGCCAACTGGATCGCGAGGTCGTGGCGTAGCCGAAGGCGCGCGCGCTGGCGAAAATCGGTCAGGCCCTGGCGCTCTTCCTCGCCCATGTGGTCGCTGTTGGCGCGGTTGGCGCATCCCACCGCCTTGCGCCAGGCGGCTCCGCCGACCTTTAGGCCGGCGACCGAGGCCACGGCCTCGCGCAGTTCGTTGTGGTCCTCGATGGCGTCGATGGTCTCGGCTTCCGGGCTCGTCTTGCCGTCCGCACCCCGGCCCCATTCCAGCAGGGCGGGGTAGAAGAGCCGCTCCTCGGCCTCGGCGTGCACCTCAAGGAAGGCGGAAAGCCGGCCCCAGATGGCGGCCAGGCCGCTCGTGTCGGCGTCGTCGATCTGCTCGAGGATGGCGAACGGCCGGCGCTGCTCGGCGTGGTCGTCGAGGATTAGTTAGGTGATGTCCAAGGCTCGCCTCCCGCGAACGGGGCTAACCCTTCAAACCCCGCGCTGTTCCGCGCGGGCGCTAAAGGATGGGCGTCCGGGGCGCGGCGTCGCGGGGCAGGGCGCCCGTCGCGCGCGGGTCGTCGGCCAGTTCGATCTGGCGGCGGAAGGGGGTGAAACCGCTGCGCCGGTAGAAGTCGAGGGCGGCGGGGTGATCCAGGGTGCAGGTGTGGACCCACAGACGGCCGATTGGTTCGGCCCAGGCGATCTCCAGGGCGCGGTTCATCAGCCAGCGGCCGGCGCCTTGGCCCTGAAGCTCGGCGGCGAGGGCGAAATAGACGATCTCCGCCTCTTCCTGCTGACGGAAATCCAACTCCAGAAGACCGACGTCGGCGCCGTCCTGCTCCAGTGCGAAGACCCAGACCTTGGGATCGTGGAGGATGGCCAGCAGCGCCGGATCGGCCATCGACAACCGGGCGAACCAGAGCCAGTCGCGGCCCAGGCGGGCGTAGAGGGCGCGGTACCAGTCGGCGCCAGGCGCGGCGACGCGGCGCAGAGAGAGGCCAAGGCCCGAAGGCTCTGCGCGGGCGGGGGCCGGCGCAAGCATCTCCAGGCTGGTCACCACCGAGGCCAGCTTGCCGGGCGGAACCGGGTGATAGCCGTCGGGCGGAGCGCTCACGTCGATCGCGGGATCAGTGTGCGGGCGCCGGCGGCCATGGGCCGGACCAGGGTGTCGAGCAGGCCGCGGTAGGGCGGCTCGCCTTCGACGCCCAGCTTCACGCGGGCGCGACGCTCGGGGATGACCAGGGTGCCGAAGGCCCAGTCCCAGACCGACAGGGCGTAGCCGAGGTTGCTGTCGAAGTGGCGCGGATCGGTCGAGTGGTGAATCTGGTGGTGGGCGGGACTGTGGACCAGCCGGCCGAGCCATCCGCGCGCCGCGATCCAGACCCCCGAATGGCGCAGGTGGTGGAAGGTCGCGAAGTGCAAGACCAGCAGGATGTTGACCTGGAATAGGGTGAAGGGCTGGGTGCCCGGCCCGAACAGCCAGGCGAAGACGCCATAGGCGCCGCCGGTCGCCAGGGTCAGGACATTGCCGAAGGCGACGAACTCAATCGGGTGCTGGCGCCATTCAGTCAGCGGGGTCATCACTTCGGCGGAGTGGTGGACCTTGTGCAGCTCCCAAAGCGCCGGGACCTTGTGGAAGGCGTAGTGCAGCACCCAGTAGCCGAACTCCAGCGCCAGGACCTGACCGAGGGTGGTGACGGCGCCGACCAGCAGCCGAGGCGCGGCGATCTGCGGCGAGGGCCCGAGGGCGGCGGAGAGCAGCGAGCCCGCGCCGGTGCGCCAGAGCTCGCTCGAGCCTTGGAAGAGGCCGTAGGCGACCATTATCAGGACGCCGTGGAAGAGGTAGAGCTTTAAGTCGAGTTTCGTCGAGTCGTGCAGCCACAGCTTGCGCGAGCCGAGCAGTCTGAGCATCGGTTCGGGCTTGAGTGTCCGTCGTCCCCGGCGGCGCCACAGCATCACCGCCACGGCGAAGACCATTCCGCCCATCAGATAGACGAGGCAATAGCTCTCGCTCGGATTGAGAAAGCGCAGGACCTGATAGGCCGCGATGGCGATCGGGGAATTCGACCCAAACATAGGCCGACCCTAAGCTGCGGTGCTTTCGTAACGGCTAACGCGTTCCAGATCCGTGACCGGATCGGTCAGGGCTAGGCTTTCGGCTTGGCCGCCGGCCTGGGTTTCGCCGTCTTGGGCGTCTCGGCCTTGGATTTGGCCGCCGCCTTCGCCTTGGGCGCGGATTTAGCGGGGGCAGGCGCCTTGGCCGCCTTCACGACCTTGGGCTTGGCTGCGGCTTTCGCGGCGGCCTTCGGGGCTTTCACAGCCTTCGCCGGAGCGGCCTTGGGCGGCTTGGGCTTCGGAGCAGGCTTGGCCGCCTTCGGAGCCGCAGCGGCGGCGGGCTTTGCGGTCGGGTTTTCGGCCTTGGCGGCATTGGGAGTCTTCGCCTTGGGCTTGGACTTCGGCTTCTCTTTTGACGCGGGCTTGGCGGCGGCGACAGCGGGCTTGGCGGCGGCGGCCGGGGTGGGCGCCGGAACGGCTATGACTTTCTTAGCCTTCTTTCGGCCGAGTACGCCGCTGGCCAGTCGTATGGCCTCCTCGACGGTAGCCTCGCCCTTGCGCAGCACCTGCGCCGCCAGCTTCGCCAGACCCTTGGAGGGCTTACCTTTGTCGGCCATCGATTTCTTCTCCGTGCACGCTGGAGAAAGACACCACACTCCAGCCTATCGGCCAAGCTAGCTTCGCTTCCTTAAGGTTCTGGTGACCGACGCACGGTCTGTTCGGCATCCATGACCGCTGTCCGCTCCCTTCCCCGATTCGATCACGGCGCCGCTTTGCGCGTGCCGCCCGCTCACGACGCCAAGGGGCGCAGCGCCCTCTGGGCCTGGCTAGGCGAGGCGGGCTCCGACGCCAAAGAGCCAGGGTGCGTGAGAATCCACAGCATCTGCGGGGTTCTGGTCGCAAGGCCCGGCGACTGGATCGTCTTGTCGGTGAGCGGGGATTTCCACGTCGCCCGGTCGAGCCCAGGCCTCGACAGCTGAGGTCTCCCTTAGGGGACGAAGCGGCGACGCGATTTGGCCCGGACCCGGTTCGGCCTTTAGACGGGAGGCCAGCCTTTACGTCCGACGTCCCAGCCTTTAGCCAACGGGCCGGGCCGTTGGGGTCCGCAGCCACGGGTAAGAAGATGGCTTCAGGCCTGGTCGCGCTGCTGGACGATGTGGCCGGGATCGCCAAGATCGCCGCCGCCTCGGTGGACGACATCGCCGGCGCGGCCGGCAAGGCCGGCGGCAAGGCCGTCGGCGTGGTGGTCGACGACACCGCCGTCACCCCCGCCTATGCGATGGGTTTCACCCCTGACCGCGAACTGCCGATCGTGCTCAAGATCGCTGTCGGTTCGCTGCGGAACAAATTCTTCTTCATCCTGCCGGCCGCCCTGCTGCTCAGCGCCTTCGCGCCCTGGGCTGTGACGCCGCTCCTGATGGTGGGCGGAAGCTATCTCTGTTTCGAGGCCACCGAGAAGCTGATCGAGGCCTTTCATCCGCATCCAGCGGTCGAGGAGATCGAGGAACTGGCGCTCAATTCGGCCGACCTGGAAAAGCAAAAAGTCCAGGGCGCTATCCGCACCGATCTGATTCTTTCGGCCGAGATCATGGCCATCGCCCTGGGAGATGTCGCCGACCGGCCGATCGCCATTCAGGCCGCCGTCCTGGTCCTGGTCGGCCTGGCCATCACCATCGGCGTTTACGGCGTCGTCGGCCTTATCGTGAAGATCGACGACATCGGCCTGCATTTGGCCAAGCGCCGAAATCGCGCCGTCAGCGGCTTTGGCCGGGCGCTGGTGCACGGGATGCCGGCGGCGCTCGCCCTGCTGACTTGGGTTGGCACGGCGGCCATGCTCTGGGTCGGCGGCGGGATTATCGTCCACGGGCTGCATGTGTTCGGCCTTGAGCCCGTGCCCGCGGCGGTCGAGGCCATGGCCCACGCGGCCTCGGCGGCGCCTGGGATCGGGGCGCTGACCGGCTGGCTCGCGACCGTGGTCGCCTCGGCGGTGGTCGGGCTGGTCGTGGGGGGGGCGGTCGTGGCGGCGCTCATCCCCTTCCATCGCAAACACTGAGGGCTCCCCCGCCGCGCGGGGAATGACATGTGTAACCGCGTACGGCACAGTTCGCAGAGACTGGCCTGAACGATCATGGAGGATCCTATGCTCAAGTCCGTGGCCGCCGCGGCCGCTCTCCTTCTCGCCGCCGCCCCGGCCGTGGCGGCGCCCGCCTCGTCCGTGAGCCTGCCGGGGACGCGGCTGTTTCCCGAAAGCATCACGGCGACCCGCAACGGCGATCTGTACATCGGCTCTTACGGCAACGGCGGGGTCTATCGGGCCAAGGCCGGCGCCTCGGCCGCGGCCCTGTGGCTCGATCCGGCCAAGACGGGGATCAAGACCGCGCTGGGCGTCTTCGCCGACGAGAGCCAGGGTGTGCTTTTCGTCTGCTCGATCTCATCCCAGGAGGTCGCCCGCGATCCCGCCAGCCAGTTCCTCTACGCCTTCGACCTGAAGACCGGGGCTCCGAAGGCCAAGATCGCGATGCCCGACCCGGCCAAGGCCGTGTGCAACGACATGGATATCGGCAAGGACGGCGCCCTCTATGTCACCGACACCGGGACGAGCAGCATCTATCGGCTGGGGAAGGGCGGCTCGAAGCTCGAGACCTGGATCACCGACGCCAGGCTGGCCGGGATCGACGGCATCGCGACCGCCGGAGACGGCGGCTTCTATGTGAACTCGGTCACGGTCAGCAAACTCTTCCACATCGCCATGGGGGCGGACGGCAAAGCGGGCGGCATCACCGAACTGAAGCCTTCGCTGCCGCTGGCCGGGCCGGACGGTATGCGCAAGACGGCGGGCGACCGGTTCCTGCTGGCCGAGAACTCGGCCACGTCGGGGCGGGTCAGCGAGGTGACGGTCAACGGCGATCAGGCCAGCGTGCGCGTCATCAAGCAGGACCCCGGCGTCACCGCCATGACCTTGATCGGAAACCGGGTGTGGATCGATAATGCCAAGTTCGCTTATCGCACCGGCCAAGCGAAGGGCGCCGAAGATCCCGGCCCCTTTGTCATTTACAGCGCGCCCCTGCGCTAGGCGCCGTCACAAAGGCGTGGAAATGTGCCCGTTGCTGTGGCGGATGGGTGGGCGCCGTCTCGCTGCATGCTAGACCGTTGCCGACCTTCGACACCCCGAACTACAAATCCAAGATCAATGCCTGGGAGGGCCTGAGTTGAAACAAAGACTGATGGGCGTCTGTATCGCCTGCCTCGCCATCGCACCCGCGGCCGCGCTGGCCGCCGCCGCGGTGGAATACACCGGCCGCCCGCCGGGCGTCGAAGCCCAGCAGAGCAAGAACTCGCAAGGCTTCCCGAACCCGCAACTGATCGAGGGCAAGCCGCTCGAGACCCGTCCAGGCGAGAAGGCCAACGGCTATCCGACCTTCCCGCAACAGACCCGCGCGCCCTACAAACAGAGCGCGCCCTTCAAGACCACAACCCTGACCACGGCGCTGAAGCAGCCCTGGGCGCTGCAGTTCCTGTCGAACGGCCGGATGCTGGTCACCGAGAAGCCCGGCACGATGCGGATCGTCGCCGCTGACGGTTCGCTGTCCGACGCGATCAAGGGCCTGCCCGCGGTCAACTTCGGCGGCCAGGTCGGCCTGCTGGATGTGGCGCTCGACAAGAACTACGCCAAGAACAAGCGGATCTTCTTCAGCTACAGCGAGCTGGTCGGGACCGACGAGAGCAATATCGTGCTGGCCAGCGCCAACCTGGACGAAGCGGGGCTCGCGCTCGGCAACGTCAAGGTGCTGTTCCGCGTCACCCCGGTTCTGCCCAAGGCCCTGGTGGCCAACGAGGGCGGCCGGATCGCCATCGACCCCAAGGACGGCAGCGTCTTCATGATTTGCGGCGACCGTTCGCGCTCCCCGCCGTGGATGATGGCCCAGAAACTCGACAACACGCTCGGCAAGATGATCCACCTCACCGCCGAGGGTAAGCCGCATCCGAGCAACCCCTACCTCCGCACCAAGGGCGCCTTGCCCGAGATCTGGAGCATCGGACACCGTAGTGAGGAAGGCGCGGCCTTCGATCCGGCTGGCCGGCTGTGGGAAACCGAGCACGGCGCGCGCGGCGGCGACGAGCTGAACCTGGTTAAGCGCGGCGCCAACTACGGCTGGCCGGTGGTCTCGCACGGCATCGACTATCCGGGCTTCCCGCTCGGCGACGGTTCGGTGTCCAAGCCCGGCATGGAAGAGCCCCGCTACTACTGGGATCCGGTGATCGGGCCGTCTGGTCTGGCCTTCTACAAGGGCAATCTGTTCCCGGCCTGGAAGGGCAGCGTCTTCGTGGGCGGCCTGCGCGGCACCCAGCTGTCGCGGCTGAAGCTGGTCAATGACAAGGTCGTCGAGGAAGAGCCGCTTCTCTATGACATGAAGCTCCGCATCCGCGACGTTCGCGTTGGGCCGGACGGCGCCGTCTATGTCCTGGCCGACACCGGCCAGCTCCTTAAGCTGACGCCGAACTAAGGCCTCGTTTCAGGTGAAGTCTAACACCGCCGCCGGCCCCTCAAGGCCGGCGGCGGCTTCGTAATCGGGAGTGTTTTGCAATGCGCTATCGCTGGATCGCCGCCGCTCTGGGCCTGGCCGCCCTCGCTTCGACGGCTGTCGCCGCGCCCGCTGGCGACGTCGCCGCCGGCAAGGAACTGTTCTCCGAACAGTGCGGCCTGTGTCACTCGGCCGTCCCCACCCCCGGCGGCGGAGGCGGCGGTCCCGATCTGAATGGCGTGGTGGGCAGGAAGCCCGGCTCGGTAGACGGCTTCACCTACACGCGCGCCCTGAAGGCCAAGACGGACGCATGGACGGCCGAGCTTCTGAACACCTTCCTCGCCGATCCCCAGGCCTATTCGTCCGGCACCTCAATGCCGGTCAACCTGACCGACGCCAAGGACCGGGCAAACGTCATCGCCTATCTCAGCACCCTGAAATAGCTCTAGCGGCTGCCCAGGTTGGCATAGCGTCCTGGGCCGTTCTTGCGTTTAAGCTTCCCTCAAACGGCCTTGCGCCGA